>NZ_JBFTZQ010000005.1:0-185789 GCF_056406715.1 Arthrobacter sp. P1_B11
GCACCGGATCGTTTCCGGCAGCACCGGATCGTTTCCGGCAGTACCGATGGCACGATAAGGCGTTGGGAGGCGGAGACGGGCCGGGCCYTYGGCRARCCGTTGACCGGACACAGGGATGCGGTGACGAGTGTTGCGTTCAGCCCCGACGGGCACCGGATCGTTTCCGGCAGTACCGATGGCACGATAAGGCGTTGGGAGGCGGAGACGGGCCGGGCCTTCGGCGAGCCGTTGACCGGACACARGGATGCGGTGACGAGTGTTGCGTTCAGCCCCGACGGGCACCGGATCGTTTCCGGCAGTACCGATGGCACAGTGGAGCGTTGGGACGCGGAAACGGGCCAGTCCCTTGGTAAGCCGATGACCGGGCACTTGAATGGGGTGTACAGCGTGGCGTTTAGCCCGGACGGGCTCCGCATCAGCACGGGGGGTAACGACGGCACGGTGCGGCTATGGGACGCGGAAACGGGTCAGCCCCTCGTTGGACCGATGACCGGACACGAGGGCCCGGTGTACAGCGTGGCGTTTAGCCCCGACGGCCGCCGAGTCGCCTCCGGGAGCGACGACAGCACAGTGAGGCTGTGGCCCGCACCCCRGACCCCGTCCGACACATTGTGTACCAAACTTTCCCAGAACATCAGCCACAAACAGTGGCGTGAGTGGGTGTCTCCGGGCATCGACTACATCGAGGTCTGCCCCGGCCTTACCGTTCCTCCGGACACGCCAGGCAACCGTCGGAAAAAGACTACCCCAAGCCAAGATTGAAACCAGGCGGAAGCAAATTCACCCTGGGCAGAACGTGGTCAGAGGGCGAAGGTATAAGCGGAATATCCGCCCATATTGCTCTGGCCGATGCACAGTGCTACAACGGAGGCACGACTCCGAGTATGAAAGATGCTGTGGGTCAAGTTGAGGAGCAGATTGCATTGCAGGCTCCACTTCATCACGAGGATGTGCGTGGTGGCCCGGGCCTTGGTACGGCGAATGGCGACTCCTTCCGCCCTCTGGCCAGCAGAGGGCCTTGCCAAATTGACCCAAGGGCTGGCTTGGGACGGAAGTGCAAATGACTACGCGACAACTCACTTCTGTAATCGGGGTGACGACGGGCTTCGTAATCCTAGTCTTGGTCTGCGTCGATTGGTCACCCACAGCCCTACAGGACCCTGCTCGAACCCTAGGTTTAAATGCCCAAGGGGTACTCCGGTGGGGGGAGAATCCGAACCGGACTCCGTTTACAGTTTTTGAACTGACACTGTTCTTGGGCGTGGGCTTAGCATTCGTTCTGGCTGGTGTGACGGCGTGGCGGAGCCGGCCTTCCCGGAATCCGGGGCTGCTGTTGGTTGTGGCGGGTTGGCTTTGGCTGGCGTCCGGGATTCGCCGTTCCAGCGACCCGGTGGCGTTTACGCTCGGTGTAACGCTTACGCTGATGTATCAGCCTCCCTTGCTGCAGTTGGCGCTCAGCTTTCCGTCAGGAACGCTGCGCAGTCGAGCTGAAAAAACTGCCGTAGCGTTCTTCTACACTTCTTGGCTGTTTGCCCCCGTACCAGGCTGGGCCTTCTTCGATCCTCGCCTCCATGTCACGGCGGGGGAGTCCACGTCCCGCAATCTGTTGCTTCTTTGGGACAGCCCGTCCCTCATGACCGCGCTCGGGAACGCAATCCGCATATTGCAGATCTCGGTGGGAGTCGCGATCGTAACGGTCCTGATCGCCCGTTGGCGCGCGGGGACAAAGGCCTACCGTTCGGCATTCCTGCCGCTATGGCTTGCCGTAATCGTAAAAACAGCGGCCACCGTGTGGGTGTCCCTCGCCGTGATCCAACTGTCTGGATCTCTGTCCTCAGAAGCGTTGCTCTGGCAATATCCCGCGACCTCAATTGTGCCGCTGGCCGTATTATTTGGTCTGTGGCGCTACCGTTTCGCGCGTGGCACATTGGGTGATCTCATGGTGGAAGTCGGCTCAGCCCCGGTTAGCGACAGACTAATCGGCGCGCTTCGGCGATCAGTCCACGACCCCACCCTCACTTTGCTGCGTTGGTGGCCCGATCAGGCGTCCTTTGTTGACAGCAAGGGAGTTCCCCAGACGTTGCCGGATGGTTCAACCGGACGCGCCTCCATGGTCTTGGAACGCCACGGAACACCAGTAGGGGCCCTGGTTTTTGACGAAGCCCTCCAGGACCAGCCGCAATTGTTGGCCGCCGTGCGCGGCGCAACGTCGCTGGCCTTGGAAAACCAGCAGATGGAGCAACAGCTCCGGGACCAACTCATTGAGGTCCGTCGCTCCAGGGAGCGAATCGTAACGGCTGGCGACTCCCGGCGTCGTCAGCTTGAACGGGATCTTCACGACGGAGCTCAGCAACGCCTGGTCGCCGTGTCGATGGAGCTGGCGCGGGCCCAGCGTACGACGGATTCGCTGGAGGTACAAAGCCTAGTCGGGCAGGCAAGGGCCGAGCTTTTGGATGCACTGGACGAGTTGCGCGAATTGGCGAGAGGCGTGTATCCCCCCTCGCTTCGGGAGAGGGGACTGGCTGGCTCCCTGACCGCGTTAGCGGAGCGATCATCGCTGCCCATGGAACTGGATCTCAGGACGAACAATGGGCTTCCGGCTCACGTGGAGCTGGCTGCCTACTTCATCTGCGCAGAAGCCGTCACCAACGCTACGAAGCACGCCAGGGCGGCCTGGGTGCGAATCTGCATCGACGGAAACGAAAAGGAGTTGCGAATCGAGATCGTAGACAACGGAATTGGTGGTGCCCTGCCGGGACCCGACGGCGGGCTGCTGGGGATTGCGGACCGAGCAGCGGCACTGGGAGGCCTATTGTCCATCGACAGCCCTGAAGGCAGAGGGACGACGATACTTGTCGTCCTTCCCTTCTCCACGGACCCGGAAGGCGACCTGCCATGACGCTGCGTGTTGCCATCGCTGAAGACTCGGCATTACTGCGCCGGGGATTGTCCGCCCTGTTGCAGTCCGAAGGTCTAGAAGTCGTAGCTGAGGCTGCCGATGGCCCGCATCTGCTGGAAGCGATTGACAAACGTGGGGCCGACGTAGCTGTGGTGGACATCCGGATGCCACCCAGTTACACCGTTGAAGGCATCCAGGCCGCCGAAACCATAAAAAGCAGACACCCCGAGATCGGCGTTCTCCTACTGTCCCAGTATGTGGAAACGGAAAACGCGATGTCCCTATTGAAGAATGGGGCCAAAGGCTTGGGCTACCTGCTTAAAGAGCGGGTGTCAGATGTTGACGAATTCATTGACGCCCTGCATCGCGTTGCTGCGGGGGGAACGGCCATCGATCCGGAGCTTGTTACACGACTGGTGGCCCGTCCACATAAAGGTCACGATCGAGGCGACGACCTTACGAGCCGGGAGAAGAGCGTCCTTGAGTTAATGGCCGAAGGGCGCACCAACCAGGCAATAGGGAAGTCGCTCTTCTTAGGTGAGCGGACCGTAGAGGCCCATATTCGGAGCATTTTCCTTAAGCTCGAGTTGAGGCCCGAGCCCGAGGACCACAGACGTGTGCTTGCCGTCCTCACGTACCTTCGAGGAGTCGGATCGGGCCGGATTTCTGGATAGCCGGCCGGGGCCGCGGTTCCTGCCCGATGTGCGGCATGGTTAGGCAGCTATCGCTGCCTCCGCTGACGCGTCGTTGGTTGCCGCACTGGCCATCTCGGCTGCCTCCAGCGGGGCTAGGAGGAGCGCCCGCTGGGTTGCGGACAGCGTCTGTGGAAAGGCGAGCGCAAGATGGGCCAAATGCAGTGCGGCAACGATGTAGTGCGTGCCCGATGTCCCTCCCAGCGACCGCGCTACGCTCGCCCTGATGCGTTCCAGGCTCAACGTATTCCCCTGATTGGCCAGTGCCAGGCGCGCGAGCATGTGCTCCGGATGCCTCTGGACCTTCCTGTCCATTTCTGCTGCAGCCTGAAGCTGTGTTCTGGTCCAGTGACGATCCAAGAGCTGGGCGGGGTCCTCTGCCCCCGTGCGATGTGCTCGGTGGATGGTGCTCACCGATTCAGGCGTGGACAACATTGACGTACTCCTTAGGACTGCTGAGGGGTGGCAACGGAACTTGTAGGTTGATCTGTGCCGCCTGGCTTAAGTCCATACTGCTTCGCGCGTACGGGTCCAGCATCCGTGCCAGCACGCATTCTGGCCGGAGACAGACGACGCATGTCTGTCTCTAGCGTCGCCGCCCCCCTCCCGAACGGGCCCAGGCAGGTGTCACACCCGTGGTAGAAGGCACTCGTGATCCCGCCGCCAGCAGTTTGTCCCTTCAACCTGCGGTGCCGAACCGGCCGAGTGCCTAGCCGGTCGCGGTTTTTGCATCGCGCGCTGCACCGTTGAGAGCATCGGCAGCCCTTATCAGGGTGAGGTGTGAGAACGCCTGCGGATAATTACCTGCCATGCGGTGGCTGCTTGTGTCGTATTCCTCGCTCAATAACCCCAAGTCATTCCCGTAGCCGATGAGCCTGTCCATAAGCGTCTTCGCTTCAGCAATCCGGCCCGTCCGCGCATACTGCTCTACCAGCCAGAAAGAGCACGCCATGAAGGGGTGTTCCCCCGGCTCGAGACCGTCCAGGCAGGCTTCCGTGCGGTAGCGCATCAGCAGGCCGGCCTCGTCAAGCAGGTCACGTTCCAGACGGGACACCGTCCCGAGAATTCTTTCGTCGTCGTAAGCCAGAAAGCCCACCTGTGGCAGAACAAGAAGGGATGCGTCTACCTCTGTGCCCCCATACGTCTGGGTAAACGAGTTAATTGTACTGTTGAAACCTTGCTCCAAGATTTCGGTGCGGAGCCCGTCCCTGATCTCCGCCCATCGCCCGACCGGACCGTCAAGACCGTATTCCTGGACAGCTCGCACTCCGCACTCCATTGCGGCCCACATCATCACACGGGAATGAGTGAAGTCCCGTTTCTCGCCCCGCATCTCCCAGATACCGTGGTCCTTGCGTTCGATGTTGTTCTCTACGAAGAGAAGGATGTTTCGTTGGAGAGGCCAGGAGAAGTGGTCTTCATGCACGCCTTGGTTGCGGAGCTTTGCCAGCGCAACCATGACTTCACCCACAACGTCACCTTGGTATTGGTCGACAGCACCGTTACCAACCCGCACAGGGGCGGAGCCGTTATAGCCCGGCAAGTGACTCAGGACGCGCTCGTGCAGTTCGCGCTCACCGGCTATTCCATACATGATTTGCAGATCATGGGGATCGCCGGCGATAGCCCGAAGAAGCCAGTTCCTCCAGTACAGAGCCTCCTGTTGGAAGCCATGGGTCATCATGGCTTCCAACGTTAGGGCGGCGTCCCGGAGCCAACAATAGCGATAATCCCAGTTACGTTCGCCACCGAACTGTTCCGGCAGCGAGGTGGTGGGTGCGGCCACAATTCCGCCGGTCTTCTCGTGAGTTAGTGCGCGCAAGACGAGCAGTGAGCGTTCTACTTCCGTGTCATAGTTCCCTTGGGGAAGGTAATTGCTCGACCAGCTTGTCCAGTACCTGCTGGTGGCTTTCAGCGCCCGGCCGACGTCGAGTGCCGGCGGCGGCATACTATGGGATGAAAATGAATGAAGTTGCAGGTCGAAAGTCTGGCCGGCTTCCACCTTGAACTCACCTACGTGCGAATAATCAGGCCCGGCCTGGGGGAGACCATCCGCTCGTAGCATCACAGCCTGCGGGCCGGCGACCGCTAGCAACGCCTCTCCGTCGTCGTCGTGAATCCGACGGACCCAGGGCACGATTTTTCCGTAGCCGAACCGCAGCTCCAATTCTTGGCGCATCAGGACCTGCCCAGTGACCCCTTGTATCCTGCGGATCAAAGAATTGCCTCTTCCACCGATCGGCATGAATTCAGTGACTAGGACTTCCCCGCTTCCGGTCCTCCAACGCGTCTCCAATATGAAAGTGGAGGGCCTGTACCGGCGGTCTACTTCGGCAATACGGGAGATTAGCCCGTCCTCATGAGCTGGTGCGAGTAGCCAACGACCATGATCGTTGGTCCCAACCAAGGCTCCGAAAACCGATTCAGAGTCGAACCGTGGCAGACAGAGCCAGTCGATACTGCCTTCGCGTGAGATCAAGGCGCCGGTGCGAAGGTCTGATAAAAAACCGTAGTCCTCGATCCGTGAGGTCATGTTCCTAACTCAACCACATCCAACGGCGCGTCGCAGCACGGTTGCAGACATAAAAGCTCGACTCATTGTAGAGATGCAAGTTGCATGCGGGCCGACCGTTTCGGATTGCGCTTCGGGGCCCGTGAGCAGCGGTGTCCGCCCGCGGTGCCGCCAGGCCGCTCCTCTTCGAACTGGTGAAGGCACCTGCTGCTTACATCATGCTCATAGTCTCGGGTTATCGGCAGAAACCGCTCCAGTAGTAAACATGAAGATCCGCCCCCAGCCTGGAGTCAGTCTGTATGGACAACAAGCGGCAGAGGCGGCGGCTGGGCCGCGCCATCCGAGCGGACGTCCGGGACGAGATCAAGGTAGGGCAGGCGCCCAAGAAGGCGCGAGCGGCAAGGCTGCAGGAGATCCGAGATAAGCGCTACCGCGCCAGGCCCAACACGTTAGTCGACTGGACGCTCTGCGGCGACAGGTTTGAAACAACGAGGGCACCCACGCCGATGCCAGGCGCCCCATCCTGAGGGTCAGAAGCTCGGAATGGCGCCAGCTACTGCCCTTTACGGCAATGGGACCTGTGGAGCCGGAACTGCTCCGTGCTTGACCTACGGCGCGGAAAACAGCCTAGAAAGTTGGAGCACGCGCCCGGCCGGCAAACACGTGGAAGCGGCGCCACAAACTTCCAATTACATGGATCATTATGATTCAGTTCGCTGGCAAAGTGTCGGGCGGCATTCCGCAGATTTGCTCTTGGAAGTTCTTCCAGATAGCTCTGCGCCTCACATCTTCTTCAGGGGTACTCGTGCAGGGGGCGCGGTTGTGAGGTTCTACGGTAGCGTGGCCGTTTTCTAACTTAGGTGGCCCGGGCTGTTGTCAGGGTCTCGGGCACCGAAGTACTTTGCCCGTGAATCCGAGGGCCCAGTAGGCGTGCAGAACGTAAGGATCTCCTGATCTAACCCGATCGTTCCGGCTGAAGGAAAGGCTGCCCAGGCTCACGCCCGCGGCGACCAGGGCGGCACTGACCTGAATCCGGCCCAGCGGGTAGGCCTACCCCGTGGGCAGCTTGTCCCGGTCGTAGCGCTGCCACGGTTCTTCTTCTGTCATTCCTGCATCGTAGACGCCGCGGCGGACGCCAGTACCTTGCCTTGGTGGACTGCGTTGGGCGTGTGAGGATGTGCCGATGGGGCATAAGAGGCAGTCACGGAAGAAAATTCTGTCCAGGCTTGAGCAGTCAATGGCTCAGCTGCAGCCGGTCAGTATTGCCCGTTCCTTCAAGAAGGGCACGGAACGGCACGGCGTGGTCCAGGAGATAGGCGATGAGTGGATGCTGATGGCATCGATCCGGGATGGCGGCTACCTCAATGGGTACATGGCCCTCCGGCCTAGGTATGGCCCGGACGCAGCCGGCCGCGGTGCGCAATGTCTAGCCCTAGCGCACCGCCGCCGGCACCTACTCCGGTCTTCCCTGCCGTCAGTCCTTGCGGCGGGGGAGTACGAGAAGGGCATCACCCACGGGTCGCTCACCGGCCGCGTCGGAGGGCGAGTTCACGACCTTCCCGCCGACGACCATGGTGGTCGATCCGCCGCCGTCCATGTTGATGGCATCGACCATTCCCAAGGAACGGGCAACATCGGCCGATTCCTTGATGCTCAGCCCGAGTGCCGTCGTCTGCCGTCCATCGGCGGTGACGATCAGCGTGCGCCCCTGGGCATCGACACCGGCGATCGTGCGGGGGTTGCGTTTGTGGACCCAGCCGTAATAGAAGCTGTTGCTGTCGCCGGCGTGGACCATGCCGTCTCGCTTTGCGGTGATCTTTTCCTGGCCGCCGGACACTAGCACCGGGCCACCATTGACGACGTCGGTCGAGGAACCGGCCTTCAGCGGCTTGCCCTGTTCGTTGATCAGATCGGTGTCGAGCTCGATCCGCGTGCCGACCTTGGCCACGCTCTTCAGGCGTTGCACGTCTGCCCCAATAGCCTGGAGTGTCCGCCCGTGCGCGGGAACTGCCATACCGCGGGAAGTGTTGACGGCGGTGACGGTGCCCCGTTCATCGAGGACAACTTCCAACCCCGGCCCTGAAGGCGTGGAGGCCGCGAACTCGGGCGTGAAGCCGACGATTTCGTCCGGATCAGTGCACGTCGCATCGTGCACGGGGAGCGAGGTTGGGGCGTCGTCGGTCCCGCCGCAGTTGCGGATCAGCCCCGGCACACGGTTCAGGCCGTCCACCGCCAACTTGGCCTTGCCAGGCGCCGTGACGGTGCCGTCCCAGTGCAGCCGCTGCACTGAGGAACGGTTCGTGGTGCCGTCAATCACGAGCGAAGGCCGGTCGCCGACAGGCTCGCTGAGGATTTTCCCGTTGGCGACGGCGGTCCCGGCCGGGTCGCCCGGGGCGCCGGCTTTGGGATCCAGCACGAAGTAACCGCCATTCGTGGCTGCCAGTGCGCCGTCCGCGGCGGCCAGAGCGCTGGTTGTTTCCCGGTCCTGGAGGTTGGGTCCGAAGCTCGAGCTGAGTTCGCCCCGGAACTTCTTGGGGTCGATAGTGAGGACTTCGAGCTTCCACGGGCCGCGGGTTTGTCCGCTGGTTTCGGCGTCGCCGTCCCAGCCGGTGTACAGCACCGAGGATGCGTAGCCGGCGGCCTTGATCTGTGCCACCGTGGCTGTGCCGTCAGCTTTGGATGGGAACTGCCCGGCTCGCACCCGGTATCCGAGGTCGCCGCCCGCATCTGCGAGCTGAGGGGACTGCACATGTTCGACGCGGGCCTGAATGCCTGCTGCCTGAAGCTTTGCTGCGACTGCCTGGGCGTGAACCTGGTCGGAAAGTGCTGATGCAGGGGCGTCCGGGTCGGGGGAGTTCGCGGGGATGGCGACCTCTGCCGTCCAGAAAAGGGAAGCGTCAGGGGCCCCGCGTGTGATGGAGGTCCTGGTCAGTCCGGGGGCCAGCGTGGTGTCAGCGCGCTTCTCGGGCAGATCCGAGGCGCCGAGATCCAGTTTGGCTGCACTGATCGGGGCGGTAGCTGGGCGTGAGGATACTGTCGGGGCTGCATTGACGGGGCCTACGGGGGTGAGGAAGGCTGCCGGGAGTCCCAGGGCCAGGGCAGCGATTGCAGCCCTGCTGACGTTTTGTTTGGGGAGAGTCATGCTGGGAAGTTATCGCGGTCCGCCCCTCCCGACGGCACTCAAACGGCGCTGTTCAGCGAGACTTGGCGAACCGTTCACGCGCCGTTTCACCTTCCAACGCCCCCGGCGACAGGGCATGCACGAGCGGACCTGCCCCCCAGTCTTCGGATCTTTCCTGAGTCCCAAAGCTGAAGGCCACCTCCGCAGAGGTGGCCTTCAGCTTTGGTGTGGATGCCGGCGATGGGTGATCGGCGGTCGTCAGCCGGTCAGTGGTGGATTAGCCGTCCTCGTGGCCGGTCGAGCCGGCGGGGATGCCCGGCACGTTGTTCGGGCCATAGATCTTGGCGTCGCCCGGGTACGGGCTCTGCCAGTTGTGGGCCTGGTACCAGGTCCAGCGGTTGAACAGGTACGGGTTCGCGGAGTCTTCCTTCGCGCCTTCCCCGGTCAGGTGCTGCTGCTTGGACCAGGTGTCCCACTGTTCGGCGATGTCCTGCATCGGGGCCGGGACGGACGCTGCTTTGGCTGCACTGGTGTTCACCGCGGTGGCGGCTGCACCGGTTTTGCCGAGCGTGTCGGTGCCGCAGGCTGGGGCGGTTTTGACGCCTTCGGTCAGCGGGACCTGGTTCGGGACCGCCTTGTACGGTGTCGGGTCGGCTTTGTTGGTGAAGGCGGCGAACATCGGGGTGGCGGCGGCGACCTTCTGGTTCAGCGGCTGGGCACCGAGGATCTGCTGGATGGTCCGCACCATGTTGATCTGTGAGTAGAACGTGCTGACGGTCTTGCCGTGTACCGCGTAGGGGCTGATGACCTGGACCGGGGCGCGGTGGCCGTCGACGTGGTCGGCGCCGTCCTGGCTGTCGTCCTCAGCGATGAAGATCGCGGAGTCCTTCCAGTACTTCGAGTGCGAGATCTCGTCGACGATCTTGCCTACGGCGAGGTCGTTGTCCGCGACCTGGGCCCGCGGGCCGGCGGTGCCACCGGTGTGGTCGCTGGACAGCCATGTCATCTGGAAGTTCTTCGGACCGTTCTTCTTGAAGTCCTGCTTCCAGGTCTCGTAGCGGTAGATGTCCGGCACCGAGGTGTCGAACGGCGCCGCGTTCGGGTCTGTGATCGCGTTGAGCGAGGGGATGTCCGAGCTGGCGTGCATCTGGAGCGAGGGGGTGAAGAGCTGGGACGGGTCGCCGCCGGCCATCGTGCTCGTTGCCGCGCAGTAGTACTGCTGCCAGGTCGCGCCGGCCGGCTTGCCCTCGCCGTACTCGAACTCCCCGTAGTTCCTTGCGGTCTTGCCCGCGGACTCGATTGCCGTCCAGAGGAAGCCGGAGCGCTGGTGGCCCAGGACGTCCTCTTCGGTGTCGTAGGAGCGGGTGTACTCACCTGCGCTGGTCTCGCTGTAGGCCGGGTTGTCGCCCTGCATCATCCAGTTGTGGCCCTCGGCCGAGTTCGTGCCGATGTCGTAGGTGTTGTCGTACAGGCCGAACTGGTTGGCCAGTGCGTGCTGGTTCGGGGTGACTGTCGCGCCGAACTGAGCGAGGGAGGCGTCGCCGTTGCCCTGCTTCATGTCGCCGTAGATCTGGTCGTAGGTGCGGTTCTCTTTGACGATCAGGAACACGTGCTTGATCGTCGACGGGTCTCCGATCCGCTTGGGCACGGCCACGGCCGGGATCTTGGCGGCGGCTGCGGCCGTCGATTCCTTCACGGAGCTGCTGTCCCAGCCGTTTTGCTTGAATACGGTCTCGGTGTGGTGCTGGATCTGTTCATCGTTCGGCAGGGTGAATTTGGTGAGCGAGGCGGTGGTGGAGTGTGTGCCGTGACCGGTCGCGACCGTGGTGCCGGGGCCCTTGTTGAAGCTCAGCTCCGGGCCGCGCGCGTCGATGCCGCGGGTGTTGGTGACCACGATCTGGCCGTTCACGGCGGTGACGTTCTGCGGGAAGTAGTCGGTCGGCAGCAGGCCGATGTAACTGGCGGGGTCCTTCGGGTCCTTCTTGTTGACCTTGTAGACCGCAATCGCGTTCGCACGGCCCAGGGAGACCAGCAGGTGGTCCCCCTGCATCGTGATGGCGGTTGGCTCATAGCCCACCTGCGAGGAGGCCCACGGCTGGGTCGCGATGGTCTGCAGGACCTTGTTGCTCGCGGTGTCCACGACCGAGACGGTGTCGCTGTTGGTGTTCGCCACGTACAGGGTGGAGCCGTCCAGGTGCATCGCGGTCGGGTGCAGCTGGACGTCGATCGAGGAAACCGGAGCGGAGGTGTTCGCCGTGTCGATGACGCTGAGCGTGCCGGTCGTGGAGGTACCCAGGTACGTGTCCGCGGGAACCTGCGTGCCGTAGGAGCCCATCGTCGCCTCGCCCGCGGCAGCCTGGCGGCCTCCCTCGTTGGAAACGTACAGCCTGGTGCCGGCGAACTTCAGCTGGCGGGGGGCGATGCCGGTGTTGAAGGTTTGCTTGAGCGTTCCCGCGGCCGGGTCGATCGCCACGACGGTGTTCTGGCCGTTGACGGCCGCGTACAGAGTCGAGCCGTCCGGGGAGAACGCCATGCCGGCGGTCAGCGCCTTCTTGCCGTCAGCGGTCGGGACGCCGATCTTCGTGCCGGTGCCGAGCGAACCGTCGGCGTTGAAGGGGTAGCGGACGAGGCCCGTGGCGACCGGGGCGTAGAGGAACTTGCCGTCGGGGGAGAAGACCGGTCCTTCCTGGCCCACCGAACCGTCGGTGAGTTTCTGGTAGGCCGTGTCCGGGTAGCCCGCGTTGCTCGCCGCCGTCGCGAACGAGGCGGCCGCGAGGGTGCCCGCGGCAGCGACCGGCTTGTAGGTCTTGAGGTCAAATACCTGCAGGGCGACCGACCGGTCGGCGCTGGTCCCGACCAGATAGCGGCCATCGGGGCTCACGGTCGAGCCCATGATCTTGCCGAACGGCGTCATCAGACGGTCGCCGATGGGCTTGATCACCTGGTTCGAGGAGATCTGCTCCCCGTTCTCGTCCTGGGCTCCGACCTGCTGCTGGCCGAATGGGATGGTCGACGCGGCGGCGAGGCCGCCGCCCACCAGGGCAAGCATGCAGCTTGCGGCCACGATCGAGAGCGGTTTGCGAGCGAGTACGGCTGCCGACAGCCGACGCAGGCCGAAGTGACCGGGGGGTTGCTCGTTGGGGGATTTTTTGTTTGTTCTTGACTTACTTGTCATGCGGATGAACGTATGGATCTCAGCTTAATTCCCTTTGCTGCTCAGCTTAATTCCATCGCCGACTTTGGTGACGTTAAAGGTTCGCCCCGGCAACTACTGCCTACCGAGAACGCGTCGACACGGGCTTTTGCACGTTTGCTGATCTGGACAGAGACGTGGCCGCCGGTCACGAGCTCTGCCCGTGTCGAGAAACTCTCGAGGAGACGGGCGCAAGCACCGCGAAGCCCGCAAAGAAACGTCGCATCGCAGCAGCGGCAGGGATTAGGCCCTATCTGCAGGGTTTACGCCCGGACTTTCACATCCGAGGGTCCGGTATGGAGTCGCCGAGCCTTCATTCATCTTTGCGTCTTCAGTATGGACTTGCCACGTGATGGCCTGCCTGTCGCTGTGGGAAGACGGTAAGCAGACTTCCCTTCGTTGATTGCCGTTCACAGTTGGTTTACCTAGGCAACTTAGTGTCGCCCCTGCGAGCGAACCCAACAGCGCCGCAATACCCCTGGTCCACGGGCCTCGCTGTCCCCAACCCATCGGTAGGAGACCCGGCGCGGATGGACCCGGTGCCCCTGCCTAAAGGCCGGCAAGCAGAGCCGGCTCCCGATAAGGAACGAGTAGTAGGTCTCATGACTCATCCAGCAAAGCGGTTCCCCAAGAAGCGAACAGCTCTTGCCACCGGCGCCGCGGCCCTCGCGGCCTGCGCCCTGGCCAGCGGCCTGCTGGGCCTCGGTGCCAGCCCGGCCTCCGCCAAAGGAACACCCCCGTCCGGCACCGCGACGCCGATCAAGCACGTCGTGGTGATCTTTGGAGAAAACGTCTCCTTCGATCATTACTTCGCCACCTACCCCAAGGCGGCGAACACCGCGGGGGAAGCTCAGCAGGGCACCGCCGCTGCCGCGGCCCGGTTCACTCCGGCGGCCGACACCCCGAAGAACATCGCGACCCTCGCCCATGACGGCCTGCTCGCCCCAAACAACCCCAATGCCGTCCAGCCCGCCCGGCTCAGCCCCGCCCAGGCGGTCACCTGCGACCAGGACCACACCTACACCGCCGAACAAAAGGCGTACAACGGCGGCCTGATGGACAAGTTCGTGGAGTTCACCAGCCGCGACGCGTGCGGCGCCAACCAGTACGGCCGTGCCGGCCTCACCATGGACTACTACGACGGCAACACGGTCACCGGGATCTGGAACTACGCGCAGAACTACTCCATGAGCGACAACCACTTCAGCACCGTCTTCGGCCCCTCCACGCCCGGCGCGCTGAACCTGGTCTCCGGCCAGACCCACGGTGCCAAGGAGTTCACGGCCGCGGGACAGCCCCTGACGCCGACGGCCAGTGACAGTGCCGTGCGCGTCCCCGACGCCAACGGCGTGGGCACCGTCATCAACGACCCGGACCCGGTCTATGACGACTGCTCGAACAACAGCCACGCGAAAAGCAGCAACCTCATCGGAATGACCGGCAAGAACATCGGTGACCTGCTCACCGCCAAGGGAGTGAGCTGGGGCTGGTTCCAGGGCGGATTCACGCCCACGGCCGCAGCCTCAGGCACGAGCCCGGCATCCTGCGGGGCCACGCACACAAACGTCGCCGGCGTCTCCAGCACTGACTACAACCCGCACCACCAGCCGTTCCAGTACTACGCCTCCACGGCCAACCCCCACCACCTGGCCCCGGCCAGCGACGCGGAAATCGGCCACAACGGCCAGGCTAACCACCAGTACGACGTGAGCGACTTCGACAAGGTCGTCAACAGCGACAACATGCCCGCAGTGTCCTTCCTCAAAGCGCCGAACTACCAGGACGGCCACGCCTCCTACTCTGATCCGGTCGATGAGCAGAACTTCATCACCAAGCAGGTCAACGCCGTCCAGAAGTCGAAGAACTGGGACAGCACCGCCGTCGTGCTTGCCTACGACGACTCCGACGGCTGGTACGACCACGTCGCGGCCAAGGTGAAGAACTCCTCCAACAGTCCCGACGACGCCGCCTGGTGCCTTAATGCCTATAACAAGGGCGTTCCCATGTCCGGCGGCTACGCCGACCGCTGCGGCCCCGGCCCGCGCCAACCGCTCGTGGTCATCTCCCCCTACGCGAAGAAAAACTTCGTCGACCACACCGAAACGGATCAGGCCTCCATCCTCCGCTTCATCGAGGACAACTGGAGCACGGGTCAGATCGGCGACGCCTCCGCTGATGCGACGGCCGGGTCGATGACCGCCATGTTCAACTTCCACCACCAGCGCAACGACAAGGTGCTGCTGAACGAACAGACCGGCGCAGTCGCCTCCATCACCCGCACGCCAAACCGCAGGTAGCAGGCTGTCAACACCCGGTAAGGCAAAGGAGGGGAGCCCAACGGGCTCTCCTCCTTTGCTGTCTGGTAGGCACGTGCGCCAGCCCGGCCCCGGAAGTGAACTGGAGGAACTCCTGCCGCACTTCGAAGCCACCTTGGCTTTGCTGCCTCACACCTTGTACCGAGGCGACGGGGACGTGGGCCCAGAACGGGGACTGCGAGGAACCGCCGACGCTGACCTCCGCAGGTTAGACCACTTTGTCCGAGGCCTGGATGGCGAGGCCAGGTTCCTACGCTAACGGGTGTGGGGCCGTCCGGACCAGGAGTGCGGGGAGGCTAGTCGGCACGGTCCCTGCGTAAACCTTGGCGATGTACCCCCAAATCTGGGCAACGCCCAGGCCATCACCAGCGTTAGAGGCCGCGCTTATCCCAAGACGCAGGGGAGACTCTGAGTGTTCTGGAGTTGAAGGTGACCAAGAACCCAGAACAGTCGGGGCCGGTGCCCTCCCCCAGTAGCACCGGACCCGGCGTCACAAGGCCCGCGCCAGGCTGGGGTAGCATGGCCGGGAACTTGTGGCGCCTGCGAAGTGGAGAACTGAAGCGGGCGGGGTCGACCCGCTAGACGGAACACGTCAATTGGGGAAGCTACGAAGCGCCCGCTGGCTGCTGGTTGAACTCGCCGAAGCCGACGAACCGAACATCGCAGTGCGTGACCTCATCGATGACTTGGCCTTGATACAGACGCGCCTGAATGTCGCTTTCGTATTCCCGGAGGAGCTGCCGGACGCCTTGGAGAGGGTTTGGATCCGCGTTGTCTGCCGGATGCTGTCCGGTGACAGGCATTGCTGCAGGGCCGGTCCGGTGACCTCCTCGGGCTAAGCGCGGAGGCGGCCGATGCGCGGATTGGGCATTGGCCGCCTCCAGACCTCCTCCGGACAGGGACGGGGCAGTAGCCCGGTTCATGCTCCGAATGGGCACCGTTAGCTGTGCGGCAGCTTCATGCCGGACTCGGCCATGACCTCGCGGAGGCGGTTCGGGTAGTCGGTGATCATTCCGTCGACGCCGGTGGCGATCATGGCGCGCATGGTCGGCTTGTCGTCCACGGTCCAGGGGATGACGCGCATGCCGGCGGCGTGTGCGCGGGTGACCATGTCTTTGGTGACGTAGGGGACGTAGTTGGCGTCCTCGACGGTGCCGTTCTGCGGCGTGCCGTGCACGGGGGAGATGGCGTCGAAGCCCACGGAAGCGGCGGAGGCGACCAGGTCTCCACCGAAGTCGTCGGAGTCGATGCCGCCCAGCCATGGGGACTTTCCGGGCTGGCCGGCCTGCAGGAAGTCCTTGTTGGTCAGGGCCACGGTGGGGATCTGCGGTGCCTGCTGCTGGACCAGGCGCAGCGCACCCCAGTCAAAGCTTTCGATGGACACGCGGTGCTGCATGTTGGCGGCCCTGATTTCGCGCAATGCCACCTTTACGAATTCTTCACGGGGAGCTGTCTGCTCCGGCGCGCCGGCCTCCACTTTCGTTTCAATGTTGAATTTCACCTGGCTGGCGTGGTGGGCGTCCGCGAGGGCGAAGACCTCGGCCAGGGTGGGCATCGTTGCGCCGGGAGAGGCCTGCTGGCCTGGGAACTCGGGCTGCGTGAGGCTGCCGCAGTCAAGGCTGCGGACCTGCGCGAAGGTGAGGTCCTTGATGTACTTGCCGACGTACGGGTACTGCGCGTCTCCGGGCGTGACGGGTCCGGTGTCGGTGCACTTCTTGTCGCTGATCCTGCGGTCGTGGGTGATGACTTCCCGGCCGTCTTTGGTGATCTGGAGGTCGAGCTCGAGGGTCGAGACGCCGGTCTCGATCCCTTTTGCAAAGGACGCCAGTGTTGACTCGGCCGTGAGTCCGATGCCGCCGCGGTGGGCCTGGAGGTCGAAGTGGTTGTCTCCGCCCTTCGGGTTGGTATCAGCAGCCATGGCCTGGGAGGGGATGGCGAGCAGCAGGGCCGCGCTGAGTACGGCAGCGCCGAGCTTCGTAGGGGTGTGCATGTGGTGTTCTCCACTCTGGTGGTGTGCAGGTGCACGTGACACCGTGTCCGCCCTGTGCCAACAGCTGGCCACCTACACCCCACCTTCAGGCCAACCGAAGGTTAACTCCCAGTTCTGGCATTCGCCGTGACCGGGGAATTTGTATGTTGACCGCTGTGGCCCCCTGCGATCTGGCCCTGACCCCGCCCACCAGTCGGGAGCATCCCTGGACCCGACAGGCCCTCCCCTAGAATTCAGCAATGACACAGGAAGCATGGCGGAGGCGCTCCGAATGGCCCCTGACCGTCGCGGCACTCGTATTTTTGGCAGCCTACTCAGTCCAGGTCATCGCCAACACGGACCTGCTGGTCGTTGAGGTCCTGATCTGGGGCACCTGGGCGGCGTTCGTTCTGGACTACGTAATGAATCTTGTTCTGGCGCGGGAGCGCGGACGCTGGTTCATCCGTAACCTGCACGAGCTGGCCATCGTGGCGCTGCCGGCGCTCCGCCCCTTGCGGCTGCTGCGGCTGGTCACCCTCCTTCGGGTCATGCACCGGGTCGGTGGGAACGCGCTGCGGGGCAGGGTCCTGACCTATGTCCTTGGGGCGGCCACGCTCCTGATTTACGCCGGCGCCCTGGGAGTGCTGGACGCCGAAGAAAACGCGCCGGGCTCGAACCTGACCACGTTCGGAGACGCTATCTGGTGGGCGATGACAACGATCACCACGGTCGGGTACGGCGACCACTACCCGGTGACCTTCCTCGGCCGCTGCGTGGCTGCCGGGCTGATGGTCGGCGGCGTCGCTGTCCTGGGCGTGGTCACCGCATCCGTTGCCTCCTGGATGGTGCAGTCCGTCGCCGAGGAAACCCAGGCCGAGCTCGACGCCGCCGAGGCGCCGGTCCACGAGGAGCTGCGGAAGCTCACCGCCCAGGTGGAGCAGCTGAGTGAACTGTTGAAGGACCGTGGCCCGTCCCCGCACCAGGGCCGTAGCGAGGAAAAGCCTTGACGATCGGCTTCGGGTGTCCCGACGCCACTGAGACACTTCCCGTTCATTCTGCGGCGGTAGCGTGGTTTCGTCAGTGACGTCCCTTGAAGGAGCCCTGAGATGCCGGTAATCACGACCTGGAACCTGGAGAACTTCTTCCGCCCCGGCGGCGAGTACGGCCCCCGCACCCAGGACGTCTACGAGAAGAAGCTCGCCTACCTCGCTGACCGGATCAGCGCCCTGGCCCCGGACGTGGTCGCCGTCCAGGAGGTCGGGGACCCCACTGCCCTGGCGGATCTGGCCAGCCGGCTCCCGGGAACGTGGCAGACTGCCTTGTCGACTCATCCGGACCACCGGGGGATCCGGGTCGGGTTCCTGAGCCAAACTCCGCTCATCACGGTGGAGGAGGTGACCGCGCTGCCGGCCCCGTTGCTGCCGGTACAGGTCGGTGATGCCCCCACGGAAACCGACGGGTCAATGGGACGCGGAGCCCTACACGTGAGGACCACGGCCGGCGGCCGCGACCTGGACCTGGTCGCTGCGCACCTGAAGTCGAAGCTGCTCACCTACCCCGGCGGCCGGTTCAGCCCCCGGAACGAGGACGAACGGGCCCGGTACGGCGCCTATGCCCTGTACCGGCGGACCATGGAAGCCGCGACGCTGCGGATTTACGCCAACGGAATCCTGAAAGGCGGCGTGCAAGACCTCGTCGTCCTGGGCGACATGAACGACACGCAGTTGGCGGCCACCACTCAGATCCTCTACGGCCCGGACGGATCCCAGCTGGGCACACCCGGCTTCGACCGGCCCGATGCCGGTGACGCGGCCCGGCTCTGGAACATCGCGCCGCGGATCCCTGACGGGCACCGGTTCTCACGCCTACACGGAGGCGACCGGGAGCTCATCGACCACATCCTGCTCAGCCACACCCTGGTCCAGAACCTCGCAGGCGCTGACGCGTACGTCCAGGACATCACCACGATCGGGAACACTCCGTCCAGCCGCCGGGACGCCACCGTCCCGGACCACGCACCGGTCACCGCCACCATCGGCTAGGGTCGCCCCTATGTTTTTCGTCAACCCCGGGCTGTTTGATTGTGTCAACGTGGTGCGGAGCGGCCGTGGTAGTTGTACTGACCGGGGGCATGGGTGAGAGCCCGCGCCCATGCCTTCTCTCTGCTCGAAGCCTCCACCGCAGTTGCGGGAAGACTTACGAGGCTAACCGCTCACGTGTCTTGTGATCAGCGATGGTCGGTTCAATGCCACGTTCGGGCTGATTGATCTCGGTCCACACCACATCGAGGGAGAGCCCGAGGACATCGGCGATCGCAGCGATGGTCGGGAAGGCAGGGGTCGCTACGCGGCCCGTCTCGATCTTCCGGAGGGTCTCCGGTGAGACACGCGCATTGAGCGCGATGTCGAGCATCGAGCGCTGGCCCCTGGCGCGGCGCAACAGGGCACCGAGGCGCTGTCCGCGCTCGACCTCGTCGAATGTGAGCGGCAATCTGACCATGGCTCCGATTATACCGGGATAATATGACCGGTATAGTTATTGGATGATTGAGATCCTGAACCCCACCGAAGTGGCCCGAGCAAAAGAGACAGGCGCCCTGGTCGCTGACATCCTGCAGACGCTGAAGAGCCGGGCCACGGTCGGCACGAACCTGCTGGACATCGACCGGTGGGCCAAGGCCATGATCGCCGAGGCGGGTGCGTTGTCCTGTTACGTCGACTACGCGCCATCCTTCGGTCGCGGACCGTTCGGACACTACATCTGCACGGGCGTCAACGACGCCGTGCTCCACGGACTGCCACACAACTACTCGCTTGCCGACGGCGACCTGTTGACGCTCGACCTTGCCGTCTCCAAGAGCGGAGTCGCTGCAGACTCTGCCATCAGTTTCATCGTGGGCGACTCCCAGCCCCCGGCGAGCGTCGCGATCATCAGCGCGACCGAGCGCGCGTTGAGCGCAGGGATAGCTGCTGCCGTACCGGGGGCTCGCATCGGCGACATCTCCTATGCCATCGGCTCCGTCCTCAGCGAGGCGGGGTACCCGATAAACACCGAGTTCGGGGGTCATGGCATCGGATCGACGATGCATCAGGACCCGCACATTGCGAACGCCGGACGGCCCGGCCGCGGATACGAACTGCGTCCCGGGCTGCTGCTGGCACTGGAGCCGTGGGTCATGGCGGACACCGCTGAACTCATTAAGGACGCCGACGGGTGGACGCTCCGAAGTGCGACTGGCTGCCGGACAGCACACAGTGAGCACACGATCGCTATCACCAACGACGGAGCCGAAATCCTCACCTTGACGACGCAGGCGCACTCGTGAGACCGGAGCCAGCCTGAATTCGCTGTTTTTCGTCAAACCACGGCGGCCTTTGGGGCATACAGGGTTCCGTCCCGGCCGCGGCATCGTCCAGCCAGTAGACGCAACCAACAGGTAGGCTTCTGCGAGTGATGGGGACACAGAAATGATGACAAAGGCTGCAGATTCAGCCGCCCGCTTCCCTTCCGCAAAATTTTCTCCACTAAGGAGCCCGTACGTGGCCGAACCCCGCGCGTCTGTCAGTTTCGATTTCGACCACAATCAGGTTCAGCGAATCGTGTTCGCTGGCTGAACCTGGTCTCCGGCCAGACCCACGGTGCCGAGGAGTTCACGGCCGCGGGACAGCCCCTGACGCCGACGGCCAGTGACAGTGCCGTGCGCGTGCCCGACGCCAACGGCGTGGGCACCGTTATCAACGACCCGGACCCGGTGTATGACGACTGCTCGAACAACAGCAACCTCATCGGAATGACCGGCCAGACGAACGGGATCGGTTCCCGCTCCGCCCGGCTCCGCGCCGTCCTCCGGAACGAGGACTGATCCGGGGAGCGACGCCGGGTGCCACCGGCGGACTGTAGCTGGTTGTTCTCACAGCTTCAGACGGATGCCCCACACCTTGTACCAAGGTGACGGGGACGGGGGCCCAAACGGGGCCCCTCGCTGCGGCCGTCGCCCAATGCTTCTGCAAGGTGCCCCTGTCCGGGGTAGCCGCTGGCGAACCCCACTGGGGGCGGACGCAGGAAAAGCCCCGCGGCCTTGGAGGGAATACGGGGCATTTCCTGACGTCAAGCCCGCCAAGTCTGCGACTCGGTGGGCCTTGTGTCCAAGGTAAAAGTCCTTCCTGAGAATTGCCTCCGAAACTCCGAGGAATTCGCCGTGTCCGTGACGCTACTCGGGCGGTGCCAGGGGTTTTCGTCAAGGGTTTCCGCAGGGTCGCTTCCCGATACTGGCATCCACGCCGGCCATGGACCGGAGTGCATCATCGGCCCGGACTCGGCCCGGTGAAGTCTGGGGCTTCTGAGGGGAGTTTTCCATGAAATCTGAAAGAAACCATCAACGGGTGGCGGCCGGTCTCGCGGCCGGTGCGCTTGCCATCCTGGCGGTGCAGAGCGCAGCAGTGCCGGCTTCGGCGGCCATCAACGCGGTCCCGGTCGCGCCGCATTCCATTCTTGTTTTCCCGGTCCGGGACTTCGTCTCGGCATCCGGGTATGCCAGGACCGATGTGGCCACTGTTCAGGTACTTCGCGGCGGGGCCGTCATCGGTACCGCGTCCAACCTCATCCCGCAGGACGATCCCGGGACGCCGGGCTTTGACGGTCTCGTGGAAGTCAACCACCCCGGTGGAGGTTGCTGGGACGGTGTCACACCGGACATCCGCACCGGGGATGTCGTCCGCGTTCTCACCGCCCCCACCGTCGGGGACGAGACCTTCACCGCGAACGTCACCGTCACCCAGCAGGCCACGAAGACCGGACCCGGCACCGTGGTGATGAAGGGAACGGCTGTCGCGCCTGGCGGCGGACAGATTCCCATCGACCAGATTGAGGCCCGAATCGTGGCCAAGAACCAGTCCTTCGTCCTCAACGGCAAGCGCACCCTCCGGGCCAGCGCCGCCGCCGGCGATGACGGCGCCCTGGCCTACGACGGCCCGGGCCTGACCACCTGGACGGCCACGTGGACAGGGCTCACAGGCGTCAGTGGATTCGATGGTATCTCCGATGCGGACAGGGCATCGAACCCCGTCAACTCCGAAAGCCGCGGGATGTGGCTCGGCCGCAACCCCGCCCTCCTGACAGAAAACACGATCTTCGAGTTCGGTCAGATCGGAGGCCCCACCGCCCCGTGCACAGCGCCGCTGGCGAAGGGTCCGTCGATTCCCGACATGACTGCCGCTTCGGACACCGGCAGCTCCACCACGGACAACATCACCCGCAACGTCAGTCCCACCTTCACCGGTGCTGTGGCACTCCCTGATTCCACGAGCGCCACGCTGTACGTAGACGGGGTGGCCAAAGGCACGGCCGCGGTCGCCGCAAATGGCAGCTTCTCGCTGACCCCGACCACGGCTCTGACCAACGGCCGGCACACCATCACGGCCAGCGAAACCACGGCCGGGGGAACCGAAACCATGTCGGCCGGTTCCCTTGCCGTGACGGTCGATACCGTGGCGCCCCTCGTGACGGCGAAGGCCCCGGCAGTTAACTCCATGGCGGTAAGCCAAACGGGCAATGTCACGGCAACCTTCAATGAGCCCATTTCGGGTCTCAGCGCTGCGCGCTTCACGCTGAAGAACGCCGCCGGAGCCATCGTTGCCGCACCCGTGACCTGGACCGCTGCGACCCGCGTTGCCACCTTGAACCCGACGGCGACCCTCGCCGCGGACAAGCGGCACACGGCAAGCCTGACGGCAGGCCTCACGGACCTCGCGGGCAACCCGCTGGCCCCGTCCTCCTGGGTCTTCACGACCGGGCCCAGGCCAGTCATGGCGACTAGGACACCAGCGGTCAACGCCACCGGTGTCAGCCGGACCGCCAACGTCACGGTCACCATCAGTGAGGCCGTCACCGGTGTCGCAAACGGAACCTTCGCGCTGAGGAACGCCACCACAGGGGCGCTCGTCAGCTACGCGGTCAGCTACAACGTCTCCACCCGGGTGGCAACACTGAACCCGAATGTGACCCTGGCCGCCACCACGAGATACACGGCATCGATGTCCTCAAGCATCAAGGACGCCGTCGGAAACACGCTCGCCGGAGGCTCCTGGAGCTTCACCACCGGCCGGTAGTGCACCCAGGTAGCAGGAGGTCCGCCCGGCACCCCCCGACAAGGGGGTGCCGGGCCGACCTCATGGGGCCGCGTGTGGAAACTGAGAGCCTGAGCAGCTCACGGACAGACCTCGACGGTGGCCCAGCGGACCCGAACGTTGACTGCCGAGGACAGTCGACGCTGACTCCTCCGGTTCGACCACTTTGTCCGAAGCCTGGATGGCGAGGGCAGGTTCCTACCGCTAAAGGGTGCGGGGCCGTCCGGACCAGGAGACTCCACGGAGGCTACTCGGCACGGTCCCTACGCAAATCTACAAGGACGTCCAGGACCTGGGCCCGATCATCCCGGTCCATCCCACCCGGCTGCGCCTGGACCGCTCCCGGCGGCTGGCTCCCGGCCAGGTCTACGTGACGCGGACCGGCACGCTGTACCACCCGCCTGGTGTGCGGTCGTCGCCCGCAAATGGGACAACGACGCCGGCGGGCTGATCCTCATCTCCTAAGGCACGGTCGGCCGGGGCAAGGAATGCATCGCTCACCGACTGAGCCGCAGCTCTTCCGGCCGCCCTGCCCAACAGATAGTGTTGGGCTATGGAAAAGCAGCGGAAGACCGTGGAGCAGACCGTCATCCTGAAAGGCGGCGGCCGCGAGACCCCGGTCAAAATGCGGAACGGCGTCATCCTTCTTCCCAAAGGATTCAGCGTGGCACCCAGACGCGCCCCGGCCCGGCACAGGACACTGAAGGCGGTCACGGTCAACCTGGCAGGTCTGAGGGACGCGCCGGACTACCGTCCGCAGGCCATCACGCAGCGGCTGGTGAACGCGCTCGGCAACAACGCGGTGGCGGCCCTCCTCGGAGTTAATAAGGACAGGCCCGGCCGGTGGGTCTCCGGTCAGGACGCGCCGAACGAAGAGAACCGCGCCCAGCTCGCGGACCTCGATGCCCTCGTGGGCCATCTGCACAGCGCGTTCACCCCGGCCCAGGCCAGGCTCTGGCTGGAAGGCCAGGACGCCCACCTGCGCGCCCGCCCCATCGACGTGTACCGGCTCGAGGGTGCAGCGCCGGTGATCGAGGCGATCCGCGCCTTCGAACAGGGAGCGTTCGCCTAGGTGGAGTTCTGGCGCGTACTCAACTGGCACCCCGATGCTTCCTCCCCATCCGAGAACGGGCACCCGCTCTACATTTGGCCGCGGCAGGGCGCCGGCCGGGTGGACGACCCGGACCACCAATACATGGTGCTCTACGTCGGCGACTCGGCTGAGGGTGCCGTGGCTGAAGCCCTCGGGCGGTACCCCGTTTGGACTTCTGACATCCTGGCCCCGCCACCGGGAACACCTGACGGCACGAGGAAAGCGCTGGTGAAGTACGAGGGAGATCCGTCGATCCTGGATCTGGATGACCCGGAGGTGCTGCAGGACTGGTCCCTGCGGCCCAGCAACGTTGCCTCCCGGGACCGGGCCTCCACCCAGCAGTGGGCGCGGTCCATGTATGAAACCGGCGACTACGCCGGCCTCTCCTGGTGGTCCTTCTACGAGCCCCGCTGGGCAAGCTTCGGTCTGTGGGACGTTACCGGGGTGACGCTGGCCGGCGACCCGGAACCACTGACCATGGCCCATGATGCCGTTCAGGAGGCAGCTGCACTTATCAGGCGAGTCATCAGCTAGGCCGGTCCAAGGAATGCACGACGGTGAGCCACTGAAGCACCGCCAGGCCCGCCGTCTGCGCTTGTTCCTGATGAGGACCAACCGAGGGGACACGTGGGGATGCTCGCATTGACGGCATCACTCGAGTCCTCCGCGAAGACCGGAAAGTTCTCTTGGTCCCAACACCCGCCGGGAGCGCCAACCGGCTCCACGAATGGGTAACCAACTATCTTGAAGACAAGATCCGGGACTGAAATCCCTTTGAGCTGGCTAAAAAGGAACACTATGGCTGGGAACAAAACCCGGAATGAGATCTGGTACTACTCCATCTTTGGCGCGGTAGTCCTGATCGGGACTGTTGCACTCATGCTGTTCGGCAAAAACCCACAGGTGTCAGATGACATCGGGCCCCTGCTTGCCGGATTGGCGGTGAGCATCTACCTGTTCCGCTTCGGCGTACCTTGGGTATGGCTCAACTTCCTGCTCCTTGCATCGTTCCTCGTCGTCGGCCTCCTGCTGGGGCAGCCCGGACTCATGTGGATGGGCGGATACGTTGCAGGGTCGCAATTTGGTGTTGCTTGGCGGCTTGCGGTCGTCCAGCCAAAGGTGCGGTCCGAGTGGACCGTCAACGGTCGGGGTATCGGCACGTTGACCGAGGCGCGTAAGGTGGCCCAGGAAGCGCTGCACTCCCTGGACGGGGACAAGCGTGCGCGAGTCGTCGTTGAGCACGGCTCAGCACGCTTCGAGGTCGCCGGGACCTTGCCATCGAAGCTGGTATGCCACCGGAATCCTGATGCCGACGATGAGAACTCCTGGGCGATCCTGTCCCGGACCGGACATGCCTCAGATGAGTCGGTGGAAGTGCCGATGGGCCGGATGAAGGGTTTCATCCCGTCGCAATTCGTACACGACATTGGACCTGTCGAGGCGGCGCTGGAGGACTTCCTCAAGAATCCGAAGCCTCAGCCGCTGAGGCGGGAGTGGAACACCGACCCGATTGCATTCGACCTGCGCCTTAGCGTCCAGAGCAAGCACCCCGGAATGGAGACAGAGATGACTACCGATGTAAACGCCCTGACGCTCGACATGCTTAAGTTCGCGGGCCTGCTCAGACTCATCAGCCAGCCGCAATTGGCCCAGAATTATGAATCCCTCGCGGTGGAACTTCGATCTGATCCCTCAGATCAGGGCGTGGAAGATGCTCGGGAGTGGGTCCGTACAACACTCAGGGGAGGCAGCGGCGGCCTCGGTGACGTGTACGTGCAGAAGAAGGACGGATCCCTTGATGAGGTACTGGACCAGGAATATCAGGAGCTGCTTCAGAGGCTGACCGATTTTGCCAATGGTGGTGAAGCACCCCTATCGCCCTTGCTCAAGCAAATCGGGAACTCCATGTTCGCCAATGGATACGCATACTTCCGCCAAGTTGAAGCTCCGGTCCGCAAGGGGCTGCTCGTGCGTGGTCACACCATGTACGAAGTGATGACAGAACCGGGCGCGACGCGCCGTGTCGGGTGGAAGCAGTTGGGTGAAGCTCTAGGGCATGGACCTCAGTCTTCCCGGAGGGACATGCAGGAATGCCAAGCCGCAGCCGACCGCCTCTTCCGGGAGGGCCGGAGCGACGACTGGGTTCACTACTCAAGCGCCCAAGTGGTGCCGGGAGAGTCGCTGCAGGGCCTCACATGACGTCTCGGCTTCAAGGCTCTGTTCGAGGCATCTAGCCCTCACCGCCCCATCACGTCCAGGACGTCGAATATGGTGCGGAGCAGCACCAGGGCCAGACTGCACGCCGCGATCCACAGGCCGGTGACCTGGACGCCGGTCAATTTGGCACTCCCTTGCTCTTCCATCTGAGACCACTCTTCACTTGTTGGGGAATCATCGTAGGGGCCAGGAACTGACACTCAGGCGGGGGCGAAAATGGTCCCGATCGCGGCGACGCACAGCATGTCCATGACGGCTGTGTATACATTGGACCTGGGTTTCTCGCCTGACGGTGGGGCCGCACCCTGCCGACCGGGTGGGACCCCTGCAGAGCCTTGACGCTGCCAAAGCGGCCGCGGAACAAGATGCAGGGAAGCCGCTGCGGTGGCGCTGGATGGAGAACCGGCAAGTGTGGCGGGCCGAAGTCGGCTACCAGCGCGCCGCGGAGATTAGCAAGGGCCATCCTGGAACGCACTGACGTGGGGGTCGGCCTGATGACCTGATCATCCGGGCTGGCCGCCGGCCGCTGGCCCCTTTCCGGTAGCTCCGCTTCAGAGAAACGGGTAAAGGGGGAAGATGTCGGGAAGATTCAGCGCCGCGCGTGGGGGAACAGACTCTTCATCAGGCCCGACTGTCGGTGGGGCAGCGTCGTGCTGAGGCAGGTCGAAGAGCTGGAACTGAGTCTTCGGCTTGTCTTCGAAGAGGCTGTTTGTGATGGTCGTTGGCCGGACTGGCATTGCTGACCCCCTTTGCTACCGCCGGAATTCATTCCGGCTTTGGTGAAGGAAAAACGCTCCTGCTGCCTGCCGCTCACCGCCCGGACAAACGCGGGCACCAAACCGGCTAAGCCTTAGCCCAGTCTTCCTCCCGCCCATCAAGTGTCGATCCGCCTTTCGTCAAGGTTTGCTCAAGAACCGTTTACATCTGCCATGAGTCATGCGACCTCGCCTGCTGCCGGGACCTGGACTGGCGCAAAGCCGAGTGTGGCTATGAGGAACCAGCGGCGGTGATCCTGCCCGAAGCGACCACGTTCTGCACCATGTGTGTGGAAAAGATTCAGGGCCTCAGGGACTGCCCGGCTCCGGCCGATGCCCGTTCGATGACCGGCCCTGCCCTGACGATGAGACCGTCAACCGGATGATCGAAGAGCGGACTTCGCGGATTGCCAATCACACCCGGGGCCTTTTGCCGTGGAGGTATAGCGAGGTGGACACCACACCGCTGAACGAGCGTCGACCGGAGCATGCGACGGCCGTGCCTCTCGTGCCTGCTGGCGCTGTGTGTTGCCACTTCCAACTTATCGCGTACATAGGGGCTTGCGGCAAGGCCCCCGTCATGCCTCAGACTGGCTCGGACGGGCCCTGAGAAGGTGTACGGAAAAGGCTTGGAGAAGCGGGGGTTGAGATGGTTGATGTGATTGTTGCCGGAGGCGGTCCGACTGGGATGATGCTGGCCGGTGAGCTGACGCTGGCGGGGGTGGATGCGGCGATTGTGGAGCGCCGCCCGACGCCCGAACTGGTCGGCTCGCGTGCAGGCGGGTTCCACTCGCGGACGATCGAAATCCTCGATCAGCGCGGGATTGCCGACCGGTTCCTCGCCGAGGGCAAGCCCGTCCAGGCGGCGTTCTTCGGGAAAACGATGCTGGACGTGAGTGACTTTCCTACACGGCACCCTTACACGCTCGGCCTTTGGCAGAACCATATAGAGCGGATCCTGGCAGGATGGATCGAGGAGCTGGGTGTGCCGGTCCACCGGGGGCTCGAGGTGGCCGGCTTCGCCCAGGACGACAGCGGGGTCGACGTGCATCTCGCCGACGTCGGGCCGATGCGCGCGCTGTACCTGGTCGGCGCCGACGGCGGGCGAAGTGCTGTCCGCAAGGCAGCCGGCATCGAGTTCCCCGGCTGGGATGCGACGAGGAGCAGCCTGATCGCCGAAGTGGAGGTGACCGAGGAGACGCCGGCGGGCATCCGCATCGACGAGGTGGGGATCCACGGGCTGCACCTGATGGAGGACGGGCGGACCACGCGGGTGATCGTGACCGAGAAGCAACTTGGACCGGCGACCGAGCCCACCCTGGCTGACCTCGGCAAGGCGCTGACCGAGGTCTATAACACCGACTTCGGTGTCCACACTCCGACATGGATCTCGCGGTTCACCGACGCCACGCGCCAAGCCGCGGCCTACCGCAGCGGCCGTGTGCTGCTGGCCGGGGACGCCGCGCACATCCATGCTCCTTCGGGCGGGCAGGGGATCGGGCTTGGTATCCAGGACGCCGTGAACCTCGGCTGGAAGCTCGCCCAGGTGGTCAAGCGCATTGCGCCGGACAGCCTGCTGGACACTTATCACGCCGAGCGGCACCCCGCTGGGGCCCGCGCGCTGAAGCACACGATGGCGCAGTCGATCATGCAGCGGGCCGACCCGCGCATCGGCGCGTTGGCCGACACGGTGGCCGGCCTGCTGACGATCGATGAGGCACGGAAGCGGCTGGGCGGACTCATTTCCGGCCTGGACCTCCGCTACGACCTCGGTGAGGGGCACCCGCTGCTCGGGCGCCGCATGCCCGATCTCGACGTCGTCACCGCCAATGGCACCCTGCGCGTGTTCACCCTCCTGCACGATGCCCGTGCGGTGCTGCTCAACCTCGGCGCGCCGGGCAGCATCGACCCGGGGCCGTGGGCGGATCGGGTGCAGTTGGTGGACGCCGCGTACGACGGCGGGTGGGAGCTTCCGGTGATCGGTGCAGTCAGCGCTCCTGCGGCCGTGTTGATCCGGCCCGACGGGCATGTGGCGTGGACAGGAGACGGGACTCAGCCAGGGCTGGAGGATGCGATGGCCGGCTGGTTCGGACCTGCGCGGCATTAACGCCCCGCGAAGTACCGGTGTTTCCGCTTTGTTGCACCTGATGCGGGAGTGCTTGACTGGAAGGTACGACGACGGCCACGCCGCCTTTTTCGCCGCCACCGGAGGTGCTCGAATGCGCAAAACACGTATGAGCTGATGGCCGGTATCTGGCCCACTGCCGACCGGAATCCTGACCTCTCGGCGCACCTGGTCGAGTTCGCCGGGTGTCCTGATTTGCTGCTCTGGACGGCTATCGGTCTCACGACCATCTGGCAGCTCAAGCGCCGCAGCGCAGTCAACGGCCCGGTGAAGCTGGCCGAAGCCGAAGCGTGGAACCCAGCCGTCGTGACCCGCTACGCAGTCGCCGCCGGCCGCCGTCGGCTTGACATGCACCGGGCGGAGCGCCGGGAGGCCGAACGTGCCCAGGCGAATGGTGCCGCTCCGACGGAACCGGAACAGCCGGAGTTCCGAGGCAGGGCTGGCGGCTCAACTACTTTGCGCCCGAACCTCGTCAGCACAGGTGCCTTCGACGCGAGGGTGGGCGGCCGAAATCGACCCTGCCTACCAGGCATAAGGGCAGCCGTCGGGGCCACGAGGAGTGCCCAAGCATCCTCAGCCCGAGGGGCCAGCGACGACTGGGGTACCAAAGCCCCGGTCTCAGAGGGCTTCAGTTCGTCGCCGGCCCCGGTCAAAGCCCGAACGCTCCGTGCTCGGGAAGTGGTGAAGCAGCCGCTGAGCCCCCGCGGCGGGGCGTGAAGGGCTGCTTCACCTTCAATTCAACACTGGCCGCCCGGGCACCGCACCAGTGGCCAATACCTGACTTTGTGCGTGCCTGGCTACTCGCCTGCGCAGGTGTGACCGACGCGCGGATTTACGTCACCGGCATTCTGCAGGGCGGGTCCCGCCCCTATCGCCTAGCAGTCCGACCCAGACCCCTTAACCCGGCCACGGAAGCGATACTTCCCCATATGAGTCAGGACGCCCCCGTAAAGTAAGCAGGGTGAGCAGAATCAGCCCGTACGATGCATGGCAGCGCCTACTTGAAGGCAACGCGCGTTTTATCTCGGGAGATTCACTGCACCCGAACCAGAACGCCTCCCGGCGCAGCGAACTGGTGAACACCCAAAACCCGTTCGCGGTCATCTTTGGCTGCGCGGACTCCCGTCTCGCCGCAGAGATCATCTTCGACGTCGGTCTCGGAGACGTCTTCGTGGTGCGCACTGCCGGGCACGTAATCGACGACGCCGTTCTCGGCTCGATCGAGTACGGTGTCTCGGTGCTCCACGTCCCGCTGATCGTCGTCCTCGGCCATGACAACTGCGGCGCCGTCACGGCCGCGAAAGACGCCGTGGAAACGGGGGAGGTGCCCCAGGGCCACATACGCGACTTGGTTGAACGGATCACACCGTCGGTGCTGAGATCGCTGCGCGAGGACAAGACGGACATCAACGACATGGTCGTCGAACATGCCAAGCAGACCGTGCGCCGGCTGCTGGACAGTTCACGGGTGATCTTCGACGCCGTGGACGATTACTCCACCGCGGTCATCGGCGTCGCGTACCGGCTCGAAGAAGGCCGGGCGCAGCTCGTCTCTACATCTGGCGTCCTCTAAAGCTGGCGGACCCTGCGCATCCAGTGGCCGGATACGGCTAGCTCTCTCTCAACGCAGACCGTCTACTTGACTTCCTGCTGCCGTGGGCACGGTGACTGCGGCCGCTGGTCACGGTCGGTGACCGTGCAGCCAGCGCATGGCTTCGCACTCGTCCGTGAAGTACTCGGTGGGGCATGGAGGCTTGGGGAGGCCGAGCATGCCGTGGGCAATGACCCTGTCCACGGGCGTGGCGCCGAGAATGGCGAAGGCCCTGACGGTGGCGGCTTCGCTGTAGACGCTGATCGCCTCTCTGCTGACGGAACCGACGCCGGTGATTTGGAGCAGTACGACCGAGGGTTCCCCGCCCATGAGCGCCAGAAGCCCTTCGCTGGCAGCGGCTCCATCCTCCGCTGTCATTCGTGCCCCAGGTTTCAGGGTGATCCGAACGATTCCTTCGCTGATCAGATCCACGCCAACATTGGCGGCAGCGGTGTCCTGGAGTGATTGCATTCGTGTTTGGGTCCCATCACGTGGCGAGTTAGTTTGGCCGCACAGGGACGCTCGTCAGGTGCGGCATAACGCATACGCGTCTTCCGCTCACCCCCGTGGCCTGACCTGCTCAGCCTACTTGCTATTTTGCGTCAGACAAGTCGCAGTGCGGAGCGATTCCTCTGGGTGGTTGCGCCGCCATCACGACCCCAGCAGGAAGTCTGCCAGGGCGGTAGTGGTCCGAAACCCGCCAAGAGATTTCGTCTAAGGTCAGTCCGGTCATGATGTGCGGGACGGGTCGAATGATCCGGCGGGCGGGGAGTAAGCCAGCCCTTCAATGAGAGGGGCTCCGTCAGACTCGGAAACCAGGCGATTTGGTCGACCTCGTCGGCATCCTCAGCCAGGCGGACATCGCCGGGAACTACACGGAAGACTGGGCGGGTGGCGACCGTCACTTCGTCTGGTCCAACCGCGGCGGGGTCACTTTCCCAACCCACTCTCCGGGCGTACGCTGGGCGCCATCCAGTCGCCTGTATGGCGCTTGCAGCCCGGCCCAGGAAGGCAACATCAATGTCGATAGGCACCACGGGTAACTGGGACATGCCCAGCCGCTCGGCGCTGAAATGGCTCACCGATAACACCGGATCCCTGCTGCGCACCATAGCCGCCATCATCTGCAAGAGACCGGCGGACCAGCGGAGCTCTTCGGCCCTGCATCGACGCCGTGAACCTAGGACATTTGGATCATGACCGCAGCAGAGGTTCCGCACGGCATGTCGCTTCCGGGCCAGCCCTCCGTGGCCACTGTCGGCACTGTGGATCGTATCCTCGGCACCGCTTACGATCTGTTCTCCCGGCGGGGCATCCGGGATGTCGGCGTCAACGAACTGATCGAGTCGTCCGGGGTTGCGAAGTCGACCTTCTACCGGCATTTTCCGTCAAAGGACGATTTGGTCCTGGCAGTTCTGGCCCTCCGGGACCAGATCTGGTTCGCGGAGGTCGTTGCCGAGGCACAGCGCCGCAGCGGGACTCCGGAGGAAGAGTTGCTGGTCATCTTCGACGTCTTTGCTGACTGGCTCGGCAGCGGCGGCTACGAATCCAACGTGTTTATCAAAGTCCTCATGGAAATGGGCCCGGACCATCCCTTGGGCCGTGCCAGCGTCGAATACCTGGCCAGGATCCGAGGACACGTCCAGACCTTGGCCGAGGACGCCGGGCTGGAGCACTCCGATTTGTTCGCTCGGGCATGGCACCTCCTGCTGAAAGGCTCTGTTATCTCCGCCATGGAAGGCGATGAGGGGGCCGCCGAACTCGCCCGGCAGATGGCCAAGTGTCTCATCCAGCGCCACCGCCGCTGCATGCTCTGACGGAAGAGCAGGGGGTCGGGGAGTGCCCGCGTACTTGATGGGGAGTTCCCGTCTTTCCTAAAGGCCCCCTCCTGGTGACTGACTGCCCGGCCACCCTCATTGGTGGCTGCCCGAACCCGGACTTATCATGGCCGAGAGCGGACAGCCGACCCCGCCCGTCCTCTCCAAACAGCAGAAACGGAGGCGCAACATGTCCGGGTACTTTGAAATTATTGATGCCCCTGACGGAGGATTCCGCACTCGGCTCCGAGGGCCGTCGGGGGAAATCCTGGCCGTATCAGAGACCTTTCCGACGAAGCGACGGGCGGCGGCCGGCATTGGTCTCATTAGGGAGGTTGCCGGGACCGGCCTCATCCGGGACATGTCCTCAGGGCATCGCGGGGAGCCGTTCCGGCGCAGGCTTCGGCTCCTTCGGGCACAATCCGGTCGCACCGTGGTTGGCCAGCTCCGGGCGCATCCAGATCCTTCGTTTGACAGCGCGGTCACCGCCAGGGCGACTCTGCAACGAGCCGGTTCACGCCGCTGGCATTCCGTCACCTGACCTCAGGTGGTGGAGCAGGGCGCAATGAGGCAGCGGGTGGACCTCCCCGCCGGCAAGGCGAAGGAGCTGAAAGGCCGCCGGATGATCGCCGCGGCAATGGTAAAGGGTCAAATGGGCAGGCCTAGCGGCCGAGAAGTGGGGCCTCTCATGTCGGCGGCGCCCTTGTCGATCCCTTCGGTACGGAGCTGACGCGTTTCCTGCATTGCCGCACGGATGAGGGGCACGAAGACGGAGGCCAGGACCGCGATGATCAAGCGGAGCTCTAGGGCCGCGGAATGCCGGCTGTCTGCAGCCCCAAGCCCAGAAGCCACCCCACAGGCAACAACCTCAGAGACGCGTAGACGACCAGGCGCCTCCGCTTGGGCGGCATGCCCTCGAGTGAATCCGGCGGCCATGATGGCCAGTCGTACTTGCTGCCATCATGGCCGCCGTGGCCATGAGCCCGTGGCCGTGCCCACAGACTACGCGCACCCCGGCGCTATGACCGGGCCTGCAACGCGCATCCATGGCGGCAACGGGTCGCTCCGGCGGCCCGTGCCGTTCGCCTGCGGTGGCGGTACATTTTCTGCGTGCCTCTCGCGACCGTGTCCTCTCACGAGTAGCCTTTCAGCATCACCAGAGGGGTCACCATGCGCATACTCCAGACAGCCACCGATGCCATCAACGTGGCCAGGATTGACCGGATTGCCTATCTCAACCGCGAAGAGCGGATCTTTCTGACGAGGACGACCGGCAGGCCGGACTATGCCACCCCGGACCAGGGCGAAGTCATTGCTGACATAGGGCGGGCAGTCCCCGTCACCCTGGTCTACGTTGAGGACCAGCTCGAAGGGAGCCTCATCGTCGCGCGCCTCACAGACCTGATCGCCAATTCTGACTCCTCGGTCATCAAATTCGCCGAGGTTCGAAAGGATGCCCGGGACAGGGTTGCTGAAATGCGGTACAGAGATTCCGACGGCGGCGAAGATGCTCGCGATGTGGACTCCACTGACTAGGGGCACTCCACACGGTGAGGACCCCGTCCTTTACAAGCGCGAAGGCATGGCTGCTGTGCCCCGCCGCGGTGAAGGTGAGAAGGAAACTTCCGAACCGGAGTAGTGACGTCGGACTCGTTGGCTGCCCCGGGGGAATAGCAGAACCTGCGAATGCCTTGTTCTATGTGGGGCACCGAAGACTGGCTGCCCTCATGAAAGGATTCCCTTGCCCACCGCCTTTATCCCGTTCACCATGCACGCCACCGTCCAAGAGGGCCACAAACGGTCCTTCCGGACCGACATCGAGCGGCTCACCGCAGGCCACCGAGGCTGGGCGCCTCTGGATGTCGTGAAGTCCACAAACACCAAGGCGTTTTTTCGCGGTGCCATCCCGCAAAGTGAGCACACCGTGACCGATGCGAGCCTGGCCCGCTACCTCGAGGACCGCCTCGTGGCCGACAACGACATCCACCTGGATCTCAGCGTCACCATCGAGCGCTAGCAGACGCCAACGCAAGCCCCGGACCAGACAGGTCCGGGGTTCTTTGTTTGTGGCCGGAAAGCCCCGAAACGCGGCCGTGACATGACCCCACCCGCGGGCACCGGATAGTATCGCTGGGGCGGCGCCGTGTGGCGGACGCAGTACTTGAGGAGTGAAGTGATGGATCTGGGGGCCACACGCGTCGAGGTATTCGTCGATGGCAGGGTAACAGTTGGCGGGGAGCCCATCGCTCCTCCTGACGGAATGGACCCATACTCAGCGGCTATTGCAGTCCTCGCCGAGTACGCCCGCAGTTCGGGTTCGCCGGCGCTTGCACATGCCGTTGACCACACCAATGGCCAAGAGGGCCGGTTCCGGGTGCTGGCCGATGGCACCGCAGAACCAGTCGCGGAGGCCGTTTTGCCTGCTGCGCGGGAGGATTTCCCGCGCACCGAGCAGCCGGCTCCTCGGCCGGACATGGACACAGCGCCCGGCGCCGCGGGAGAACCGTCGCCGTACGGAGCGCGCCACATTGAGACCCAGTTCGTCCGGCCGGACCGTCCGCGGCCAACCAGCGGAGTCCGGGGCGTTCTGTACTCTGCCACCGGCGGGTTTGTGAACCTGGGCCCCAGTGCCAAGGACCAGGATGAGGCGGAACTGGAACGCCGGATCGCCCGGCCACTGTCCGGCAGCTTCAACACCGCCGTCCTGAGCCTCAAGGGAGGCATCGGCAAGACGTCCACCACGGTGGGTGTCGGGATGATCCTGGCCGAGTACAGGGGCGACCACCCCTGCGCCATCGACGCCAACCCGGACAGCGGGGACCTCGCCGAGCGCGCCCTGGGCGAGATGCTTTACCAGAAGGTCAAGCCCAGAACCGTGACGGACATCGTTCGTGACATCGATGCCATCAGCTCACTGACCGCCCTGACCGACTACATGCACCACGCGAACCGGTTGCACCTCGTGGCCGGTGAGCAGGATCCTGCGTTGTCGGACGCACTGACCGCCGACGAATACCTCAAGATCAAGAAGCTCGTGTCACAGTACTATTCGGTCACCCTGACGGACTGCGGCACCGGCGTCTCCCATCCCGCGATGGCGGGGGTGCTGCCGGAGGCCACCAACCTGGTGATCGCGTCCGGCTATGCCGTGAGCGGAGCAAAGCGCGCCAGGAATACGCTGCAGTGGCTGGCCGAACACGGCTATGAAAATCTTGCGCGGAACGCGATCGTTGTGGTCACGGACAAGGACCAGGTGTCGAACCGCGTAAACAAACGCGCCATTGAAGAGCACTTGGCCGGCTACTGCCGGCGGCTCATCACCGTGCCGCACGACCGTGGCGTGGCCGACGGGGACCGCATTTCGCTGGACAAGATCTCAGCAGGGACGCGCCGGTCATACAAGGAAATTGCCGCCGCTATCGTGGACGGCTACGTCTAGGCCCGGATCCTGCACACACAAAAATCCTAGGCATCTGCTGCCAGGCCGAGCAGCAGACGCTCCCGAAGTACCAGGGCACGGCCCGCGTCCCAGCCGCCTGCGTCCTGGCCGGCCGCCTCAGGGAACCGGACCGCCAGGTGCCGCAGCGGCGGTGATCCCCGGAACTCGGCGCTGACGCCGTCGAGGGTGGAAAGATCTGGCCGTAGCTGGCGAACCAGGCCAGGCCCCATCAGTGCCAGTTGCGGCACGCGGAAACCGTCGTGGCCGGCCGGAACTGCGAGCCCGTCGGCACCGAAATGCAGCTCCACTCCGAACTCATGCGCGCCGCACGCCACCGCCACCTTCTCGGCACTCCGCCAGTCAGGATCTGCACGCGAAGGATCAGCACGCACCTCAGCGGAAACCATGGCATCAAAGGATTCCACGACGCCGGATCCGGTGCGGGCAACGGTCAGCGCGCCCGCAAAGCCCCGGCCGGAGAACAGCATCGTTGCCGACGGCATGTGCTTCCGGAACCATGTGGTCATGGGTGCCGTCTCCCAGGGCTGACCCAGCGGCTCGGCGGGCCCGGCGTACTCCGGCCTGCCGCCGGTGACGGCCTGCAGCATCCCTGCCGTGAAATCTCCGATGACGAGTTCATGGCTCGCCGCATGCAGGACGCTGCCATGAAGGACGACGGCGGGATGCGGCGCCGGTGCGTCGCCCGGCCCGCGCGCCGAGAAGGCGCCGCAGAGCCCGGTTCCGCTTGGGACTTCAGTCACCCAAGTGACGCCGGAGGCCTTGAGGAACGCCAGCAGCGGATAACTGGGTGCTGCCAGCGGCTGGGTCTGCAGGGCGACGACGCTGCCGGGGGCGGCTGCCCGGGCGGCGTCGCCGAGCTGGGCGCGCAGCGAACGGCTTAGCCAGGGGTGCGGCGCCGGCGCGGCCACAAGCAGCAGTGGCAGCGCCGCGTTCATGGTCCCCAGCCCGCGTTCAGGACCTGGTTGGCCTGCGGATCAACGACTAGCCCTTTGGTGCCAATCACAGTGATCATGAGGAAGGCGCGGACCGACTCGGCGGTTTCCTTGTCCGCGTCTTCCGACTCCGCATCTTCCTTGTCCACAGCGCAGCTGACTTCCGAGACCCAAGCGTCGCCCTTGAGCTGGCCGGCCACGTCGGCGCCGAAGATGCGCTGAAGTTCCTCGTTGGCGGTGCGTTGGGGTGCGCTGAGCAGCGCGAGGTCTTCACCGTTGAAAGCGATGATCAGGTCCGCAGAATTCTCTGCGGACACCAGCGTGAACTTGTTTTCAAACTGTGCCGAAGCCCGGTCGAAGAGCCCCAGCCGTGGATCCTGGTCTGAAATCAGGTGGAAGTCGTAACTCACGGCAGGGCGGCCTCGCTGTCGTGGTGGAAAGTCTGCAGTACCGTGGCGTGCCGTCCGGGGCGGAGTATCCTGGCGCGCCCGGTGACCAGCGGCATGGGCCGCTCTCCGTTGGCGATCACGCCTTCGGACCGGTCGCCGGAGAACATGACCACCGGGGCGCCGGCAGCGCGCAGTCCTGCGACGAACGGATCGTGCACAGTCAACGCCGCACCGCTGATCCTTCCAGTGACCAATGCAAACAGCCCGACGTCGGAACCCGAGGGCAGGTAACCGGCCAGTGGCCGCAGCGGCTGGCTGCCTGTTGCGGCAAGGATGTCGTAGTCGTCCACAAGCAGCACAATGCGGGGTGATTTCACAGGCGCGCCGGTGCCGTCGCCGAGCCGTTCCCTGACCTGGCCAGCGACAAAGTCGGCCAGCTGCGCGGCGCGCAGGCCGTTGGAGGCGTACTCTCCCAGATACTCATCCGGGATGAAATTCTGCAGCTGCTGCCGCGGATCGAACACGGCAAAAGCGAGTTGGCCGGGTTCATGCGTGGCGATGAGCTGGGTGGCGACGGTCTTCAGCAGGTTGGTCCGGCCCGTTTCCGGGTCGCCGAAGATCACGGCTCCGCGGTCTGATCCGAACAGGTCCAGATGCTCTGTTTCGGCGTCATGCTCACGGATGCCCAGTGCGACCGTGYCGGATACCGGGGCGCCTGCGGGCAGCCGGACGAGCGGCGGCAGAACCCGTACGGGGGGTGCCGTCCGGTCACTGAACTGCCGGAGGGCGTGGGTGAGTTCGCCCAGCTCGGCGGCGGAGTTGCCGGCGTCAGGGGCTTCGGCCAGGGACGGCAAGGCAAACTGGCCGATGGTTCTGTCCATGGTCAGTGCCCTTCCGGGCCGGTTCGGCCCCAGCGTGCTGGCGAGCCTGCGGTCAAGCGAGTCCGCGGGATCGGCGATGTGCAGTTCGATCCTGTTGCCGAGGAGCGATTGCCTGGTCATGCGGACCTCCGACCAGTTCCGGACACTCACTACCACGTGGATCCCCAGGGAGCTGCCGCGGGTCATGATGTCGTGGACTGCATCCTCGATTTCCTGGAACTCCGAACTCAGGCTGCCGAATCCATCGATCAGCAGGAACACGTCGGTGCAGCTGAGTTCTTCGAGCCGGCCTTTGCCGCGTGCCGACCGCATCGCCTGAACCGTGTCGAGCCTGTTCGCGTCAAACGCCGTCTGGCGGATGTTGAGGAGGCCCTGGACCTCCTCAATGGTGCGTCGGAGCAGTTCGCGGTTGCCGCGGCCGGCCACGCCGGCGCAATGCGGCAGGTCCGCCAGCCCGGCGAGGGCGTTGCCGAGCAGATCCACGGCATAGAGGTTGACGTCGGACACGCTGTGGCTCAGGGCCAGCGCAGCAGCGACGGTCCGCAGTGCCGTGGACCGGCCGCTTTGCGGCGCGCCGATCACTGCGAGATTGCCGCCGCGCGCTGTGAAGTCCAGATGCCAAGGGCCCTGCCACTGCCGCGCGGGGTCATCCAGTATCCCGACGGCGGGGGCCAGGTAACGGGGCTGGGCCAGCCGCGGCCCTGTGGAGGTCAGGTTCAGGGCGGCGCCGGTACCGTGCAGGGACACGGCAGCCGGAAGGGGCGGCAGCCACACCGGCGGTGTCATGCGCGGCTGCGCGGATGCGAAGCCGACGACGGCGGACAGGATGGTGGGGCGGTCCCCGGAACCGTCGGACGAGTGGGTTTCGGGCTGGATCGCGACGCTGGAGCCGTCGGGGGAGACGGCTCCGCCGGCTGGGCCGGCTCCCTGCAGTACGGGGAGCGGCGGCTGGGCCCCTAGCTTGAACAGCGTGACCGGGACGGCCTCCTCGGCGGGGGCGCCGCCGTCGTCGTCCTTCGACGGAAGGGCGCCGGACACGTACGCTGCCCGGAATCTCTTGAACACCGTGGTGTCCACCTTCAGGATTCCGTGCCCCGGTGTGCTGGGCAGGTGGTAGGCGTCCGGGACATCGATGATGGTGCGGCTTTCGCTTTCCGAGTTCGTGTGCAGCGCGATCCGGTAGGCAAGGTACGTGTCCAGGCCGCGGAGCATCCCTGATTCGACCTTCTGGGAGGCGAGCAGCAGATGGATGCCGATGGAACGGCCGATCCTGCCGATGGAGAGCAGCAGGTCGATGAAGTCTGAGCGGGCGGTGAGCAGCTCGCCGAATTCGTCGATGCAGACGAACAGATAAGGCAGCGGCTCCTGCAGTGCCGGGTTGCCCGGCGTCCGTTCCCGCGCCAGCCGGTAGTCGTTGATGTGGGCGAAATCGCCGCCGTGCTTGAGCAGTTCCTGACGCCGTTTGACCTCACCCGAGAGGCTGGAATGGATCCGGTCCACCAGGCTGGCGTCGCTCACCAGGTTGGTGACGAGGCCTGAGACATGGGGTGCGTCCTCAAAGGGGGCAAAGGTGGCGCCGCCCTTGTAGTCCACCAGGACCATGTTCAGGTCCTGCGGGGAATGCGTGGCGATCAGCGAAAGGACGATGGTGCGGAGCAGTTCTGACTTGCCGGACCCCGTCGCCCCCACGCATAACCCGTGCGGGCCCATGCCCTGCTGGGCCGGTTCCTTCAGGTCCAGGTGGACGGGGGCGCCGTCATCGTCTTCGCCGATGGCCACGCGGAGGAAATCGGGACCCCGGTCCGTGTGCCACAGGCGGAGCATTGCCTCGGCCGTGTACTCAGTGAGCCCCAGGGCTTCCGCGTAGCTGCGGGATGACTTGTGCTCGCCGAATTCGTGGGACATCTCGGACAGGCGCAGGGGCGCGAGGGCACGCGCCAAGCCATCGGCAACCTCGGGCGGCACCTCGTCGGCAATGCCTGTGACCATTTCACCGGTGGCCGTGGCCTCCACTGTCAGTGCATCAGATGAGACGGTCAGGCGAAGGTCAACGCGTTCGGGCTCGTGCTGCTGTTCCGTCAGCAGGTGGATCCTCGTGATCGCGAGCCGGTTCAGGTCAAGGCCGGCCGGCACGCCGGGAAGAGGCGTTGCGTTGTGTCCCGGCAGGTCCGAGATGACCACAAGGCGGGGCAGGGCGTCTGCCGGGAGCAGCTGGAAGTTACGGGCGGCACTGGTGAGGGCCGCCGCTCGTGCGTCCAGTGAGCTTCGCAGCAGTGGGGCCAGCTCCTGGAAGGACGCAGCCTGCCGGACGTTGCCACCCGTCTCCTGCAGGTGCGGCAGCCATTTGGCCCAGTCCCAATCGTCCAGCTGCCGTTCTCCGGCGACGATGGCCAGCTCCACATCCTCGGGGGAGTGGGCGGCTGCGAGCTGGCCCAGCAGGCTGCGGCATACCATCAGTGCCGCGGCGCGGTCACCGACGATTGAAACGTCGGAGACGGATCCCAGCGGCAGGGTCAGGGGAATATCCGGGGTGGACATGAACCGCTGCCGCAGCTGCTCGGCTTCGGAGAGCATGAAAGTGTCGGGCCGCTCCACCGCGTCGCCGCTGTCCTGGACCGTGATACTCCGCCGGGGGACGGCACCCGTGCCGAAACGCGTCATCAGGAAGTCCGGACTGGTCCGCCGCCGCTCCCACAGCCGGTGCGGATCATTGACCACATTTTCGACCAGCCGGGAGGCGGGCGGGTGTGCGGCGTTGGCCGAAGCCCGGGCACGGTGCTCCTCCGCTTCAAAGTCCTGCCGCCGCCGTCGCAGGTAGTCCAGGTAGAGGCGGCGTTTGGCCGCCCGCTGCCGCGTTGACTTGCCGCGCTGGGAAAACAGCAGCACCACGGAGGCCAGGACGGTGGCCACCATCATGATGGCACCGATGCCGGCCAGGGATGAACCGCGGAACAGCATCATGACGGTCACGGAGGTCGCGGCGCCCAGCATGGGTACAAGTGCCAGCAGGTTTGTGCCGCCACCGGTCGCCAGCTGCGGGGGCGCATCCAGCTGGGCGGCCTCCGAGGCCTGTTCGGGGAGGGTGGTCCGGGCCGGCCTGTGGACGATTCGGATAGTCATATCAGCTCCTGTTGGCTGCCAGCAGAGCCCGACCTGCCAGTTCCGTGGCGGCGATCCTGGTCCGTGAACCGAGCCTGCTGAGCTGGAGGGCGCCGCCTGAGGCCAGGTGGCGGTCGTAGGGCAGGCCGTCCGCGGCTGCCGCCCCGGCCTGCCGCGAGCGCACGGTGACGCTCAGCTGCTGGGCAGCCGGGAACGAATCCGCCAGGTCAGCGCGTATCTTGCCTAGGAGGGCCGCATCGGCGTCTCCCGGCGGAGTGACCAGCACGACGGCGTGCGCCGTCGACAGCAGCGCGGCCGAGTGGCGCGACAGCGGGGAGTGCCCGGCGTCGACCACCGTGACGGCCATGAACCGCGACAGGGTAGAGGACACATCAGTCCATTCCGCGACGCCGATTGGCGAGTCGGCCAGCGTCAGCACGTCCCGGCGGTCCGCGGCAAAGATCTGGTTTCCGCACAGGACCGCACAGGCCGTGGCGTCCGGCAGGGTCCGGACAGGTTGGGTACGCAGCTGATGCATCAGCGCGGACAGGGGCGCCGGTCCTGGCGCGCCCAGGTAGCGCAGAAGCCTCCCCGACTGGTCCGTGCTGTCCAGAGCCATGACGGTTTCCTGCCGGAGGCTGCCGAAGAGTTTCGCCAGGACCGCGGTCACCGTTGACGTACCGGCGCCGCCGGCAGTTCCGACGACGACGATCCGCCGTCCCGTGGTGATGGGCGCCTCGACAGCGGCGCTGGCCCGGATCAGGCGCTCCGACAGCGACCCGGATGTCACAGCGTCGGTGACTTCGAAGCGGATCCGTTCCCACAACGTGTCGCCGTTCTTTCGGTGGCCTGTTGAAGGGCTCGGCGCGGGATCGGGACGCGGCGTCGGAACGGGACGCGTTTCCACGACCGGTGCCTGCGCTCGCGGTGCCCGGGCTTGGGGTGGCGCAGGAACAGCGAGCGGTGCCGAAGGTCCAAATGGCGCGGCCGCAGCGGCGACCATGCCTGGAAAGCCAGCTGCCGCCGTCGTTGTTTCCGGCGGAGCAGCATCCTCTGGGGAGGCCAGCCGTCGCTCGGATGTCATGCCGAGAGGGAATCCGTTGCGGCGTTGGTCAGCCAAAGGTCTGTCCTAGCTGTGTGTAGGCTCCGGACAGACCGAGAACCAGTGGGATGGTGGAGAGCACGCAACAGAGTTCGATCCGTGCGGCGACCACGCGGAGGCGGGCTGCGGTCTGGTCCCGGACCCGGGCTGCGGAGGCTGCCAGCACGAGCACGCCCATTCCTGCAGCCCCGGCCAGCAGGAACGGCTGCTCCGCCGCACGGGCCAGCACAATGACGGAAGCAAGGAATCCGGCGGCGGCGGCGACATAGACGCCGGCGCGCTGTGCCAGCAGCGGCAGTGACAGTCCGCGGAACGTCAGCGCGCCCAGCAACGCGAGGGGCAGCAAGGCCGCCCAGACGGGCCGGTCCGCGGCAGTCGCGGTGACGGCTGCGGCGGTCGCCGTCACCGCGGACGAAATCAGGGTCCACCCCGTGAGCGCCCCGTGGGCCGAATGGATGGCGTCCAAGGTGCTGCGTCGGGTGATGCGCCTGCCTTGGCGTTGGTCGTCGTCGAGGCCGCTGAGACCCGCAATCGCCGTGGCCATCCGCGGGGCGACACCCAGCGTGAAGATGCCGGCAATACCCGCCAGCCCTGCGGCCAGAGGTGCATCGGACGTGCTCCAGTTGAGCAGCGCCCAGGTCCCGCCCAGCGCCGAGAGCAGTCCGGCGCTGGAAAGCCAGGGAACATACTTGCCCGTCCCCGCGGCCATGGCGGCCATGGCCAGAGTTATGGCGCCGACCGCCAACAGGGCTCCCGTGCCAGGATCCGCCGTGGCCCAGGCAGCCGTCGTCACAGACACGGCGGCGCCTGCAGCCGTCAACGCCACCCCGGCCGGCAGGGCACGCAGCCGCATGACGGGGACGCCGAGCAGGATAAGGGCCGCCGCGAAGAGGATCCCGGTCAGTGGGGCGGAGCCGCCGCCTGGTCCGGTGCCTTGCAGCAAGACGGCGGCGGTGCTGCTGCCGGCCAGTAGCAGTCCTGCGACTGCGGCCAGTCCGACCGTCCGCAGGGTGCCTGACCAGAGCGCGGGCATCCGCTCGGTGGCTGCCGCTGCAAACGACGGGACGTCGTAGACCTCCGGGGCAGGCGGCACATCGCGCTCATCACGCAAGTACAGCAGTGCGCCGTCGACGATCCCGGACTGCCGCAGTGTATGCGACACATCCAGGGTCGATCCCAGGCTGGTGGTCAGGACCGACGACGTGATGAGAGCGGGGGCCGTTCCACGCGAGGGCTGTGGCGGCGCGTCCGGGGGCCCATCGTGCAGGAGCGTGAGGATTTGGGGTATGAGCGAGGCCAGTGGCTCGTCTGATGGAAGCCGCAGGTCCAGATGCCGGTGAGCGGAAATGACCGTGACGCGGCTGAGGGCTGTGCTCAAGGGGTGATCCCATTCATCATGGCGGAGTGGATGGTGGCTGCGGAGCCGGCCTGCTTGCGGTTCTGGTCCTCCAACAGGCTGTGGACAAAGCTGTAGCCAACGCAGATCGCGGCGACGAGGGCAGCGATCAGCAACGATTGCAGGAGGCGGCCCGTTGCCGAGCTATAGCTCCGCTCCTGGGTGTTGCCGCCAAAGAGCAGTGAGTCGTCAAGCCTGTGCTTCCTGACGCGTGCTGATTCAAGTAGCCGGGCGTCATAGTCGTCTGCCACGAACGGGCCCCCTTCCATATCCGTTACCAGGGCACCCACAAACCTACCGCGGCACTATTCGGACTCCGCAAGTCACGCGTTGTAGGAGCCTGTTTAGTGCATCGACTGGACTTATGCGCCGGGATTCTCCATGCTGGTTAACGTGCCTTGGCGCCGTCCGGCGCCGGCGCGGTCTCATATTCCGGTGGGGGAGCTATGGCCATTTTTGATATGGGTGCCGACACGATCGGTAACCTGAACAAGCAGACTGACGTGTCGCATCAGGACCTCGGTGCCTTGGTCCGGCGTTTTGTGGATGCGGTGACGCCACTCGAGGGCCGTTTCAGCGGAGCAGGCAAGGCGTCGTTTGATGCCTTCAAGAACCGCTCCGATCTCGTGGCGTCCGAACTCAACGCGGCACTCGCCGCAATCGTGCACGGCCAGTCCGGGATGAACACAGCCTTCCAGCAGGGCGACCTGGCGGCCAGTGATAACGCCCGCCGTACGGAAGGGTCCGCGAACTTCGACGGCGCACGCTTCCAGGGCCGTGCCAACTGAGGCAGTTCCTGCCACCTGTCCGCAACAAATTTCCTTTGAATCCGGAACGGAGCAGGAGCCGCCGCAGGCTCCGACATACCCATGACTGCTAACCGCATCGCATACGACACCAACGTTTCCGCCCAGGTACAGGGCGACATTCAGGCGCTCGCCGCCCAACTCGAAGGCCTTATCGCCCAGCGCCAGTCCGACGTCAACCAAGCGATGGCCGACTTTCGCGCAGACGGCGTCGACGCCGAATACCAGGCGGTTGAGGCGCGGTGGGGCAACGCGGCGAACGAGGTCAAGGCAATCGTCGCGCTGGTCCGCAGCACGCTCGGCCTTAACGACGAATCCGCCTCCACGGCTGCCACCTCTGCCCGCAATGCGGTGCAGGGCATCGGCTAACGCGGTCGGATGTCCGGCTGATGACAGGCTCGTGGAACATCGACGTCGCTGCGACAGCGGCGACCATTAAGGCGACGGCCGCCCAGGTTGAATCCGTCCAGCCCGCACTCGTCGGCATGGGCAGGTCATTGGAGCAGGCAGCGGCAGCGATCCCGGGCGAAGCAGCCGTGGTGCTGGCCGCCCTGAATGATGTGCTGAACCTGGGAATAGGGCCCGCAGCCAATGAAGTGGTGGGACGGTCCGGGACCATCATCACGTCCACCGTGCAGGCAGTGAATTTCTACCAGCAGGGCGACCTTGCGATGGCCTCCTCGGCGCAGCGGAGTGCCGGTGCCGCGGCAGTGCTTGCGGGCGACGAGTCGGCAGGTTTCAAGAACGCCGGCTCGGCGACAGTTCAATGATGAGAATTTTAGTGAGGGGTTGAACGGCGAAATGGCTTTGGCTCCCGATGTCTGTGTTCAGACCGGATCGTCCGGACTGGATCCGAGCGGCGGCTTCCGCCTGCCCGACGTCGATGCCCTGGACGCTGCGGCGCATGGGCTGCAGCGGCACGCGGACGACTTCATGGCGGGCATCTCCTCCTCGGCCAGCCAATGGCAGGGGCTGGGGTCGTCGTACTCCACCGACGATGCTCCAACTGTTTTGGCCGCCTTCGGGAAGGTCACACCCGCCGCAGAACGGGTGCAGCGCGGCGGAACGGAGACGGCGACTGCCCTCACCGCGTTTTCTTCAACCTGCCGGGAGTTGAAGCAACGCTTGGAAGCCTACGGGCGGCGGGTTCATTCGCTGGATGCGGACATCGATTCGTTTCCCACCTCGGTGGAAGAGACCACGATGGTTAAGGGTGAGCAGGTCACCACGAACGTCACCCAGCACTGGAGCGGCGACGCCGACCTGACAGGCCGGCGCAACGCCCTTGCAGCTGACGTCGCGGCCATTCGCAGTGACTATAATGCGGCCCAAAACACCTGTGCGGCTACCYTGGCGGTGCTCTCCGGAGGAGACGTGCACACCGTGGCGCAGGCACCCATGACGGATCACCGGTCCGGAAACTGGGTGGATGACTGGCTGTGGGACGCCGGCACGTTCGTGGGTATCGACCACCACGACGAAGAGCAGCCCTGGGGCATGCAGACCGTCCCGTACCGCCCGAACGGGGTTTTGGGGTTCCTGCAGGGTGTGGGCGCAGGGGCGGTGGAACTTGTGGACGGTGTCTGGTCCCTGACTGGCACTGGAAACCAGGCAAAGCGCGATCAGGCCTGGGGTGGCATCAACACCCTGGTCACCAATCCAGGTTCTGTGGACTGGGGGTCAGTTCTTTCATCGTTTGCGCATTTGGACGAAGCGGGCACAAACCAGAATTGGGCCATGGGCGCTGCGATATTCAACACCGCTTCCTTGTTCGTTGGCGGCGGGGCCGGCGCCGCAGTGAAGTCCGGGACGGTCGCCAGTAAGGCCGGGCTGGCGGCGGAGAAACTCAGCATCGCGACGATGGACAGTGCCCGGCTTGGAAAGGTCTCCGCCCTGCTCGGGACCACGGCCCAAGGGCTCTATTCCACCGGAACGGTCCTGTCAAAGCCCGGTTCGCTGGCACTGAAAGTTTCCGACCTCGTCATGCCACAAACAACCGCCAACGTTCTGGACGCTCTCACCAAAGTCAAGGTAGGTGCGTGGATGGCAGCTGAGAAAGCGCCGGTGGCCGTCTGGGACCATGCGGTGGTCCGTCCCTTGGAAGGTGCGTCGACGCTCCTGCGAGCGACCGATCAGGCGATCCCGAAAGTTGCCGTTTCACCCGGCGGTGCAGCCAGCCTTGGACACGGATCAATGGGTCGAATGGCCGACAGCCTGGACTCGGCCGCGGCACATGTCCGCGCGGCCAAGGTTCCCGAGACGCCCATGGCGCAGGTTGTCAGCCCCGTTGAACACTTTCCAAAACCCGAGACTGTCACGCAGACCATCGTGGTCCGGCATGGGGAGGCGAATTTCCCGGTCAGCAAGAGGGATAGCTTCGCCGACCGCGTGGGACTCAAGCCCAACGCGGAGTACGTGGTTGAACACCGCACAACGATGAACCACGTGACCCATGAACCCGTGGACTCGATTGAGAAGTACTACACGGATGCCACCGGCAAGGTAGTCAGGGTAGACACCTACGCTGGAGTCCGCGGTGCGTGGTCCCCGGAGCTCAATAAGCCGGTGCCGAATGTGACCTACAACGTGGTGGCGAAGGTCGACGGAGACCTCGAAAATACATTCACCTACGCAACTGACGCCACGGGACATGCCCAGAGTGTTTCGGGCCGCATCACGTCGACCTTTGCCGGGAACATGAACCGAAACGCCTGGCAGCAGCTGCTGGCAGGAAAGCGAGTCGGCGGACCGGCCTACGAGGGTGGGCATTCAGTACCCTCGTTCCTAGGGGGTGCAGGGGAACGAATCGGCCTGTTCGCCCAGCACCAGTTCCAGAATCGCGGCGCCGGTGTGCCTAACGCCGGCGGCCCCGCGTTCCACGAGTTGGAGCGTACGATGAGGGACGACGTCAAGCAACGACTGGCGGCCGGCCAGGCGGTAGATGTGAGCTGGTCCATGGAGAACGTGCCCGGGCCTAAGCCCGGAATGCCGCACTCCATTGCTGTTGGGTACGAGTTCGCGGGCGAACGCGAAGTCTTCGACGTCTTCGATAACCTCGTTCAGGGAGTGAAGTAGGTGCCAGATTTTAGCCAGTCGGCCGGGACAGCTGAGGTGCAGACGGCCCTCCAAGCTCTCCAGAGAACGTGCATGGGGCCGGATGGCGCCTTTGCCGACGTCGACGAGTTGGTCATCACGCAATCCACTTTTGCGGGATTCTCACACCGATACGGGGACATGAGGACCGGGGACACGTGGGCCTTTACTACGGGCCGCCACCGCATTCCGGTCTCTGAGCTGGCCTGGCTCGGCGAGTTCAAGAAGAGCGCGTTTCGTCCCGGTTTCGGTAGCTGGATCACGGTACGCGTCCATGTATTTCCCGATGCACCTGGATTCGTTGAGGTTTTCGACGAGGAAATTCCGGCTTCCGGAGGTGCCGGCGGAGTCGCATCCCGGCGAGTCGGAACGGCGGGCGTACTGACTTCGGAGTTATTGGCATTTCCCCGTACTGTCGACCACATTCCTCAGTGGATGTGGGATGTTTTTCGCGCCGACGGCGTTTCCCCTCCGGTGTACAACGCCGATATGAAAACTGTCGACTGGGATAACAAACGTCTGCCCGTGTCCGATACCGGCACGGATTTCTCTGTGGATCCCGTGGTCATTGATCCGGCAAAGGAGCCCGGCGTCTTTTCAAAGATCAGCAAGAAGATTTTCGGGAAATGGGCTGATCGGTAGTTGCCGGCGGACGACCACCGGGACCGGTCGCACCGCGCCCCTTGAAGTACGACGGGCTTCGGAGGAGGATTTGCGGCAAAACTCCAGGAGGCCCTCATGACCCAGCTTGGCAAGTTTGAGAAGTACCTGATCGAGGAATTCTTCGACGATTACCGCGCTGGCGCCATGACCCAGCACACATTCACTCGCAGGGTCGCATTCGTCACCGGCAGCATGGCAGCAGCATCGGCCGCGATGCTGCTGGTCGGTTGCTCGCCGAATGAAGTTCCGCGCAGCACCGATCCCATGCCCACCCCGGCGCCTTCGTCGTCGCTTCCCGGGAGCGCGGCTTCCGCCGGCGCAGTACCGGGGGCGAAAAGCCCCCTTTCCGTTCCTGAGGGTGCGGCAGGCCTGGTGACGGCCACGGTGCGATTCCCTGCCGGCGGAGCAGACGTCAGCGGCTACCTTGCCCGCCCCGAGGCCAGTAAGGCAGGGCCCGCTGTACTGGTCTGCCATGAGAACCGCGGGCTGACCCCGCATATCCAGGACGTGGCACGCCGGTTCGCCAAGGCCGGATATACAGCGTTGGCGCTGGACCTGCTGAGCAGGGAGGGAGGCACGGCGAGTTTGGACCGGGATGCCGTCCCTGGGGCACTGACCAAGGCCGGAGCACAACGCCACGTGGCGGACTTTTCCGCCGGTTTCGACTACCTGCAGTCCCAGGACTTCGTAGATCCGGACCGGATCGCCATGACCGGCTACTGCTTCGGCGGCGGCATCACCTGGCAGGCGGCGACGGAGCTGACTGGTCTGAAGGCAACCTCGGCGTTTTACGGACCCGCTCCCGATCTGGACAAGGTCCCGTCCATCAAGCCGGCGGTCTTTGGCGTGTATGCGGAACTTGACGACCGGATTACCGGCGCGATGCCGGCGTTCCGGGATGCGCTGGCCGCCACAGACGTCCGCCACGAGCTCAAGGTATATCCCGGCGTCGACCACGCGTTCCACAACGACACCGGAGATCGCTACAACGAAACGCAGGCGACCGCCGCCTGGAACGACACACTGGCCTGGTTCGGCAAGTACGTCTGACGGTGCGCGCGTTGGCGCAGAGGCGTCCATGTGGCCCGTATGCTCATGACGACTAGGTTGCGTCCCGCACGTTACAGCGTCCGCTGCCGGCTGGGGAATGTGATCCTGTCAAGGTCCTTCGCGGCCACGACTGTTGCCCCGCCGGCGCATGCCCGGGCCTGCCCGGCAAGCAGGTTAACATCCCCATAGCGGGACGAGAAGTGGGTGAGGACGAGCGTGCCGACTCCGGCTGCGGCAGCCAGTTCGCCTGCCTGCCCGGCGGTGAGGTGGGCAAACTGGGCGGCCAGGTCGGCGTCGTCGTCACTGAACGTGGATTCCGCCACCAGCAGGTCAGCTCCTTCCGCGAGTTCCTCTGCGCCCCAGCACGGCGCCGTATCCATGACGAAGGCGAAACGCTGACCGCGCCGACGGACGCTTACCTCGTTGAGGTGCACTCCGCGCAAGCTGCCGTCTCTCTGCAGGCGGCCGATGTCCGGCCCTGCAATGCCGGCCGCTGCGAGCCGGTCCGGGAGGAGTGTGTGGCCGTCCGGCTCGGTGAGCCGGTAGCCGTAGGTCTCGACGCGATGCTTAAGTGGCCGCATTTCCAGCCCCGGCGCGATCTGTCCGGGACCCGAGTGCGGGTGCAGTCGCAGGTCAAGGCGTGGAGGCGTGACGGACACGAGCGCCCGGACCACGTCCTCGCCGGAGGCTGGATAGTGCAGGTGCACCGGATGCGCCACGCCGTCCAGAACCATACGCGAAAGCACTCCGGGCAGCCCAAAGCAGTGGTCGCCGTGGACATGAGTGAGGCAGATGCGCGTGATTTGGCTGGCCGAGACTCCGGCGTGGATCATCTGCCGCTGAGTGCCTTCCCCCGGGTCGAAGAGCAGGCCCTCGCCGTCCCACCGCAGCAGGTAGCCGTTGTGGTTGCGGGTCCGCGTCGGAACCTGGGAGGACGTGCCAAGGACGACCAATTCACGCATGAAAGTGAGTGTCTCACCGGCTCGCGGCGCAGGGCCATCGTGCGCGGCAACTTCATGGGGCGCTGGGGCACAATACTTCATATCTCTAATGGGCTGCGCGCGGGTTGGCGAAAACAAATCGGCGGCAACAACGTGGCTCATGGCGGGATTATGAAAAGATCAACCATGCGTCCGATGCAGCTCTCCAGCAAACTCCAGAACGTCCGGTATGAACTCCGAGGACCCCTGCTCCAGACGGCCAAGCAAATGGAGGCCGAGGGACACAGGATTCTCAAAATGAATCTGGGGGACACCGCGCAATTCGGACTTGAAGCGCCCGAATCCGTAGTGGTGGACATGATCCACCACTTGCGCGGCGCCCAGGGCTACAGCGATTCCAAGGGCATCTTCTCGGCCCGCACCGCCATCTCACAGTATTACCAGACCAGGGGTCTCCTGCAGATTGGCGTCGAGGATATATTCATTGGCAACGGTGTCAGCGAACTCATTTCCATGAGTCTTCAGGCATTCATGGAAAACGGTGACGAAGTTCTCATCCCTGCTCCCGATTACCCCTTGTGGACCGCAGCCGTTTCGCTCACCGGCGGCAAACCCGTGCATTATCTGTGCGACGAGGACGAAAACTGGTGGCCGGACATGGCCGACGTCGAGGCGAAGATCACCCAGCGCACTAAAGCGATCGTTATTATCAATCCGAACAACCCCACCGGGGCCGTCTATCCGCGGCAGGTTCTGGAGCAGTTCGCCGCCCTGGCACGCAAGCACAACCTCGTCCTTTTCTCCGACGAGATTTACGAGAAAATCCGCTATGAGGACGCCGAGCACATCCACACTGCCGCAGTGGCGGACGATGTCTGCTGCCTAACGTTCAGCGGTCTGTCCAAGGCGTACCGCATGCCCGGCTACCGCGCTGGCTGGGTGGCCGTCACCGGTCCGCACGCGGCGACGCTGGCTTACCGCGAAGGGCTGGAACTGCTGGCTTCCCTCCGCCTGTGTCCCAACGTCCCTGCCCAGCACGCGATTCAAACCTGTCTCGGCGGCTACCAGAGCATCGATGCGCTGATCCGGCCCGGGGGAAGACTGCGGGAACAGCGTGACCGAGCGCTGAAACTGCTCACCGCCATACCCGGCGTGACGTGCGTCCCCGCTGCGGGAGCAATGTATTTGTTTCCACGCCTTGATCCAGAGCTCTATCCGGTAAAGAACGACGAGCAGTTTGTCCTGGATCTGCTGCGGGACCAGAAGATCCTGGTTTCGCACGGAACGGCGTTCAATTGGCCCGAGCCTGACCATTTCCGCTTCGTCATCCTTCCATCCGTGGAAGACATCGAGGAAGCAGTGCGCAGAATCTCCGCGTTCCTTGCGGCCTACCGGAGCAGTTAGCAACTGAAGGGGAGCGAACTGTTGAGTGAAATTGTTGATCGACTGGCGGCGGCAATGAACGCCCATGACCTCGAAGCGGCAGCCGCGCTGTTCCACGAGGACTACCGAAGCGAGCAGCCGGCGCATCCTGGCAGGGCCTTCGTTGGCCGGGCCCAAATGCACGCAAACTGGCGGGCGATGTTTGCCGGCATTCCTGATTTCCGCGCGGAAGTGGTCCGTTCAGTCGACGACGGCAACACCACATGGAGCGAATGGTTGTGGTCCGGAAACCGCACTGACGGGCAGCGGTTCCAGGTCCGTGGGGTGACCCTTTTCGAAGTGGCTGGAGACTTCATCACCGCAGGCCGCCTCTACCTTGAAAATGTCGAGCGCGAAGATGTGGGCATCCAGCAAGCGGTGCAGGACCTGTCCGGACGCCGACCCGGCCGCTCAGGGGACTGAGCAGGCAGGCCCTGGGCGGTGCGGAAGCTGCCCCGATGCTCCTCCCGCTCCCGGTTTGAGGGAGGGGAGGAAACAGGGACCCGCCAGGCCTGCGTTGGTGCCCGTCTTACTTGTAGACGCGGACCCAGTCGACCTGCATCTGAGAAGGCGTGGTGCGTGCCCCGTTCGGGAACCAGTCGAGCTGCAGTGTCTGGTGCATGGCAACCGACGGCAGGTGCGCCCGGTTGGTGTCGGTGAAGGTCTTCACGCCGTCGATGTATCCGGTGATGCCGGAAGGAGTCCATTCCACCGCGTAGTTGTGCCACTGCGTAGTATCAACGGCCTTCGCCATCGTGGTCTGGGAACTGGAGCCGCCGCAGGCGTAGTGCAGGAAGAACTTCATCTTGGTGGTATCAGAGGTGCCCTCGGCATAGTCGATCTCGGAGCATTTCGGTCCCGTGCTGCTGTTGGGCCAGAGGATCAGGACCGGATGGTACTGCGGTGCCCGGGCGCTGGTCCTCATGCGGGTTTCCCATCGGCCGTACTTTTGGCGCCCGAACTTTGCAGACATACCGCCGGTGGTGCCGGCCGAGTCACCCTTTACCGTGGCCACGCCGTTGGCGACGGACCAGGCCTTCGCGCTGCGGACACCCTTGCCCGCGTGCCCTGAACCCTTGTAGACGCTCCATTTTGTGGCGTCCGGTGCACCGGCGCGGGAGAACTCGTCGCCCGCAAGGACCCGGCCCCAGCGCAGGCTTGTGGCGGCCTGCTTGTCTGTGCTCGCTGTGGTGAGGTAGGAGGCGGGCACAACCGTCGTTGCCGCAGCGCCGCGTGCGTAGGACGCGGGGGCTGCAGCACCCGCGGCTGGATCGGCGGCAACCGACGGGCTGGTGGTGCCGGTTGCAGATGGCGCGACGCTGCACCCGGTCAGGGACAGGGCGCCGATGGCAATGGCTATGGCGAGCTTGTTCTTGGACAAAAGAGGACCCCTCCGGGCATAGGAATGGCGCACACGAACCACAGCCGGGGTGTGATGACGCATGCGGAAGTTCTTCGGCCCCCTTTACGGGAGCCGGGGCGGCAACGGTGCCGCCCGACGGGTCCAGAGCCCTGCGTTCAGGCATCCGGGGCCCGGTTTTCGGGCCAGCCCTCCGGGCCAGTCGCCAACGTTACCTGTTCGTGACCATTGACTGCAAACCGAAATCGGTTGACAGGATGGAATCGAGTGCTTGGCAATGTCCGGTCGCATGGGAATGGTCACCATGCAGGAGCAGGCGTCGGCTGGCGATTTTGACGTTTCGGGCGCAACGGCCCCGTGGGACCGACGCTGCCGTTCAGCGCGGGCTCTGCCCGCTACCGATCAGCGCTATTGGCGCATCTAACGGCGCCTGCATGCAGCGGGCTCCCGGTGTTCAAGCGTCCGAGGGATCGGTGGCCAGGTTCCCTGGTCACCGATCCGGGAAGCCGGCCCACCGATCCGGGAAGCCGGCCCACCGATCCGGGAAGCCGGCGCGGACCCAAAGACTGCAGGCAAAAACCGCGTCGGGAGCCGGCAAGGCGGCGCAGTAAGGCTAGTCCGCCGCCTTGGCGAACGTGGCAGCGCTCAGGAACTCGATGCCCGTAAACGAGTCGTCTCCTTCGACCCAGGCGTCGTGGCCTGGCGGGATGGTGTACGAATCGCCCTGAGTGATGTTGATACGTTTCCCATCAGTCGTTTCGACGACCAGTTTCCCGGCGACGCAGAAGCCGACGTGGCTGTTCTGGCACGAGTCGGTATTGACCACGGGCTTGATTGACTCGGACCAACGCCATCCGGGCTCAAATGTGAGCCGGCCAATGGTGTAGTCGCCAACCGTGACGACGTCGACCGCGGCCTTATCCGGGCGGCGCTTTTCGTCAGGGGTGTTGTGTGACTTCACATCCAGCTGAGTGACAACGTTAGTGGGCATTGCACTCCTTCTTTCAACGTGGGGTGGATATGGGCCGTCAGGTCAGATACTGAAACCCGACAGCAGAATGAGCACGCGCGCGCAGATTTCGCGCAAACCATTCACCAGATTGCGTACGGTGACAGCCTCCTCCGTTCGGTCGCAGTTGTCGATACTCCACGATCGAGGCCGGGACTCAATGGCCGGGGGTGCCTTTGCGCTGATGATCAACCGACGGGATGCCCGTGGTCGCAGGTGGTTTCACCGGGCCTGACCTCATGCCCCTGGATGCAGGTCACGCCGGGAGGCGACGGCGTGTCATGCGCGATGAAGAACAGGCTGCTGTTGCCGTGGCTGAACTGGCTTTCTTCGCGCTGCAGCCATGAGGTGGTTTTGTGCCTGTGCTTCTTCGAAGCCTCAGAGTCATCGTGCTGTAGGTGCCGAAACGGGTTCGTGACCACGGCGACCTCGACCTTTCAATATTCCGTCGCTGCCTCTGCGCAGTGAAAGAGCCGGTGCAACGAGTATAGGCGCGGCCGTCGGCTCGGATAAGCCCTCACAATTGACCAAGACACGTGCATCAGGGGGATTAGACGTCGCGGCGCGGGACCGGAAAGAATAGTCAGGTGAGTGAGGCTGGCGAGTTCATCGACATCGCCCTTCAACGTGAAGGTGCGTGGCATCGGGCCGAAGATATGCGTCTCAAGCTTGGCGACGATCTTCAGTTCTACGGCTCCTCGGTTGGGGCGGTGCGGGGCGCCATCCGCGATGCCCTCCGCCGCCACTCCGACCTGACGCACGACGAGGTCACCGCATTGAGTTCAGAGCTCTGGGCTGTGCCGGTTTTTGAACGCCGCCTCGCCGCCGTCGTACTGCTTCAATCCAAAGTGCGGCTACTGATGAACTCAGACCTGACCCGTATCGAAGGCTTTGTCAGGACAGCACGATTGCGCGACTTGGTCGATCCTTTGGCGGTGGACGTCGTTGGTCCCCTGATGGAGGGTCTCGACGCTCAGGGTAGGGGACGGGCTGACGCTGTGCTGGACCGGTGGGCGGAGGAGTCTGACGTCTGGTTGCGCCGTGCTGCCCTCTTGGCGCCGCTGCGGGCACTTCGGCGCGGCAGGGGTGACTGGGACAGGTTCTCGAGCCAGGCGAGGACCATTCTCGAGGAACCCGCGGGCGATGGCCCCGAGTGCAGGGCAGCCCGTGAGGCAATCTCCTTCGTACTGGATGAAGTGGCGAAAAGCCGGCCGGAGCTGCGGCTTTCGACCGGCTTATAGGTCCGCGGCTGTACCCGAAGCCGCTTAGGCGCTGACCGTTTCCGGCTCGGGCTGGACGCTCTGCTGCGCCGACGGCATGGTGTGGATGTGCTGGCGGAGCGGGTGGAACTGGCTTGGGCCAAGTCCGCCGAACTCGTACGCGGTCTCGGCGTGCTCGGTCAGGTCTACGCCCGTGACCTCGTCCTCATGGCTGACACGGAAGCCGATGGTCTTGTGGAGGGCGATGCCGATGACGGCCGTCATGAACGCGGACAGTGCAAGGGTGATGAGGACGGCAACAGTCTGGGCAACGAGCTGCTGGATGCCGCCGCCGTAGAAGAGGCCGCCGCCTTCGCCGTTGACGGGCAGGGCGATGAAGCCCAGGGCCAGTGTGCCGACAAGCCCGGCACCGAGGTGGACACCGACTACGTCGAGCGAATCGTCAAATCCAAACTTGTACTTCAGCTCCACGAACATGGCCGAAGCAAACCCGGCAACCAAACCGAGGGCCACCGCGGCGACAGGACTGACGTTGGCGCAGGCGGGAGTGATGGCGACCAGGCCGGCGACGGCGCCGGACGCAGCACCCAGCGAAGTCGGGTGGCCATGGCGGACTTTTTCGGTGACGAGCCAGCTGAGCATCGCCGCTGCCGGAGCCGCAAGCGTGTTGATCCAGATCAGTCCGGCCTGCTCGGCGGTGGTGGCTGCGCCGGCGTTGAAACCGAACCAGCCGAACCAGAGGATCCCCGCGCCGAGCATGATGAACGGGACGTTGTGCGGCCGGTGGCTGGCGTCCTTGCCGAAGCCGTGGCGCTTGCCGATGATGAGGGCAAGAACCAGGGCAGCGATGCCGGAGCTGATTTCGACGACGGTGCCGCCGGCGAAGTCGATGACCTGTCCGAAGACTGCGCTGACCGCTCCGCCGTGGCTCATGAGGCCGCCGCCCCAGACCATGAAAGCGAGGGGGCAGTAGACGGCTGTGATCCAGAGCGGGACGAAAATGACCCAGGCGGTGAACTTCGCCCGGTCTGCGATGGCGCCGCTGATCAGGGCCACGGTGACCATGGCGAACGTTCCGCTGAAGCCGGCCTTGATCAGGTCAGAACCAACGATGTTGGAGAGGCCGAAACTGGCGAACGGATTGCCGAACACGCCCAGGAAGCCTTCGCCGCCGCTCATCGAATAACCCCAGAGGACCCAGACGACTCCGACAATGCCCGCCGAGACGAAGCTCATCATGATCATGTTGAGGGCAGCCTTCGCACGGGTCATGCCGCCGTAGAAGAGGCCCAGACCTGGGGTCATGAGTAGAACGAGTGCCGCCGACACCATTACCCAGACGTTTCCCGCAGTGAGTTCCACCAGTGTGTCCCTTCGCATCAAGTTTGCCAACCGGGCTCCGATGATGCCGGCCGATTTCCCCCGTATCGATACTCGTGGACGTTTGTTTCAGGCCATGGCTAGCCGAGTTACGTCAACGTTTCAGAAATCGTCCTAAAGTAAAGCCCGCATGACCGATCTGTTTCCGGAATGTTAACGGAGCCGCTTGAGGCGCGGCCTTATTGGGCGCTCACAAGGCCTTTGGAGCGGAAACACGCGCCTTGGCCGGAATGGCTCGGTGAAAACACGTCCAGCAGCGGTTCATTACGGCTGCGTGAACGGCTCCTAACCGGGCATCCGGAGTGGCCGTGCGGCGGCCGGGATGTTGACCGCCACCTCGCGGCGCGCCCACGATGGCGTATGTGCAGTGCGGGAAACCCGTCTGTACAGTGCGGGAACCCCGTCGACGACCGAGGAGCAGCTGTGGATGATCCCTATAACCTTGATCGCTTTCTGACCGCCCAGAACGACGGCGGCACCTACGATCAGGCACTGGCCGAGCTGCGGGGCGGCAGCAAGAGAGGTCACTGGATGTGGTTCGTGTTTCCCCAGATTGCCGGGCTGGGCCAGAGCGCCACGTCCAGGCTGTACGCCATCTCCTCGCTGGATGAGGCGCGGGCTTACCTCCGGCATCCGGTGCTCGGCCCGAGGCTGACCGAGTGTGCGGACGCAGTGGCCGGGCTCAAGAACCGGACGGCGGGACAGATCTTCGGCGGCATCGACGCGCAGAAGCTGCATTCTTCCGTGACCTTGTTCTTGCGCGCAGCAGCACCAGCGGAACCGGCCTTCCAGAAAATTCTTGATCAGTACTTCCAGGGAACGCCTGACTCCGCAACGGACGAATTGCTGGCGGAACAGCGACCTCGCCGCTGACCCCTTCTTGGGGGTGAGCGGATGGGCTGAGCGGCCAGGCAGGCGTTGTAGCCGGGTCCGGCGTTTCGGGGGGAGTGCGCCCGGACCCGGCAGTCCCTCATCGACGGTTCGCGGCTTCCTTCAACTTCAGGACACAGCTACTCTCACTGCTGTCTCTTGGGAAAAGCCCGGGCTTCAGACCCGATCTGGTGGTCCGTCCCGCACCCCCCAAATGGGGGGGCAGCCCATGTTCTGCAGCCATCCGCCCGACTCCTTCTCCGGTCGGGTCGCCGGTCCTACACTGGAAACACGAGCCGGTCCGCAGCCAGCGGGGGCACGACGGAAGGACAGTCATGGGTCTGGGCGACAAGATTGATAACGCAGCAGAAAAGCTTGGCGGCAAGGCCAAAGAAGGCGCTGGCAAGGCCAGAGACGATGAAGGCCTCGAAGCGGAAGGCAAGGCCGACCAGGCCAAAGCCGACATCAAGCAGGCTGGCGAAAAGGTCAAGGACGCCTTCAAGCACGACTGACCTCGACCAGTTCCACGTCCAGCAGGCGGCCGTCGCCGACGGCGGCCGTCATGTACGTGCACACGGGCTGGCGCCGGCGGTCGGTGGGTGAGCCGGGGTTGAGCAGGCGCAGGCCACAGCCCGACGTCGTGTCCCAGGGAATGTGCGAGTGGCCGAAGACCACGACGTCTGCGTCCGGGAAGAGCGCTTCGCAGCGATCTTCCCGCCCTTTCGCCGGCCCGGTCTCGTGGATCATGCTGAAGCGCACGCCGTCCAACGTGACGCTGGCCGTCTCGGGCAGCCGCTGCCGCACGTCGCCGCCGTCGTTGTTGCCCCATACACCGATCAGCCTGCGGCTGCGCCGCTCGAACTCGTCCAGTAGTTCCGCCGTCACCCAGTCCCCGGCGTGGAACACCACGTCCGCTTCGGCGACGGCGGCCCACACCTGTTCAGGCAGCGTCCTGGCCCGCTTGGGGACGTGGGTGTCGGAAACAAGAAGCAGCCGCAGGCTCATCAAAGCATCTTCCCATGGGGCACACTGGAACGATGGAGAATATGGTTTCGCCGCCGCCCGGAGATCCCCGCCGCCCGTTCGGCCCGCGTGATCCCGGCGACGCCTGGGTGGAAGGGGAGCGCGGGCGATTCTGGGGCCGGTTCGGTTCAGCAGGGCTCCTGGCCCATGATGCGGAGAAGGGCATCCTGCTGCAGCACCGCGCCACGTGGAGCGACCACGGCGGTACGTGGGGCCTTCCCGGCGGCGCGCTCCATCAGGGAGAGGACCCTGTCACCGGTGCACTCCGGGAAGCCTTCGAAGAGGCCGCTGTCCCGGAGGAGAACGTCAGGGTCCTGTTCACCTCTGTGTTCGACGTCGGCTACTGGTCCTACACGACTGTCGCGGTCGTCGTCCTGGAGCCGTTCGAAGCCGCCATCACCGACCCCGAAAGCATTGAACTGAAGTGGATCCCCGTCGACGATGTGGCCGGGCTCAACCTTCACCCCGCCTTCGCTGCGTCTTGGCCAGCACTCAGCGAGAAACTGCTCGAGCACGAACGGCCGGTGCTTCATGACTGACCCGCTGCTGCATGATTGATGTCGAGCGGTTCCGGATGCTTCTTGAAGCGGAACGAGCCCGCAAACTCGCCCTGCTGCCCGCGCTCCGCGCCGACATTGCCTCGGCCAACGCCGCCCGCCAGAACTCCAATGTCGACGACGAGCACGATCCTGAAGGCGCCACTATCGCCTTCGAACTGTCCCAGGCCTCGGCACTGCTGGACCAAAGCAGGTCCGGCCTGACACAGGTCGAGGCCGCCCTGGAGCGGATCTCCGCAGGCACTTACGGTTCATGCTCCATCTGCGGGGAGCAAATCGGGGAGGGGCGGCTTGAGGCGCGGCCGTGGACGCCATTTTGCATCCGTCACGCGCGGGGCAAAGCCTGACGAAACACGGCCCGTCATCCTGTCCTGACGGCCTGTTCCGAAGATGGGGCCAGCACCGTACGCTAGGGCTGGGAGGTGATTGCCATGGAGGCAACCCAGGGAGACCGCATCATCATACACGGTAGGACGGTTGAATCGTCGGACCGGCATGGTGAGATTCTGGAAGTCCGCGGGCCCAACGGAACCCCGCCGTACCACGTCCGCTTTGACGACGGCCACGAGACGATTATGTATCCCGGCGGCGACTTCACTGTCGAGCACCGCCCCACATAGTCCCCTCCAGTGAGCGCATCCACGAGGCGGCCCGACAGGATCCTGATTGTCATTCTTTTCATCATCGCCGGCCTCGAACGGGTCGGGCCCTTTCGGGAACCCGGAGTACGAGACCGAGGATGTGTTTGATCTCGTCAAGGTCAACGGAAGATGGCTCGTGCAAACCGCCCCGTGGCGACTCGCCATCTGTCTGGTCTGGGCCGCTGTGTGGGGGTGGCAACGGTGGATGTGGCTGCATCCTGCCAAAGGGCCCGGCCGGCTCGCAGAGGTGCCCACCGTGGCGGGCTCGGTGTTCGGACTGCTGATCGGCGCCGGCGGGGCGGTCAGCGCTTTGGGGGCGCTGCTCGATTCCGGCCTTCAGGGATTCACTGGCACTCATTCGATCGGGGCGCCATGGTGGGCCGAGGGCGAGTATGTGCTGGTGGTCGTTGGCCGGAATGCCCTGATCGACGTCATTCCGCTGGCGGGCGATTCCCTGAAGGGAATGCCCCTGAAAGGAATGCCCCTGCCAGGAACTGCCGGGTCAGGAAACGGGCTGCTGTTTGATCGGTGAGCGGTCCTGACCGTATTCCGCGGTGACCAGGATAGGCAGGTGGTCGGACTTGCCGCGGGGCAGCGTCTCAACGCTTTCAATGTCCAGCCCCAGGGACGTCGCGAAGTCGAAGTGGCCTTTGAAGACCTTGTAGCGCGTATAGGTCCTGCGGTTACTGAGCGACAGGGCGTAACCCGAGTCCTTCATGTTGGCGTGCAGACTCTTGGTGAAGAAGGGGTAGTTGAAGTCCCCGACCATCAGCGTCATGAGCCCGCTGCCCATGCTCAGCAGCTCCGCGTGCGCGGCATGGATCTGCTTGCGGCGGAGCGAATTCGAGGCGGTCAGCGGCGCCGCGTGGAAGGAGCCGATGACCAATTCGTGGTCCGTCTCGTTGTCCACCATTCGGGTGCCGATCAGACGCTCGTGGGCGGGCGCCATCACACGGTCGTGCATGGACTTCTTCAGGGCAAAGGTCTTGGTTTCCAGCGCCGTGAACCGTTCGGTGCGGTAGTAGATTGCCAAGCCGAGCCGGTTGCCCTTGGTGAAGTCGGCCAAGTGCAGGGGGCCGAGGGTGTCGGGCAGGTCGGCTGAATCGCACTCCTGCAGGCAAAGGGCATCGACCCCGAAGTTGCGGGCCAGATTGACCAGCTCGCCGCTCGCCTTGTGCTTGCGGAGGTTGTAGCTAATTACTCGCATCAGTGGAACACCTCTTCTGAGGGCTGCTAGAAGGACCAGTCTCCGAGTCTACCCAGAACATCATATGGAGAACGGGAGCTTTAAGCGCGCGCGTCCGGCGGCGCCGCGACCAGGCGGGACCAGCACCCAGCCGCGGCCGTCGTCGGTGTCGTTGTCCGATGTGGAGCCGTCCCCGCCCCCGAGTGTCCGGAGGATCCGGTGCCCCCGAAGCAGGGGGCCTGGGACATCTGCCCGGGGCGCGAAGCGATAGGGTGATTCGGGATGATCAATCAGAGCTTCGAAGGGGTCGACGTTGACTGCTGCACTGCCGGAACTCGCCGAGGGCGACTTCTATTACAAGGACTTGGGTGGGGGACGCTTCTGCTCAACCATCCATGCCCAGGGGGCCTGGAACGTGCACGAACAGCACATGGCGCCGGCCTCGGGATTGCTCGCCGACCGGCTGGAACGGCACGAGCCGCGCGCTGACATGCGCATGGCGCGCATCAGCTACGAGATCCTGGGCCTGATTCCCGGCGGCGGCTTCGACATCGTCACCACAACGCTCCGCCCCGGCCGGACCATCGAACTCCTGCAGGCAGAATTGGTGTCGGCCGGACGGGTGGCCATCCGGGCCACCGCGTGGCGGATGGTCACTTCCGATACCGCCGCCGTCGCCGCCTTCGAGGACACGGCTATCCCGTCCCCTGGCGACTGCAAGCCATACGACGGCGCCAGCGTCTGGCCCGGCGGGTACATCCGGTCGCTCGAGATGAGGGTAGCGGACGGTCACCGGCCAGGCTCGGGCAAGGTCTGGTTGCGCACCGACCACTCGCTGACGAACGCGGCGGACAGCACTGACATGGCACGGCTGATGGGCCTCGTGGACACGGCTAACGGCATTGCCGCCAGGGTGCCCCCTGGTAAGGACAGCTATGCGTTCCCCAACCTGGACCTGCAGATCCACATGTACCGCCGGCCGGAGGGCGAATGGCTGGGTCTGGACAACGCCGTGTCTTTTGGCACCGACGGGATCGGGCTCACGTCCACGGTGCTGCATGACCTGGCCGGGCCGTTCGGCCGCGCAGAGCAGATCCTGACGCTGCGGAAGAGCTAGGAGCCGCCGCCGGATCCGGTGAACCGGCCTAGTGGAACACCAGCCAGCCGGCCAGCGTGGCGAGCGCGGTCAGCACGGCGCCCCAGGCCAGGTCAACGAGAATCAGCTGGATAGGCCACTTTTTGAGCGTCGCGGCGTTCGTCAGGTCATACGTCGCGTATGCGAACGCACCCAGCGCCGCCCCATAGCCGACGGCGGCCAGCCAGCCGCCGCCGTCGAGCGCTGGCCGCAGCGCGAAAAAGACGATCCCGGCGATGTAAATCAGGTAGAAAGCGACGGCGTACCCTAGATTGGGCCGATCGGCCAGCAGGTCGCCGATGTGGCTGCGGTAGAACGGGTTCATGAGCTTGAGCCATACGGCGTCGATCACGGCGAACGCACTTGCTACGACCAGAAATTGCACTATGACCATAAGGGAGCTTAGCAATATGCAGCAGGCTGGGGCCGGACCGCGGGCGCTGACCGTCGTTCGCCAGCACCACTCGCTGGGGGCAGCCAGGGACCTTGACTTCGGGATCGAGCTGCTGGGCCTGGCCAAGGCGGGCCGGATCGGGCCCACGCTCAGGCTCTACCGCCCCGCGCCGACGGTGGCCTTCGGGCAGCGCGACACCCATCTCGCCGGCTTCGGAGCCGCCGCGCAGGCGTGCCGCGAGCAGGGCTTCGAGCCGCTGATCCGCAAAGCCGGCGGACGGGCCGCCGCGTACCACGAGGGCACCCTGATCGTTGACCATGTGGAACCCCACACTGATGCGATCGCCGGAGCCAAGGGCAGGTTCGCGTTCTTCGGCGAGATGCTGGCGCAGGCGCTCCGCAGCACCGGTGTGGATGCTGCCGTAGGCGAGATTCCGGGGGAGTACTGCCCGGGCGAATTCAGCGTCCACGGCACCGATCCGGAGGTTCCCTCGCATCAGGTCAAGCTCGTAGGAACCGCGCAGCGCGTCGTGTCCGGCGGGTGGCTGTTCAGCTCGGTCATCGTGGTGGAGAATTCGGCGCCGATCCGCAGCGTCCTTACAGCGAGCTATGCCGCCCTTGGTCTGGACTGGGATCCGGCGACGGCAGGCGCGGCGGACGACCTCGTGCCGCACCTGGACGTTCAGGCCATCGAGGACGCCGTGATCAGCACTTATGGCGGCTACGCAGCCCTCGCGCACGCGGACTTCAGCAGCCTGCAGGGTTAACGGCAGCCAGCCGGTGTATCGCCTATGCTCGATGGCGTGCTTTACGCGGGTTTCCCGCGTTGCCGGATTGGGGGGACTGAAATGGTTGAAACAGGGAAAAGAAGCTCAGATGTACCGGCCAAAAGGCTGGCGCTCGCCGTCGTGCTTGCCGTCGTGCTTGCCGGCGGACTGACGGGGTGCGGCGCTCAGGCGGTGCGGGCGACGGACCCGGCGACGCCTGAGACGCAGGCGTCCGCGGCTGTCGTGAAGTCGGGTGCTCCCACTCCGAGGTCACTGAAGGGGCCCAAAGTGGCCGATTCGTTCGGAAACGTCGATTTCTACACGACGGCGGCGGGTGACACCCACGCGGCCCTGGCTGCCGCGTTTGGGATCTCGGAGGCCAAGATCGCCGCTTTTAACGGGCTCACTCCCGGGGCGCCGCTGGTACCCGGAACGAAACTGCGGCTGATTCCTCCTGCCGGCCCGATGGCCGCAGCCACCGGTACCGCGAGTGTCGATGCCGCCGGCATCCCCAGGACGTACATCGTGTCGGCCGACGACACGCTGGACGGCATCACGTACCGCTTCGGCATCACTGAGGAACAGCTGGCGGAGGCAAACAAGGTCCCGTTCGTCCACGAGCAGGGGAACGTATACTTCCTTCACCCGGGTCAGCAGATCGAGCTGCAGAAGAAGCCGGTGGACAGCCGATCCGGCACCGGAAAGACCGTCAACAACTCATTCGGCCGGGCCGACTTCTACACCACTGTGGACGGGGACTCCCTTGACAGCCTCGGCTACCGGTTCCGCTCCACCACCCGGCAGCTGCTGCTGTACAACCCCGGATTGAAGGCAGACCGGCCGATCCCCGCCGGAACCCGGGTGAGGCTAATGCCGGGAGACTTGAAGATCGAGGGCGCGCAGGGCACCGCTACTGCCAGCGCCGACGGCGTGCCTGTCACCTACACGATGGCGGCCGGGGACGTCGAGCGCCAGGTCGCGTTCCGCTTCAATCTGCGCCTCGATGAACTCGAATCCGCCAATCGGCCGCTGACGCCGGGAACGCGGACCTGGATTGAATTCACTGACCTGCCGTCCGGCGAGCTTAAACCCGGCCAGACCATCAGCCTCACCCTGGACCAGCCCATCACTAAGTGAGCGGGCAACCCTACGGAACGGCCAGGAACGCGGCCAGGATCACCATCAGGACGGCGATGGCGCCGTCGAGAACCCGCCAGGCTCCGGGGCGGGCAAAAACCGGGGCCAGGAACTTCGCACTGAAGCCCAGGAGGCTGAACCAGAGCGTGCTTCCCGCGATCGCTCCCCAGGCAAACGGCCAGCGGCCATCGGGGCCCCGGTCGGAAGCCAGGGAGCCCAGGAGCACCACGGTGTCCAGATACACGTGCGGGTTCAACCATGTCAGGGCGACGGCGGTACTCACCGTTGCTGCCAGCGTGCTGCGTGCGGATGGGGCGGCGGCCGTCATGGCGCCAGGCTTCAGGGCGCGCCTGGCCGCGAAAAAAGCATAGGCGAGAAGAAAGGCGGCTCCGGCCCAGCGGACAACGGCCAGTGCCAGCGGTGCGGCCTGGATCAGCGCGCCCACGCCGGCCACGCCCGCAGCAATCAGGACCGCGTCGCTTGCGATGCAGACAGCCACGATGGGGACCATGTGCTCGCGGCGCAGTCCCTGGCGCAGGACGAAGGCGTTTTGCGCGCCAATGGCGACGATGAGGGACAGGCCGGCTCCAAAGCCGGTGGCAAGGGCAGCGAGAGTGTCAGGGATTTCCACCTGCCTGACTCTAGGTGCCACGGAATCATGAGTACAGCTAAACTTTCTTAACTCTATTAAGGAAAATTCAGGATGGATGCGACAACCGAACAGCTCAGAACGCTCGCGGCGGTGATCGACCACGGCACCTTCGACCGTGCCGCCGCGGCGCTGCATGTGACGTCGTCTGCCGTCAGCCAGAGGATCAAGGCACTGGAGCAGCAGACCGGACGCGTCCTGCTGCTCCGCACCAAGCCGGTCCGGCCCACGAAGTCCGGAAGCGTTGTGGTTCGGCTGGCCCGCCAGGTGGCTCTCCTCGAAAGTGAGGCCATGGATGAACTGGGGCTGGAGGGTGCCGGGGCGCGCCCGCGCATTCCGCTGGTCATCAACGCCGATTCGCTGGCTACGTGGGTTCTCCCGGCCCTGGCGCGAGTTGAACGGGCAAGTTTTGAGATCACCATCGACGATCAGGACCACTCCATCGACCGCCTCCGCGAAGGAACCTCGATGGCGGCCATCACTTCCAATCCGGAGCCGGTGCAGGGATGCACTGCCCGCCCGCTGGGCGTCATGCGCTACCGCCCTGTGGCCAGCGTCCCGTTTGCGGAACAGTGGCTGCCCGAGGGGTTTACCGACGAGGCCCTGTCCTCGGCGCCGGTGGTGGTTTTCGACCGCAAGGATGCCCTCCAGGACCGCTACCTTGAGCGCAGGCTGGGCTCAGGTGCCAAGTTCCCGCCCCGCCACTTCGTCCCCGCGTCCTCGGACTTCGTGCACGCGATTGAACTCGGGCTCGGCTGGGGCATGCTGCCCGACCTTCAGGCCATGCCACTTCTTGACGCCGGCACCCTCACCGTGTTGGATGCAAACGGGTATCTGGACGTACCGCTCTACTGGCAGCAGTGGTCCATCGAATCAACCACGCTCACCCGGATCGCCACGTCACTCGCAAAAGAGGCGGCCGCGCAACTGCGCTGACCGCCTCCCTCCCGTGCGCCAGGTTGAACCTGTGCGGCTGTTGACCTTATGCCGCGAGACGGCTCTTGACCTCGGCGGCCGACGGGTTCGTGGCGGCGGTGCCGTCCGGGAAAAGGACGGTGGGAACCGTGCGGTTGCCGCCGTTGATCTGCTCGACGAGTTCGGCCGTGCCGTCGACTTCTTCGATGTTGATCTCGGTATAGCCGATTCCCTGGGCATCGAGCTGCTTCTTGAGCCTGTTGCAGTAGCCGCACCAGGTGGTGGAAAACATGGTGATGGTGCCGTCTTCGGGAGTGAAGTCCACGGAGCTCTCCTCGTGTTTAGGTTTTATGCCGGTCAGTTTCGTTCCCGTCAACCGTAACCCGTGCGTCGGTATTCCCCCGCTTGTATTGCGATGGCATGCTGGTGCCATGTGTGGACGCTACGTGATGGCCAGGGCCGTCGGGGACCTGCTGGCAGAATTCGACGCCGAACTCGAAAATGAAATAGCCATCCCGCCATCCTGGAACGTTGCCCCCACGGACGATGCCCCCATCGTCCTGGAACGCCTGATCGATGGCGGCACCACCCGCCAGCTGCACATCGCCCGCTGGGGCCTCGTGCCGTCCTGGGCGAAGGACCCGCGCATCGGGCCGAAGATGATCAACGCCCGGAGTGAAACCGTGCTGGAAAAGCCGGCGTTCCGCAAGGCCGTGCAGTCGCGGCGCTGCGCTGTGCCGGCGGACGGCTACTACGAATGGAAGCAGGGCGAGGGCCGCAGCAAGCAGCCCTACTACGTCCACCCCACCGAGGGCACCGGCATTGTCTTTGCCGGGCTGTACGAGTGGTGGAAGGATCCGTCCACGCCGCCGGGCGACCCGGCACGGTGGATGCTTTCGATGTCCATCATGACGGCGGATTCCCCGCCGGAGGGCGCTGAAGCCACGGTGTTCGGTGAACTCACGGCGCTCCACGACCGTGTCCCGCTGCCCATGAGCAGGGAAACGATGGCCGCCTGGCTCGACCCGCAGGTTGATGATGCCGCCGGGCTGGTGGACCTGGTCCGCTCCGGGGTGAAGGATGTCGCGTCCGGCTGGCGCGTGGATTCGGTGGGGAAAGCCGTGGGCAACGTCCGCAATAATTCGCCGGAACTCATCGAGCCAGTGGAGGCCCTCTTCTGACGCCGCATACTCCGCCGGCAGCCATCAGACGGTGACACGTCCGCCGTCGTCAACTGTCCAGGTGGGGTTGAAAGCAATCTCCCACCGGAAGCCGTCCGGATCGGCGACGTACCCCGTGTAGCCGCCCCACGGCTGGGTCTTGGGGCTGGCCACCACAGTGGCTCCGGCGGCTTGCGCCTGTGCCACCACCTGGTCGACTTCGTCTGCGCTTGCCACGTTGTGGCTGAGCGTAATGCAGGGGACGGCGGCCGGGGCGTCGACGGCCGGGGCGTCGACGGCCGCCTCGGCCTGCATCTGCCCGGCGTCCCAGAGCGAGAGAATGAGGCCGTGGTTGACCTGGATGAACACCACCTCTGGAAACTCGCGGTGGACGGGCCAGCCAAGGCCGTCCACATAGAAGCGGCGGGAGGCGGCGACGCTTCGCACTCCCAGTGAAATAAAATCGACTCGGGGCTGCATGGTTCGATACTGTCATGGACATGCTCACAAATCACGGAGACGATAAGAACGCCAAGGCTGACAGGGAACAGCTCGCAGCTGTCCGGATCGCCGTGGACGAGGTTGATGACCAGATCGTCACGCTGATTGCGCGCCGCGAACGACTGATCAGGATCGCGGGAACGCTCAAGGGCGACGACGCGGAAGTCCGGGCCCCCGGACGGGTGGAGCGCGTGATCGAACATGTCCGTGCCGCGGCCGAGAAAAAGGAAATTGACCCGGATATCGTGGAAAGCACCTACCGGGCCATGATCTCGAAGTTCATCGAGCTTGAGCTGCAAATCCACAAGGACAACAGCTAGAACTTTGCGAAGCGCCTAGAGCGCTTCGTCCACCGGCACTCCTGACTGGAATTCCCGGCCGTCGGCCTCGCTGAAGGCCGACATGAGGTGGCCTTTGCCCAGCCCGAGCACAGTGCTCATGGGGAAACTGCCGGTAATGGTGCTGCCGGAATGTTCGACGCTGTTGACGTCGAAGTTCTCCTCCGTGCCGTCATGGCTGAACGAGTAAATCGACACCGCCTCGCCGTTCATGAACTCAATTCCAAGCCTCCGTTGATGTGAGTAATCCGGAGTTGCAGCCACGAGCCCCACTACGAAGGCGCCCGATCCTGGAATGTTGCCGTCAATATCGAATTTGGCCACCAGGGTGGTGTCTTTGGCGGCGATGCTTACGTGCTTCAGGAGTGCGTCATTGGAACTCATGGCTCCATCCTGCCCCCTGAGCCGCCGTCCGTCCACACCTCATCTAGGTTTTGTCGGAGCCCCGGCGTAGACTGGTGTTATTCGAATACATATTCTAATAACCCTTATTTACCGCACATTCAGTTTGGCTTCCGGAGGCACCTATGGGCATGTTCAGCGAGTCCGTAGACGTCGTTTGTGGGGCGGAAGGCCAGCCGGTGGAGCTTCAATGGGGCGGCAGGACGTACACGGTAGGCGCTGAACCGGTGCGTTGGTATGAACGCCGCCAATGGTGGGCTGAGGAGCAGCGGGCCCCGCTGGGCAGCGGCCCGGGGCTCGTGGATCACGAGATCTGGCGCGTCCAGGTGGTCTCTGCGAAAACGCCTGCCAAAGCCACTCAGACACCGCCGGCTGATGAGCACCTGACACTTGATCTGGTAAGGCATACCGGCAGCGGACGGTGGAGGCTTCTCCGGATCCACGATGCACTCCGGCATAAAACAGCATGAGCTTCACCCACCTGCACGTTTCCACCGCCTTCAGCGCCCATTACGGGGTTTCGTGGCCTGATGACCTTGCCCAGTCGGCAGCAGCCGAAGGGGCAACAGCCCTTGCCTGCACTGACAGGGACGGACTGTACGGCACCATCAAGCACCTCAAGGCGTGCATGGGTGCCGGACTCGACCCCGTCGTCGGGGTGGACCTCGCCGTTTTCGACGACGACGGCGACCTCCGCACCCAGCTTGCCGGCCGCGTCGTGGTGCTTGCGCACGGCAATAACAACGGAGCAGGATACAAGGCGCTCTGCCGGCTGATTTCGGATGCGCACGCCCGCACCACTGGTAAAGCGGGGGGAGTCGTCCCAGTTGCCGTAACCCGGGCGGAACTGGCATCAAGGATCCTTGACCCGGAAACCCTGAAGCCGGTCCTCACCGTGCTGATTGGTCCGGATTCCGACGTCGGACGTGCCATGGGAGGACGGCGGTACCTCCGGCCGCGCACCCTGTTCAAGGGCTGGCTGGACACGATGCCAGCCGGAAGCCTCGCTGCCGAAGTTGTTTCCCATCTCAGCACCCCCGGCGAGCCGCTGAGTACTGCCCACGCAGTACGGATGCTCAGACTTGCCGAGGAGCACAGTGTTCCGGCTGTACTCACCAATGCTGTCCGCTATTGTGCCGAGGACGGGGCAGCTACGGCCGACGTTCTTGACTCCGCCCGGACTTTGAAGTCGCTGCCGGAACTTTCCGCCGCCCCTCTCCTGCAGCCAAACGGACAGGGCTGGCTGAAATCGCCGGCGCAGATGCTGCAGCTGGGTCGGGAAATTATTCACGCCGCCGGGTATGGGGCAGCGGATCTTCAAGTGCTGCTCGCTCAAACGGAGGCGCTCGCCGACCGCTGCAGGATAGATCCCGTTTCAGACATGGGCTGGAAGCAGCCGGTGGTTCCGGAAGCGTCAGTGATCGGCATAGAGGGTGATCCCCTCGCGGAGCTGGCGCTGAGGTGTGAGGCAGGTGTGGCACGCAGGTTCCCCGGGATTTCCGGCAAAGCGGAGGCTGCGATGCGCGCCCGCCTGGGTCATGAGCTGAAGATCATCTCCAATTTGGGCTTTGCCTCATATTTTCTGACCGTGGCTGAAGTGTCGCGGATGATCATTGATATGGGGGTGAGGGCCGCTGCCAGGGGGTCGGGAGCGTCCAGTCTGGTCAATTACCTGATCGATGTCAGCCAGGTGGATCCGCTGCAGCATGACCTCATCTTCGAACGCTTTCTGTCAGGAGACAGGTCCACCCTGCCGGACATCGACATCGACGTCGAAAGCGCCGAGAGGCACAATGTTTACCGGAAGATCTTTGACCGCTTCGGCGCTCAACGCGTCACCCTTATGAGCATGCAGAACGGGTACCGTGCGCGGGGTGCCGTCCGCGATGCCGGGATGGCCTTGGGAATGGATGATGGCGATGTCGGGGAGATCGCCAAGCAGCTGTGGCGCTTCTCTGCCCGGAAGTTCAGGGAAGCGCTTGAGGAAAAACCTGAGCTTCGTGAATTTGCTGGCCGGGTGGAGCAGCGGGACTTTTCCGGAAACCAGCAGCTGGACCTGCTCGTGGACCTGACCGAACGTCTGGACAGGCTTCCCCGTCACATCTCCATGCACCCCTGCGGGGTAATCCTTGGCGATGCGGGCCTGATGGACCGGACCCCTGTGCAGCCCAGCGGACTGGGGCTTCCAATGAGCCAGTTCGATAAGCACGACATGGACCCCATGGGCATGCTCAAACTGGATGTGCTGGGAGTCCGGATGCAAAGCGCCATGGCTTTCGCCGTCCGGGAGATCATCCGGATCCATCCTTCAAAGGGTGAAGTGGTGGCTGCCGGCGCCCATCCCGTGGGACCTGACGGCAACGGGCCCGACTACATCAGTGAGGACGGCCGCATTGAGCTCAACGCTGTGCCGCTGGATGATGAGCCCACATACGAACTAATCCGGAGCACCCATACTCTTGGCTGTTTCCAGATCGAATCGCCGGGCCAACGCGAACTCGTGGGTAAATTGGCCCCCCGGGAATTCAACGATCTCATCATCGATATCTCGCTGTTCCGTCCCGGGCCCATGAAATCGGACATGGTGCGGCCTTTTTTGGAACACCGGCATGGGTTCGCGCCGGAGGTCTACCCGCATCCGGACCTGAAACCTGTGCTGCAGGAAACCCACGGGGTGACCGTATTCCACGAGCAGATCCTCAAGACATTTGACGTCATGACGGGCTGCGGGCTTGCCAGGGCCGACGAATTCCGCCGCGCCCTCGGCAACGGGGAGCTTGAGCCGAAGGTTGAGGAGTTCTTCCGCCGGAAAGCGCGGGAAAACCATTACACCCCGGAAGTGGTGGACAAGGTTTGGGGAACCCTCAAGGCCTTCGGCAGCTTCGGGTTCTGCAAGGCCCACGGTGCGGCCTTTGCCGTGCCCACCTACCAGTCAGCCTGGCTGAAAGCCCATCATCCTGAGGCGTTCCTTGCCGGTCTCTGGGAGCACGACCCCGGCATGTACCCCAAGCGCCTGCTTGTCGCCGAGGCCCGCCGTCTGGGGATTCCAATTCTTCCGCTGGACATCAACCGCAGCCTGGCTGAGTACCGTGTGGAGCGGATCGAAGAGGGGCCGGACCGCGGGAAACTTGGCATCCGGCTGAGCCTGAACGGTATCTTCGGCCTCTCAGGAGCGGAGCTGAAACGAATCGTTGCCGGGCAGCCCTATGACTCCCTGGCTGATCTCAGGGCACGGTCAAGGCTGAGTAAACCGAGTATCAAGAGACTGGCACAGCTGGGTGCCTTCGATTCGCTGCACCGTGAATCCGGCGGTGCCGCCAACCGGGCTGACCTTGTCCAGCATCTTCAGAACCTGCAGAACCGGCAGCCCAGGAAAGGAATCGACGTTATTGATGGCCAACTGGCCCTGCCCCTTGGAGACGTTGAACTGAGGAATATCAAGGCTGAACTCCCACCTCCCACCATGATCGAAAACGTCAGGGCTGAGTTGGACCTGATGGCTGTTGATGTCAGCGAGCACCTGATGTCGAGCCACCGGCCTCTTCTGGACAGGCTGGGCGTCACCACCGCGGACAAACTCCTCGGGTTGAGGAACGGCACGGAGGTTCTGGTGGCCGGGGTAAGGATCGCCACCCAGACCCCGCCGATGCGCGGGGGCCGGCGGGTGGTGTTCATCAGTATCGATGACGGCACAGGGTGTGTGGACTCTGTGTTCTTCCACGAGGCCCAGGAGCAGGCGGGATCTCTGCTTTTCGGAACCCGGCTTCTGCTGGTCCGCGGAACAACACGCAGAACCGGCCCGCGGGGGATCAGCCTCAGTGCCAGCATGGCTTGGGATCTCAGCCGGATTGACACCCTGCCCTTCCCTGAGAATGCGCCCTTTCCTGGGGAGAAATCCCACCACCTGCATAAGCCGGACAGCGGGGAGCCTCATCCCGGCACCGTCATTCCGGACGAATTCCGGCTCCCCGGGCCACTCAGCGGAATCAGCAGGAACCTTGCCATCACCGGGCTGGGCAGCTGACCTGCCCGGTCCCGCCCCTTCCGTGCGCCGCTTTGGCTGGCCTCTGTCCTTGCAGATACCATGGACGAGGCTGGCTGTGGTCCCCGTATGCCACAAGCTACGAAGCCTTAACTTTGAATAGGAGACACCCGTGTCAGATGCCCAGCAGATCACCCTCATCGTCGATGGCGAAGAGATGAAGGTGACTACCGGGACCACCGGCGCGGAACTCTTCTTTGAGCGCCGTGACGTCGTTGTAGCCCGCGTTGATGGCGAGCTGAGGGACCTGGACCAGCCGCTTCCCGAAGGTGCCGAGATTGAAGGCGTCACCATCGATTCCCCGGACGGCCTCAACGTGCTGCGCCACTCCACCGCCCACGTCATGGCCCAGGCCGTGCAGCAGCTGCGTCCCGACGCCAAGCTCGGAATCGGCCCTTACATCACCGACGGTTTCTACTTCGACTTCGACGTCGCCGAGCCGTTCACCCCGGAAGACCTGAAGACTCTGGAAAAGATGATGCTCAAGATCGTCAACCAAAACCAGAAGTTCGTCCGGCGCGTCGTGTCCGAAGATGAAGCACGCGAAGCCATGAAGGATGAGCCCTACAAGCTCGAGCTGCTGGGCAAGAAAAACAACGCCGCCGAAGCCGGAGAGGGCGTCAATGTTGAGGTCGGCGCCGGCGATATCACCATTTACGACAACGTGGACCGCAAGAGCGGCGACAGCGTCTGGTGCGATCTGTGCCGCGGCCCGCATCTGCCCAACACCAAGCTGATCTCCAACGCCTTTGCCCTGACCCGTTCGTCGGCCGCCTATTGGCTGGGCAACCAGAACAACCAGCAGCTCCAGCGCATCTACGGCACCGCCTGGCCCACCAAGGACGCCCTCAAGGCCTACCAGGAGCGCATCGCCGAGGCCGAGCGCCGCGACCACCGCAAGCTTGGCGCCGAACTGGACCTGTTCTCTTTCCCCGATGAGTTGGGTTCCGGCCTGCCGGTCTTCCACCCCAAGGGAGGAATTATCCGCAAGGCCATGGAGGACTACTCCCGCCAGCGCCACGTGGACGCCGGCTACGACTTCGTGTACACCCCGCATATCACCAAGGGGCACCTTTACGAGGTCTCAGGCCACCTCGACTGGTACAAGGAAGGCATGTTCCCCGCGATGCACATCGATGCGGAACTGAACGAGGACGGCACCGTGCGCAAGCCCGGCCAGGACTACTACCTCAAGCCGATGAACTGCCCCATGCACAACCTCATCTTCCGTTCCCGCGGACGGTCCTACCGCGAACTGCCGCTGCGCCTCTTCGAATTCGGTTCTGTCTACCGCTACGAGAAGTCCGGCGTGGTCCACGGCCTGACCCGCGTGCGGGGCATGACACAGGATGACGCCCACATCTACTGCACCCGTGAGCAGATGAAGGACGAGCTCACCACCACGCTGAACTTTGTCCTCGGTCTGCTCAAGGACTATGGCCTGGACGACTTCTACCTGGAACTCTCCACCAAGAACGAAGACAAGTTCGTCGGCGAGGACGCCGCGTGGGAAGAGGCCACCCGCACCCTGGCTGAAGTCGCCGAAGCCTCGGGCCTGGACCTGGTTCCGGACCCGGGCGGAGCCGCGTTCTACGGTCCCAAGATTTCCGTTCAGGCGAAGGACGCGCTTGGCCGAACCTGGCAGATGTCCACCATCCAGCTGGACTTCAACCTTCCGGAACGCTTCGAGCTTGAGTTCCAGGCCGCCGACGGCACCCGGCAGCGCCCAGTCATGATCCACCGTGCCCTCTTCGGCTCGGTGGAGCGATTCATGGGTGTACTCACCGAGCACTACGCGGGAGCCTTCCCGGCCTGGCTTGCACCGGTCCAGGTGGTGGGCATTCCCGTCGCCGAGACCTTCAACGACTACATGTTCGACGTCGTGGACCAGCTGAAAGCCGCCGGCATCCGAGCCGAGGTCGATATCTCCTCCGACCGCTTCCCCAAGAAGATCCGTACAGCCAGCAAGGACAAGATCCCGTTTGTCCTGATCGCCGGCGGCGAGGACGCCGACGCAGGCGCTGTGTCCTTCCGTTTCCGTGATGGCAGCCAGGACAACGGCGTGCCGGTGGCCGAGGCTGTCCAGCGGATCGTGGACGCCGTCCGCAACCGGACCAGCTAGCCCGCGGCGGAAAGGCACACAGTGCAGGAGAACACAGGCGCAGGCTATCCGGGCGACGCCGAGGTGACGGACGACTTTGGCCTCGCCGGCGTTCCGGATGCCTTCCAGCGCCTGTGGACTCCGCACCGCATGGCGTACATCAAGGGTGGCCAGCACCAGTTCAAGAACCAGGACGACTGCCCCTTTTGTGTGGCCCCGGCACGCACCGATGAGGAATCCCTGATCGTGTACCGCGGCCGCACCAGCTACGTGGTGCTGAACCTCTTCCCGTACAACCCGGGCCACCTGCTGGTCTGCCCCTTCCGCCACGTTCCGGATTACACGGACCTGACCGTTGAGGAGACCGCCGAATTCGCCGACCTCACCCAGACCGCCATGCGCGTGCTGCGGAAGGTGGCGAACCCCGGCGGCTTCAACCTGGGCATGAACCAGGGGGTAGTGGGCGGCGCAGGCATCGCCGGGCACCTGCACCAGCACATCGTTCCGCGCTGGGGCGGGGACGGGAACTTCTTCCCGATCATTGCCCAGACCAAGGCCATCACCCAGACGCTCGATGAAGTCCGCCAGCAGGTTGCCGAGGCCTGGCCAGGGGAGACGCATGCTGAATAGGCATGCCCGCGGTTTCTTCACCGCGCTGTTCTCCCCGCTTGCCCGCTGGCTGCTCAAAATTGGCGTTTCGCCGGACGCCATCACCATCGTGGGAACGGCCGGTGTGGTGGTGGGCGCTCTAGTGTTTTACCCGCTGGGGCAGCTCTGGTGGGGGACGATCTTCATCACGGCCTTCATCTTCTCCGATGTCATCGACGGCATCATGGCGCGGCTGCAGGACCGGGGTGGCCCTTGGGGGAATTTCCTCGACTCGACGCTGGACCGCGTGGCCGACGGGGCGCTCTTTGCCGGCCTCACCATATGGTTTTTCACCGGCGGCGGGGAGACGGCGATAGCCGTGGCCGCCGTCGTCTGCCTTGTCCTGGGCATGGTGGTGTCCTACGTCAGGGCCAAGGCGGAATCTCTCGGGTTCCAGGCGAACGTGGGCATCGCCGAACGAGCCGAGCGGCTGGTCTCCGTGCTTGTCGTCACCGGATTCACCGGCCTGGGGCTGCCGAGCATCGTGCTGTTCGTGACCCTCGTTCTGCTGGGCGTGGCGAGCCTCGCCACGGTGGTCCAACGTGTGCTGGCAGTCCGGCGCCAGGCCTGCGAAGACACCCGGCCATCCTGATTAAGCCGGGCTGCCGCGGTGGGACTAGTATTAGGACTGCCTGGTCAATGGATCCGGTAATCCGGTGTGTGCGAATTACGGCATTGCCGTGCCACCTGCACTCCCGGCGAAGGTCATCTATCTACCCATAGGGGTTTTTGTGTCTACACCTGATGTAAGCAGCGAAGCCGGCTCGTCCGCCAACAGCGTCACGGGCAGCAACCGCGTCAAGCGCGGCATGGCAGAGATGCTCAAGGGCGGCGTCATCATGGACGTCGTCAACGTCGAACAGGCCCGCATCGCCGAAGACGCCGGTGCCGTTGCTGTCATGGCGCTTGAGCGCGTTCCGGCCGACATCCGCGCCCAGGGCGGCGTGTCCCGCATGTCCGATCCGGACATGATCGACAAGATCATCGACGCCGTCTCCGTCCCGGTCATGGCCAAGGCCCGCATCGGCCACTTCGTCGAGGCGCAGATCCTGCAGTCGCTCGGCGTGGACTACATCGACGAGTCCGAGGTCCTGACCCCGGCCGATTACACCAACCACATCGACAAGTGGAACTTCACCGTTCCCTTCGTCTGCGGCGCCACCAACCTCGGTGAGGCCCTGCGCCGCATCAACGAGGGCGCGGCCATGATCCGCTCCAAGGGCGAGGCCGGCACCGGAGATGTCTCCAACGCCACCACGCACATGCGCCAGATCCGCGCCGAGATCCTCAAGCTCGCCGCCCTCCCCGAGGACGAGCTGTACGTCGCGGCCAAGGAACTGCAGGCCCCGTACGAACTGGTCAAGGAAATCGCCACCACCGGCAAGCTCCCCGTGGTGCTGTTCACCGCTGGCGGCATTGCCACCCCGGCTGACGCCGCCATGATGATGCAGCTCGGCGCCGACGGCGTGTTCGTCGGATCCGGCATCTTCAAGTCCGGCAACCCCGCCCAGCGTGCGGCCGCCGTCGTACTGCTTTGCCCGTCGATTGCTCCGTAACTGCCCTTTAGAGCGTCGAAAAGGGCAGTTGCGGAGCAATCGATGTTCTTATTCCAGGCCGCGGCGCTTCAGGAGCGGCTCCAGGGCAGCGTCGCGGCCGCGGAGCGTGCGGAAGGACGCCAGCGGGTCCCTGCTGTTCCCGCGGGACAGGAGATCATTGCGGAAACGCTCGCCGTTGGCACGGGTGAGGCCACCATTTTCACTGAACCAGTCCACCGTTTCGGCGTCGAGCACCTCACTCCAGATGTACGAGTAGTAGCCGGCCGCGTAGCCGTCCCCAGCGAAGATGTGCTGGAAGTAGCCGGTCCGGTACCGGGGCGGAATGAGGGCGTGCGCGACTCCGGCTGCGGCCAGGGCCTTCGCCTCGAACTCCTGCGCGTCCTGCGGAACGCTGCCGGGATCCAGCACGTGCCAGGCCAGATCAAGCAGGGCGGCGCCGAGGTATTCCGTGGTGGCAAAGCCCTCGCCCCACAGCCGGGACTCATTCAGCCTGTCGATAATGTTCTGGGGAAGTGGATCTCCGGTGGCGTGATGGCGGGCGTAATTGGCCAGGACCTCGGGCCACATGATCCACATTTCGTTCACCTGGGACGGGTATTCCACGAAGTCACGGGGCACGTTGGTCCCTGAGAATCGCGGATAGGTGACACGGGAGAACAGCCCGTGCAGGGCGTGCCCGAATTCGTGGAAGGTGGTGCGGACTTCATCCAGCGTCAGCAGCGTGGGTTCCCCGGCAGGCGGTTTGGAGATGTTCAGGTTATTGATCACCACAGGTTTGGCGCCAAGGAGATCAGACTGCTCAACCAGTGAATTCATCCAGGCTCCGCCGCGCTTGGATTCCCTCGTGTAATAGTCGCCCAGGAAGAGTCCCAGTTCGGTGCCGTCCTCGTTGCGCACCTCCCAGACGCGGACGTCCGGGTGGTAGCTGGCGAGGTCTTTGCGTTCCTGGAAGGAGATGCCGTAAAGCGACGTCGCGGCAAAAAATACGCCGTCCACCAGGACCCGGTCCAGTTCGAAGTAGGGCCGGATGGCTTGCTCGTCCACGGAGTAGCGTTCCAGGCGCACCTTGGCGGAGTAATACGACCAGTCCCAGGCCTCCAGCGGGTGCCCGGCGCTCTCGGCCAGGGCGGCGGCTTCGGCGTCAGCGTTCCGGACGGCCGGCGGGGCCAGCCGGTTGAGCATGGTCCGCACCGCCTCGAAGTCCGGCGCGGTCTGCCGGTCCACCACGAGTTCGGCGTAGTTGGCGAAACCCAAAAGCTCAGCCTTCTCGGCACGCAGCTGCACCATGGACTTTACGAGGTCGAGGACGTCAAGGCTGCCTCCGCTGCTTCCCCGGGCTACGGAGGCCTCGTGCAGGCGGCGGCGGACCTCGCGGTTCTCCAGAGCTGCCAGGGCGGGCTGGTTGCTCGGCTGGATGAGGGTCAGGAGGAATTTGCCCTCGTGGCCCGCCACGCGGGCTGCTTCGGCGGCGCTGGCGACCTCATCCGCCGGCAGGCCGGCCAGGTCCCCGGCATCGTCCAGAAGCAGGGCTGCCGACTTCATCCCTTCCTTGACGCGCTGCCCGAATTCCGTGCCCAGCCGGGAAAGTTCCGCATTCAGTGACTTGAGCTTCTCCTGGCCGGCGTCGTCCAGCTGGATCCCGGACTGGCGGAATTCCTTGAGGTATTCCTCCACGAGCCGCGCCGACTCCGCGTCGAGGCCCTCCGTATCGATGTCGGCGAAGCGCTCATAGAGTCCGCGGTTGAGGTAGACGGCATCCTGGTGGGCGGCAAAGCGGGGAGAGAGCTCGGTTTCGAGGTCGCGGATGGCGTCCGAGGCGTCTGCCGATACCAGTGTGAAGAAGGACGCGGCAGCACGCTGGAGCAGGCCTCCCGACCGTTCCATGGCCACGGCGGTGTTTTCAAAGGTGGCCGGCGCGGCGTTGTCCACAATGGCCTGGATCTCAGCCAGGTGTTCGGCCAGACCGGCATCGACAGCTTCGGCGTAGTGGGCGTCTGTTATGTCCGCAAACGGCGGCAGCCCGAACGGCAGTTCACTCGGGCTCAGCAGTGGATTAGTCATGAAGCAACACTTTCATGCAGGAGACGCGTTCTCAATGGTGTCCACCGTGTTTTGAGTGCAGGTTCCGTCAGGGGCCCGCCGTAGGATTGCGGCCATGGGGAAAACAGGGAGCGTACTCTTCCGCCGGACGGCCCGTGCTGCCGCCGCGGCAGCACTTGTTGCATCACTGGCGTCCTGCGGCGTGATTGCCGGACAAGGCAGGCCTCAGGACACCAGGCAGGCCAGCCCCCCGGACACCGCCAGCGCGGCGCCGGGCAGTTCGGCCGCGTCCGCCGCCGCCCCTACGCCCAAACCGACCCCGACGCCGGGCGCCGGCCCGGCGTGCACCGCGATCCGCTGTACGTCCGTCCTGGTCACCGGCGACATGCTGGTCCATGCCCAGTTGTGGGAGCAGGCACGGCAGGACGCACTGGCAGCCGGCGCCAAGGGTCTTGACTTCGGTCCGCTGCTGGAGGGGCAGCGGCGGTATATCGACAAGAGCGATCTCGCCATCTGCCACCAGGAAACGCCTGTGGCGCTTCCGCAGGGACCGTTCTCCGCCTATCCCTCCTTCAACGTGCCGCCACAGATCATCGCCGCGTCTAAGGCGGTGGGCTACCGCGCGTGCACCACGGCCAGCAACCATACGATTGACCAGGGCACGGAGGGACTCGTGCGGACGCTGGACGTCCTCGACGCGTCGGGGCTCGAGCACACGGGGTCGTACCGGACGGCCGTGGAGTCCCAGGGCGTCCTCATCCTGCAGACGCCGGCCGCAAAGGTTGCCGTCATTGAGGCCGCCTATGGCCTGAACGGTCAGATCCCGGAGCAGGCCTGGCAGGTGGACATGCTCGACGCCCCGGCCATGATCGCGAAGGCGAAGAAGGCCAGAAAACTCGGCGCCGATATTGTGCTGGGCGTCATGCACGCTGGTGACGAGTATGCCAGCGCACCGAATGCGCAGCAGCAGGAGGTGGCGCACGCCCTGGTGGACAGCGGCCAGTTCACCATGGTCTACGGCCACCACACGCACTCGGTGTTGCCCATTGAGAAATACAAGGGCACCTGGATTGTATACGGCCTGGGCAACGGAGTGACGGAACTTTCGCCCACCTACGTGGTCAACAACGAGGGGCTGCTCGTGCGCGCCCAGTTCAGCCAGGACGCCACGGGAAAATGGACAGCCTCTGACCTGGGCTGGGCGCCGTCCGTCATTGTCAATGCTCCCTACCGCTGGTGTTCAGTGGCTTCGGACGCGCCGCAGGGCGTCTGTGCCAGCCCGGCGGCGGACGCCGAGACGCGGCAGCGGACCAAATCGGTGGTGGAGTCGATGGGTGCCGCCGCGGCGGGGGCCCACGAACTGCTCATCAGCAAGGGGCGCTGACCCGCTTGGACGGGCGCCCCGCCTAACGCGGACGGCGGATTGCGTGCTCGCGGGCAAGAACCGCATAGCGGTCATCCGGTCCGCCGGGCGTGAAGCTCCCATACTTGCGTTCGACGGCGGTCCGGATCAGGTAGTCAGCGATGGCCGGGTTCTTGGGGAGCAGCGATCCGTGAAGGTAGCTCGCCACGATGTTGCGGTAGCGGGCGCCCTCCTGCCCGTCTTTGCTGTTGTTGCCGGTTCCCTTGGGTACGGTGCCAAGCGGCGCCACGCCCGGGCCGAGAGTGGTCTGGCCGCTGTGGTTCTCATAGCCGAGAACCTCGCCGAACTCCGTCGTTGTGACCTTGACATTGCCGATCAGCCGTTCATCCGTGCCGTGCGTTTCCACGTCAAGGACACCGATGCCGGGAATGACCGACCCGGAACGTGTCTTGAAGAAGCGCCCGAACAGCTGGTACGTCCCGCAGATCAGCAGCATGGGCGTGTCGTCCTCCGCGAGGCCCCTGAGGGTTTCCGCGCGCGACTGCAGGTCGTCTTGAATGACCAACTGCCCGCTGTCCTGCCCGCCGCCGCCGACAATGAGGTCCACATCGTCAGGGAATTCGTCCCCCACGTTGTACTCAAGCAGTTCCGGAGTGTAGCCGTGCCATTTCAGCCGCTGTTGCAGGACCAGGGCATTGCCCCAGTCGCCGTAGATGTTCATGTCGCGGGGATACAGCTGCAGGACCCGGATGGTGCCTTTGCTGGCGTCCGCGGACGGGGTTGTCGGGGGAGCGTGTCCCGAATCGGCGGTCAAGAGACTACCTCCACTGTGGTGATTTTGGACAGTTCGCGGCGGATGGCGAGCATGGCAGTGTAGGTGCAGAAGACGCGCTTCGGCTTGCCTTGGGCGTTCCGGATGAAGTCGGCCAGCGCGGGGGCGATGTCCGTCTGCACTGCTCTGATGCTGACCTCGTCATACTGCAGCCGCAGTGCCATGTCGTAAGCGCGGGAGCCAGTCAGCTGGTCCACACCGTCCTCCCGCAGCGACTCAAAATCCACGTCCCACAGCCACGACATATCGCGGCCGTCCGCGTAGTTGTCGTTGATCGCGATCATGGTGGCGTAGCCGCCCGCCGGGAAGGACTGGAGGCCCAGCCGGAAACCGCTCGGGTTCTTGACCAGCACGAGGTCCAAGGGGAGGCCGTCCACGACGAGGCTCTCACCGCGGCCGAAGGCCGGCGCCACCTGGGACAGGGCCGTCAGCAGTGCGGCGTGGTCCGGCGCCGCCGAGCCCCCGCCGCAGATGCTGCGTGCCAGGGTCAGGGCCGCGGCCGCGTTGAAGATGTTGTAAACACCGCGGAGCTTCATCCCGGTGGTGACCGTGGCGCCGTCGTACTCAAAATCGGCGTTGTCCGCCCCCACCCGTCGAAGGACGACGTCGGCAGGTGGCTTTTGCGGCAGGGCCGCCGGTGCGGGGCTGCCGGGACCGGCGCGGAGTTCGTCGTCGTTGGGGAAGGTGCTGAGGAGGGAGTCGTCCAGTCCGAAGTAACGGACCTCGGGGCCGTCCAGGGTCGCGGCGATCCTGGCTACACGCGGATCCTCACGGTTCAGGACCACAGTCCCCGTGGTCTTGGAGGCGATGTGCTGAAGCAGTTGGGCGGTCTTATCGATTTCCCCGAAGCGGTCCAGCTGGTCGCGCAGCACGTTCAGCAGGAGGCTGAACCGCGGCGGAACCCGGTTGACGAAGTGCACGGCGTGGGCCTCGTCGAGCTCAAGCACGGCGATGTCCGCCTCGAGGCGGCCGCGCCAGTCCACCTCGCCCAGCAGTGCGGCGGCCACGCCTCTGGTGAAGTTGCTGCCGGTGCGGTTGGTGAAGACCCTCAGCCCCTGGCTTTCCAGCAGCTCCACCACCATTTTGGTGGTTGTTGTCTTGCCGTTGGTTCCGCTCACCACCGCCACGCCATGAGGGAGCGTGGACAGTGTCCGCTGCATGAAGCCTGGATCGATTTTTTCGACCACAAGCCCGGGAAGAGCGGAGCCTCCGCCCCTGAGCCGGGAAACCCGGCGGACGAGCTTGCCGAGCGGAACGCTGAAGGAAAACATGCTCTGTAATATATCCCAGCAGCGGCATGCAATGAGGCCAGGCAGGGCGGGCGGGGGCGTCGCCCGGCATCCGGGACACTATGATATTTGGATGACCAATCCCCTTTCTGCCGCGGTTCCCCGCGTTCCCCCGGGTGCCGGTTCTGGCTTGCGCATCGGCGTCCTGGCGCTCCAGGGCGATTTCCGCGAGCACCTTCGTGCCGTCGAAGCGGCCGGTGCCACCGGCGTCGGAGTCCGCCGGCCCGCGGAGCTTGACGGACTGGACGGGCTCATTATTCCCGGCGGCGAATCCACCGCCATCGACAAGCTTGCGCGGGCCTTCGAACTCGCCGAACCGCTCCGCAAGCACATTGCGGATGGCCTTCCGGTCTACGGGTCCTGTGCCGGAATGATCCTGCTCGCCGATGACATTGCCGACCCCGCCACCGATCTCGCCGGAAATCCCCAGCAGACCTTCGGCGGACTCGACATCACTGTGCGGCGCAACGCGTTCGGCCGCCAGCGCGAATCGTTCGAGACCGATCTGGATTTCAAGGGCCTGGACTTCAGCGCCACCGAAAATGGCGTGGCGCCCGTGCACGCAGTGTTCATCCGGGGACCGTGGGTGGAGCGCGTAGGACCCGGCGTCGACGTGCTGGCCCAGGTGGAGCCGGCGGATCCTGCCCACGCCTCTCACACAGCCGATCTGCAAGGGACAGCTAGAATTGTTGCAGTGCGTTCCGGCCATCTGCTGGCCACCTCCTTCCACCCGGAAGTGACGGGGGAGAAGCGCGTACATGAACTTTTTATCCGCATGATCAGAGGAGAAGCGTAAAGCATGTCAGGCCACTCCAAATGGGCAACGACCAAGCACAAGAAGGCCATCCTTGATAGCCGCCGGGCAAAGTCGTTCGCCAAGCTGATCAAGAACATCGAAGTCGCGGCACGCATGGGCGGCCCGGACCTGGCCGGCAACCCCAGCCTGGAACTGGCAGTAACGAAGGCGAAGAAGACCTCGGTCCCCGCCGACAATATCGACCGTGCCATCAAGCGCGGCGCAGGCCTCACCGGCGAAGTCGTGGACTACACGGAGATCATGTACGAGTGCCGAGGCCCGCAGGGTTCTGCGCTGCTGATCGAATGCCTCACGGACAACAAGAACCGTGCCGCGTCCGAGGTCCGGCTCGCCATTTCCCGCAACGGCGGCACCATCGCCGATCCCGGTTCTGTCAGTTACCTCTTTTCCCGCAAGGGCGTGGTGACCCTGCCCAAGAACGGCCTCGGCGAGGACGACGTTCTGATGGCCGTGCTGGACGCCGGTGCCGAGGAAGTCAAGGACAACGGTGAGACCTTTGAGATCCACTCGGAGCCGACAGACCTGCAGGCCATCCGTGACGCCCTCAAGGAAGCCGGCATCGAATACGACACCGATGAGGCAGAATTCGTTCCGTCCATGGAGGTGCCCCTCGACCTGGATGCGGCCAAGAAGTTCATGAAGCTGGTTGACGCCCTGGAAGAGCTTGACGACGTCCAGAACGTTTACAGCAACGCCGACCTCAGCGACGAAGTGCAGGCCGCACTGGAAGCCGAGTGACCCTTCGCGTCCTCGGCGTCGATCCGGGCCTCACACGGTGCGGCATCGGGGTGGTGGACGTCGAAAAGAACCGCCGCGCCACCATGGTGGCGGTGGGCGTGGTGGGGACGTCCCCAGAGGAGACGCTGGACCAGCGCCTCCTTGTCATCGCCCTCGCCATCGATGACTGGCTCGACCGGTACGAACCCCACGTGCTGGCGGTGGAGCGGGTCTTCTCCCAGCTCAACGTCAGCACGGTCATGGGCGTGGCCCAGGCCTCCGGCGTCGTGATTGCCGCGGCCGCCCGGAGGGGCATCCCGGTGGCGCTCCACACGCCGTCGGAAGTCAAAGCGGCGGTGACGGGCAGCGGAACGTCTAATAAGGATGCCGTCACCAAACTGGTGACCAAGATTCTGCGGCTGGACTCCCCGCCGCGTCCCGCCGACGCCGCCGATGCGCTTGCCCTCGCCATCACGCATGCGTGGCGGGCCGGCAGCGGGGCCACGGTTGCCACCACCGGCCCGGGCAGCCAGTCGCTGACTCCGGCCCAGCGCGCCTGGGCCGAGGCGGAGGCCAAGGCGCGCCGTGCGCGCTGATTGTCCGGGGCCCTTGCTAGGGTATTCGTAGATATGTTCGGATAGTCGGTCTTGGGCCGGCGGTAGTTCAGGAGCTCGGCCTTGATAAGTTTTCTCCGCGGAACCGTAGCGCACGTTGGCCTGTCCACCGCCGTGATCGATCTCAACGGCGCCGGCATGAGTGTCCACGCCACGCCGCAGACCCTCAGCAGGCTCCGCACGGGCGAGGAAGGGAAGCTCTTCACATCCCTGATCGTGCGGGAGGATTCCCTGACCCTGTTCGGCTTCGCCAGCGACGACGAACGCGAGGTCTTCGACGTCCTGCTCAGCGTCAGCGGCGTGGGTCCGCGCCTTGCCCTGGCGGTCCTTGCCGTCCATGACCCGGAAGCGATCCGGGTGGCTGCACACACCGGTGACAGCAAGACATTCACCAAGGTTCCAGGCATCGGCCCGAAGGTTGCCGGCCGCATCGTGCTGGAACTGGCCGGAAAGCTCGTGCCCCACGGCACGGCGCCGAGTTCGGCCCCGTCGCCGTCCGGCGAGTCGGTCTGGAAGCCGCAGGTGGTCGCTGCCATGACCAGCCTCGGCTGGTCCGAAAAGGACGCCACTGGCAGCATCGACAAGGCGCTGGCCGATGCACCTGACCTGGCAGACCAGGGCAACGTGGCCGAGATCCTGCGGACCACCCTGCGCTGGCTTGGCCAGGACGGCGCCCGCGCCGGCAACAGGGTAGGCAGCCGTGGCTGAACCGTCCCTCGTGGCCGGGGGAGAGGAACCCGAGGAAAGAGTTATCGAGGCCGCCCTGCGGCCCAAGAACCTGCACGACTTCGTGGGCCAGCACCGGGTCCGCAAGCAGCTCTCCCTCGTGCTGCAGGCGTCCCGCATGCGGGGCCGCAGCGCCGACCACGTGCTTTTCTCCGGTCCGCCGGGTCTGGGCAAAACCACCCTGGCCATGATTGTCGCCGCGGAAATGAATGCCCCTCTGCGGATCAGCAGCGGCCCCGCCATCCAGCACGCCGGCGACCTTGCTGCCATCCTTTCTTCCCTCTCCGAGGGCGAGGTCCTCTTCCTGGATGAAATCCACCGGATGTCCCGGCCTGCGGAGGAAATGCTCTACATGGCCATGGAGGACTTCCGCGTAGACATTGTGGTGGGCAAGGGGGCCGGTGCGACGGCCATCCCGCTGGAGCTGCCGGCCTTCACCCTGGTCGGTGCCACCACCCGCGCCGGGCTGCTGCCGGGGCCGCTGCGCGACAGGTTCGGGTTCACGGGGCACCTGGAGTTCTATTCCGTCGAAGAGCTCGAGCTCGTGCTGCGCAGATCGGCCGGACTCCTCGACCTCAAGGTGAACTCCGCGGGCTTCAGCGAAATCGCGGGCAGATCACGGGGTACTCCGCGCATAGCCAACCGGCTGCTGCGCCGTGTCAGGGACTGGGCACTCGTCCACGGGATCGAACAGATTGACGCCCGGTCGGCGTCCGCCGCCCTGGACATGTACGAGGTGGACAAACGCGGGCTGGACCGCCTGGACCGGGCGGTCCTGGAGGCGCTCATCACCAAGTTCGGCGGCGGGCCCGTCGGCCTGTCGACTCTGGCCATCGCCGTGGGGGAAGAACCGGAGACTGTCGAGACTGTGGCGGAACCGTATCTGGTCCGCGAGGGACTGCTGGGGCGCACGCCCCGGGGCCGTATTGCCATGGCCCCGGCTTGGACCCATCTGGGCTTCGCCGTTCCCGCCGGCGTGTTCGGGCAGGAGACCCTGGACCTGTTCGACGACGGTGCGGCTGATGAACAAACAGCGTCCGAACGGGTTTCCAGCACGCAATAGCAGCGTCCTTCCAGCTTTCCCTCTAGACTGGAATGACGCTCGGCACGTCCGTGTCTTTGTTTTCGTGTCTTGTTTACGTGGTTGGCCCCAACAGGCCGCCGCTGCCGGCCATTGAGTTGGCCCGAGAACGCGGTGCGGGACGGACGCTGCCGTCAACCAGCTATGCAAGTACAGAACGGAACTACCCTGTGTTCGGACATATTTCTGCCCAGACCCAGCCGCAGGCAGGCGGCGGCATCGACATCATGACCATCCTGCTGTTCGTCATGCTCGGCCTCTTCATCTTCATGATGTTCCGCCGCAACAAGAAGACACAGCAGCAGCAGGCCACGCTCCAGTCGCAGTTTGCGCCGGGCATCGAGGTCATGACGAGTTTCGGCCTCTACGGCCGCATCGTGTCGATCGACGACGAAAACAACAAGGTTCTTCTCGAACTGTCACCGGGCAACGTGGCCACTGTCCACCGCCAGTCCGTCACCAAGATCGTCGAGCCCGCTGCCGAGACGCAGGCAGTTCCCGACGACGCGTCGTCCCTCACCGCCGATGATGACGGAAGCGCTGCGGCCGTCAACGAAACCCCGGACGAGACCCTGAAGCGCCTCAACGATGAGGGTAAAAAGGACATTTAGTCCGCCGCCGCGTTCTGTCCCGCTAAGTACCAAATCTACGGCTGCGGGCGGCCGCCGGAGCGTGTCTGACCCGCACCGTCGGCTCCTCCGTAATTAATAGAAAGATCGACAATGGCACGAACTGGCCGCAAGAAACCATCCCTCCGGGTGCTGGTCTGGCTTGGCGTAATCCTGGCTGTCCTGACGGCCGTCCTTGCGGGCGGCACCATGGCCGGAAAGGCAAGCTGGGCACCCAAGCTCGCGCTAGACCTTGAAGGCGGTACCCAGATGATCCTGGCGCCCAAGGTCGAGGGCGGTTCAGACATCAACGAGGAGCAGCTCAACCAGGCCGTGGCGATCATCCGTCAGCGCGTGGACGGCTCGGGCGTGGCGGAAGCTGAAATCAGCACCCAGTCCGGCCGCAACGTGGTGGTCAGCCTCCCGGGAACCCCTTCCGCAGAGACCCGTGCCCTGATTCAGGCTTCCGCGGACATGAACTTCCGCCCCGTTCTGGTAACGGGCCCCGGCGCGGCGGTTCCCGCAGCGCAGCGCACCCCGGCGGCAAAACTGCCAAAGCCCACAGCGAAGCCGCAGAACGGCAGTGACTCCAACTGGATTACGGCCGACGTCCAGAAGCAGTTCGAGGCACTCGACTGTGCCAAGCCGGAGCAGGACAAGCAGCAGCGCTCCGATCCCGCCAAGCCGCTGGTGACCTGCGAGCCTGCCACCGATCAGACCCCCGCGATCAAATACATCCTGGGCCCCGTGGAGGTCAAGGGCGTGGAGATCCAGGGGTCCACTTTCCAGCTCCAGCAGGGCGCGCAGGGTGCCGTCACCAATGAGTGGGCCGTTAATATCCAGTTCAACGGCGAGGGCACGGCCAAGTTCAAGAAGGTCACCGAGCGCCTGAACCAGTTCTATGTGACGGCCGGCGGGGAAACCGGCTCGGACCCGAAATCGCAGTTCGCCATCGTCCTGGACGACCAGGTCATCTCCGCGCCGCGGTCGCAGGCGGTCATCACCGACGGCCGTCCGCAGATTACCGGCGGATTCACCGAGAAGTCAGCCAAGGCGCTGTCCGACCAGCTGCGCTTCGGTGCCCTGCCGATCAGCTTCGACATCCAGAGCGAGCAGCAGATCTCGGCGACTCTCGGCGGCGAGCAGCTACGCATGGGTCTGCTGGCCGGCCTGATCGGGCTCCTGCTCGTGGTCGTCTACTCCCTGTTCCAGTACCGCGCCCTCGGATTTGTCACCATCGCCTCCCTTGTGGTGGCAGGTGCCCTGACATACCTGGCCATTGCCATCCTCGGCTGGACCGAAAACTACCGGCTGTCCCTCGCCGGTGTGGCCGGCATCATCGTGTCCATCGGCCAGACCGCGGACTCGTTCATTGTCTACTTCGAGCGCATCCGCGATGAGCTGCGTGAAGGCCGCGGCCTCGTTTCCGCCGTGGAAAACGGCTGGAAGCGGGCCAAGCGCACAGTCCTTGCCTCCAAGGCTGTCAACCTCCTGGCGGCGCTCGTGCTGTACTTCGTGGCCGTGGGCAACGTCCGGGGCTTTGCGTTCACCCTTGGCCTGACAGCCATCGCTGACCTCATCGTCGTGTTCATGTTCACGCACCCGACGCTGCAGCAGCTGGCTCGCACGCGGTTCTTCGGCGAAGGCCACAAGTTCTCCGGCCTTGACCCTGAGCGTCTCGGCGCGGTTCCGCTGTACCGGGGCGCCGGCAGGATCCGGACGCCGGACGACAAGCCGTCTGTGGTACGGGCTAAGAACACGGGCGCAGCCGCTGAGGCGGAACGCCGGATGACCATCGCTGAACGCCGCCGCGCTGAGCAGCAGGACCAGCTTGCGGGTTCCTCCAAGGGCCCGGCCAAGGAAGGCAAGTAATGTCCAGTTTCGCCAAATTCGGTAATGAGCTCTACACGGGCAAGCGTTCCTACAACTTTGTCGGTTCCAAGAAGATCTGGTTCCTGATTGCCGCCGCCGCCGTTGCACTGTCCATTCTGATCCCGGTCGCCAAGGGCGGGTTCAACCTGGGTATTGAATTCCGCGGCGGCTCGGAATTCACCGTGTCCAACGTCAAGACCACTGATGCGACGCTGGGCGAAAAAGCGGTGCACGATGTTGTGGCGGGAAGCGTCCCCAGGGTGGCGAACGTCGCCGGCAACACGATGCGGATCCAGACGGACAAGCTCACCGACGATGAAACCATCAAGATCAAGCAGGGCTTGACCTCGGCGTACGGCGTCACGGACAACGAGGTGACGTCCACGTTCGTGGGTCCCACATGGGGTGCTGACGTCACAAAGCAGGCCCTGATTGGCCTCGTGGTGTTCGTGGCCCTCGCCACCATCCTGATGGCCCTGTACTTCAGGACCTGGAAGATGTCGCTCTCGGCAATCTCGGGCATGCTCGTGACCATGTTCATCACGGCCGGCGTCTATGCCCTGAGTGACTTCGAGGTCACACCCTCGGCAATCATCGGCTTCTTGACGGTGCTCAGCTACTCGCTCTACGACACTGTGGTGGTGTTCGACAAGATCCGCGAGAACACGGCGGACCTCGAGTCTTCCACCCGACGGACGTTTGCCGAAGAGGTTAACCTGGCGGTCAACCAGACCCTGGTGCGGTCCATCAACACCATGATGGTGGCCATCCTGCCCGTGGGTGCGATCCTGTTCATCGGTGCCGGACTGCTCGGTGCCGGAACTCTCCGTGACCTGTCGCTGGCACTGTTCGTCGGGATCCTCATCGGCACGGCCGCAACGATCTTCATCGCCGCGCCGATGTATGCCTTGCTGCGCCAGAAAGAACCTTTGCTCGTCAAGCAGGCCCAACGGGTGGAGCACCGGCGCGCAGACAGTGCCGCCAAGGTCACCGCCGAGCCAGCCAAGGCGTAGCAGCGATAGCTGAAGGCCGGATGCCGYCATGATGACGGCGTCCGGCCTTTTTGCGTCGGGTCCCGGCCCTGGGAAGCGTCCCGGTTATTGAGGAGGCCCGCGGCGGGAATAGACTGGAATAATTAAATGGGTCGTGAGGGGTGCTTCATTGGAAGAACGTTCGACGTCGGCGCCAGAGGCTGCCGGGGATAACGGTCCGGGCCAGGGCCCGCCGACTGGTCTGGTGGCTGCCGGACGTCCCGGTCCGGGTGTTCCGGTGGACAACTCGGGCGTGCGCCCCACATTTCCTGGCCGCCGTGAACGTACCCGGTCCCGGCTCGCGAGGCTGACTGGCCGGAGCACTGCGACGTATTCGCCCATCCTGGAGCCCCTGCTCCGGACAGTCCGGGCGAACAACCCCAAAGAGGACTTTGACCTCATCCAGCGCGCCTTCGTGGTCGCGGAGCAGAGCCACCGGGGACAGAAGCGCAAGAGCGGCGATCCCTACATCACGCACCCGGTAGCCGTGGCCACCATCCTCGCGGAACTCGGGCTCAGCGGCACCACGCTGGCGGCTGCACTGCTCCACGACACCGTGGAAGACACGCCTTACACCCTCGCCGACCTGAAGGCAGACTTCGGCCCAGAAGTGGCCATGCTGGTGGACGGCGTGACCAAGCTGGACAAGGTCAGCTTCGGCGAGGCCGCGCAGTCGGAGACGGTCCGCAAGATGGTCGTGGCGATGGCCAAGGACATCCGGGTCCTCATGATCAAGCTTGCGGACAGGCTGCACAACGCGCGGACGTGGCGCTTCGTCTCCGCGGAATCCTCGGCGCGCAAGGCCCGCGAAACACTGGAAATCTTCGCGCCGCTGGCGCATCGCCTCGGCATGAACACCATCAAGTGGGAACTCGAGGACCTATCCTTCGCCGCGCTGTACCCCAAGGTGTACGAGGAAATCGTGCGCATGGTGGGTGACCGGACGCCTGAGCGCGAGAAGAGCCTCAGCGTCATTCGGAACCAGATTGCCGACGATCTTCGCACGGCCAAGATCAAGGCGACCATTACCGGCCGGCCCAAACACTACTACTCGATTTACCAAAAGATGATTGTCCGCGACAAGGACTTCGACGACATCAACGACCTCATGGGTGTCCGCGTGCTGGTGGACTCCGTCCGGGACTGCTACGCGGCGCTGGGGACCCTGCATTCGCGGTGGAACCCGCTGCCCGGGCGGTTCAAGGACTACATCGCCATGCCCAAGTTCAACATGTACCAGTCGCTGCACACGACAGTGATCGGCCCGGGCGGCAAGCCTGTCGAGATTCAGATCCGCACGCACGAGATGCACCGGCGCGCCGAGTACGGTGTGGCGGCGCACTGGAAGTACAAGGACCAGCCGAACCGCACCGCCACCGGGCCAGGGAGTCCCCGCGACGGCGACATGGGCTGGCTCCGTTCACTGGTGGACTGGCAGCAGGAAACGTCCGACCCCGGTGAATTCCTGGATTCGCTCCGCTTCGAAATCAACGCCCGGGAAGTCTTCGTGTTCACGCCCAAGGGCGAGGTCATGGCGCTCCCGGCAGGATCCACGCCCGTGGACTTTGCCTATGCGGTGCACACCGAGGTGGGCCACCGGACCATCGGGGCCAGAGTCAACGGAAAACTGGTGCCGCTCAACAGCGAGCTCAACCACGGCGACTGGGTGGAGATCTTCACCTCGAAGGCCGAAGGGGCGGGGCCCAGCCAGGACTGGCAGCATTTCGTCAAAAGCGCCCGCGCACGGAACAAGATCCGCCAGTGGTTCAGCAAGGAGCGTCGCGAGGAGGCCATTGACCGCGGCAAGGAACTGCTGACACGCGCCATGCGGAAGCAAAACCTGCCGCTGCAGCGCCTCATGACCCATGATGCCCTCGCGGCTGTGGCCGAGGATTTCAAATATGTGGACATCTCCGGGCTGTACGCGGGCGTGGGAGACGGGCACACCTCGGCGCAGTCCGTCATGGAAAAGCTCATCGAGAGCCTCGGCGGGAACGAAACCCCGGACGACGACCTCACCGAGGTCAGCATTCCCACGCAGGTCAGCAAGGCCCGCTTCTCGGACTCCGGTGTGGTGGTTCGCGGTGTGGGGGACGTGTGGGTCAAGCTGGCCCGCTGTTGCACCCCCGTGCCGCCGGACCCCATCCTCGGGTTCGTCACTCGCGGTTCGGGTGTTTCCGTGCACCGGACGGACTGTACCAACATCTCCGACCTCAAGGACCAGCCCGACAGGATTGTGGACGTTGACTGGGCTCCGACCCAGTCGAGCGTTTTCCTCGTGGAAATCCAGGTGGAGGCGCTAGACCGGAAGTCGCTCCTGTCCGACGTCACCCGCATTCTGTCCGAGAATCACGTGAACATCCTCGCCGCGAGCGTCCACACGTCAACCGACCGTGTGGCCATCTCAAAGTTTGCCTTCGAGATGGGCGACCCCAAGTACCTGAGCCACGTCCTGAGCGCCGTCCGGAGGATCGACGGCGTCTTCGATGTCTATCGGACCACGGGCAACCGCCGGCGAAGCTAGGGCGAGCTTTTCCAGCGCTGCCTTCTTGTGGGGCAATCTGGGCGTCGCCTCCACGGCCAGGCAGAGGAGCCGGAGCCGGACATCGAGCTCGGGCCGCTCCAGCAGCTGGCGCAGCGCGGGGACCGCGCGCTCGGCGTCGACATGCAATGCGACGTCCAGCGCGGTGCGCAGCGGGCTTGAAACCATCAGGCCACCCAGGCTGACCACGTCGAAGGGGCCGAGCCGGACCTCGTGGAGAGTGCAGCCGCGGGTGGACCGCAGGCTGGAGATCCGACGTTTGGCATCCACCAGGAGGGCCAAGCGGTCCGGTTCACGGGCGCAGCCGTAGATCCAGGCGGCTGTCATCCGTCCTGCGACCACACGCTGCCGGAAGGCTGGCGGCACGGCCAACGCAGCGGCTCGCGCGCGCAGCTGCGGCGAAGAGGGTGCTCCCGGCAGCGTATAGCCATGATGGTACAGGTGGGTCAGTACGCCGTCGGCGGCCATGGACTGCAACTCGGGCCAGGAAAACAGCTGTCCCGGCGCATAGAGGTCCAGCAGGTGTGCGGGGGAGTGCTGGCCGGGCCCCGCGACGGGCCGACGCGATATCGGGGTCATCCAGCAATCCTGCCGGAATGGCCCGGAACGAGGACAGGCCCCGACCCGGCTATGTGGATAACCGGGGCGGGGCCTGCAAAAAACTGACTAGGAAAGCTCGCTGGCCGACCGCTGGATCTGGTCGAGCCAGGCCTGGCGGGCGTCGAGGGCTTCCTGGGCGGCTTTGATCTTGCGCTGGTCGCCTACCTTCTCTGCCTTCACCAGGTCGTCCTTGAGTCCGGCGATTGCCGACTCTAGCTGGCTCAGCGCGCTGTTCGTGCGGGCCTTGGTTTCGGGGTTAGACCGCTGCCAGTTTTCGTCCTCGGCCTGGCGGACGGCATCCTCAATCCGGCGCAGACCGGCTTCGATGCGTCCCATGTCCGCGCGGGGCACCTTTCCGGCATCCTCCCAGCGGTCGCGGATGGACTGGAGAGCCTTCTTGGCGGCGCCCAGGTCCTTGACGGGAAGAATAGTGTTGGCCTCCTCGAGGAGGGCTTCCTTCACCTTCAGGTTTGCGGCGTATTCCTGGTCAATCTCATCGTTAGCAGCCTGGCGGTTGGTAAAGAAAACGTCCTGGGCGGCGCGGAAGCGGGCCCAGAGAGCGTCGTCGTCCTTGCGGCTGGCGCGTGGTGATGCCTTCCACTCGTCCATGAGGCGGCGGTATTCGCCGGCGGCGAATCCCCAGTCGGTGGACGAGGACAGCGCTTCCGCCTCGGTGATTAGCTTTTCCTTGGCGGACTTGGCGGCCGAGTTGTTGCTGTCCAGCTGGGAGAAGTAGGCACGGCGGTGACGGTCAAAAACCGTCCGGGCAGCCCGGAACCGCTTCCAGAGTGCGTCCTCATTGCTCCGGCCCAGCCTGATGCCGCTCTTCTGCGCTGTCTTCCAGCTTTCGAACAGCTCGTTCATCCTGGCGCTGGAAGTCTTCCACTGGATCTGCGCCGGATCGGTTCCCGAAATGGCTTCGGCCTCGGCGACGATGGCCTCCCGGGCGGCAAGCTCGGCTGCCCGGACGGCGTCATGCTGGGCTTTTTCGGTCTTTTCGAGTTCGGTGATCTGCGTGGACAGCGTGTCCAGACGGCCTTCGGCGGCGCGGATGTCTCCCACCATGTTCCGCTCAGCGAGCTGCTCGCGCAGGTGCGTAACGGTCTTCTGCATGTCCGTAGTGGGCGCCTTGGAGGCAACCCGCTGTTCCAGCAGGACAATCTGGGCCACGATGTCGTCATACTTGCGGGCGAAGTAGGCGAGGGCCTCGTCGTTGCTGACATCGGGGTACTGACCAACAGGGTGTTCCTCGCCGTCGATGGTCAGGAAGACGTGACCGTCCCCTTCCACCCGGCCCCAGCGGGCTGCTTCCGCGAGCGATGTGGCGGAAGGCGCGGCAACAGGCACCACGTTGGCTGCGGGGCCTGCCTTGGGGCGTGCAGCGAATGCTGCAGGTGACGGCGCCGGACGGGGAGCCGGCACGGGATGCGGAGCAGGAGCGCTTGCCTCAGTTTCGACGGGCTGCTCAGCTTCTGGCTGCTCAGACGGGGTTTCCTCCGCTGCGGGCTGCTCAGTTGCGGTTTCCTCGGCCGCCTCAGCAGCCGCCTCTTCAGCAGGTGCTTCCTCGGCCGGAGCCCCCTCCGTCTCTGCGCTCTCCGGCTGTGCTTCTTCTGCCTGGGTACCTTCGGCAGCTGCCTCCGCGGGCTCGGCCGGAGGGGCCGGAACCTCGATCAGGTCTGCTGCTGCTGTTTCGTCGGATTTCTGACTGTCTGTCACCGCTAAAAGTCTTTCGCTTGGAGGAAAATACTCTCGTAATACACCGTTGGCCGCCTGGGACGCGGGCTTCTTACTTCAGAGAGAACGAGTCTATCGTGACTGGTTCCGCAGGCGCGCCGTCGGTGGCGTTTTCGCCCTTCTTAAGACCCGCGGCCGCAATCTTCGTGACTACATCCAGCCCCGAGGTCACTTTGCCCACCACCGTATAACCGCCGGCGGCGTCGGCTGGAATTACCGTGTCCTTGTACACGATGAAGAACTGGGTGCCGTTGCCGTAGGCATTTCCGGCGGTGCGGGCCACCGCGATGGTGCCGGCCGGGTATTTGTTGTCCGCCGGAGTGTTTTCCAGCGGACCCCAGGTATAGGCCGGGTCACCCTGCCCGTTTCCGGTCTTGGAGCCGCACTGCAGGACGCCAAAGTTGTCCGCGATGGTGAGGCGGTGGCAGCTGACGCCCTGGTAGTAGCCCGAGCCGGCAAGGGACTTGAAGACGGCGGCGGCCTGCGGCGCCTTGGTACCGTCCAGCTGGACGCCCAGGCTTCCGCGGCTGAGTTTCAGCGCGCCAGTGAACACCTTGCCCGCGGCCGATTCCGGCTTGGGGATGTTGGGGGCGTTGGTGGCCGCGGCGGACGTCGAAGCTGAGGGGGAGTTCAGCCCTGCTTCCGCGGCCGCGAACTCTTCTTCGGTCGGGTTTGCGGAAAAAACCGCCATTTGAAGCACGACGGCGAGTATCACCGCCGCCGCTCCGGCGCCGCCCGCAATCAGGTTGTCCCGCCTTCGCCGCTTCTCCTGGTCCCGTCGAAGCTCGCGCTTGGCTTCCATCTGCTGGATGCGCCGCTTGGCTTCACGCGTTTCGCGTGGACTGGCCGCCACAGGTCCTCCTCGTTGATCGGGCTGCCGGCCAGGGCCGCCCGATTAAGGCATCCCCGGCTGCAACTGCACAGCGGCAGAGCATACGGTCCGGCGGCCGCATTAGAGATGCCGGCGCCGAAAGCATAAACTGACTGCCGCACATAGTTTATGCATGACAGCTTGGACTCCCGCCCTTGCCGCCGCTTTTTGATCCAAATGGCGACGTGGAATACTGCGCAGCGGACTCCGGTCGTCGGTTACCTGAGGAGAAACTCCACCATGGCACGCACAGCCTCCCTGTCCGGATTCCCCGAGTGGCTTCCCGAGGAACGGCTGGTGGAGCAGCATGTCCTGGACACCCTGCGGCGTACCTTTGAACTCCATGGCTTTTCCTCCATTGAGACGCGCGCGGTTGAAACCGTGGGCCAGTTGCTGCGCAAAGGCGACATCGACAAAGAGGTATACGGGCTCAGCCGGCTTCAGGACGACGAAGGCGAAGAAGGCAAAGGCAAGCACGATCCCCACGCACTTGCCCTGCACTTTGACCTGACGGTTCCGTTTGCGCGCTACGTCGTGGAGAACGCCGGCTATCTCGCGTTCCCGTTCCGGCGCTACCAGATCCAGAAGGTATGGCGTGGTGAGCGCCCGCAGGAGGGCCGCGCGCGCGAATTCACCCAGGCAGACATCGACGTGGTGGGGGACGGCGACCTGCCCTTCCGTTATGACGTCGAAATCGCGCTGGTCATCGCCGAGGCGCTGGGCGCCCTCCCCATTCCGGACTTCCGCCTCCGCATTAACAACAGGAAACTTGCCGAAGGTTTCTACCGCGGCGTCGGCCTGGCGGACACGGCCGGCGTGCTCCGCAGCATCGACAAGCTGGAAAAGATCGGCCCGGACAAAGTGGCCGAACTCCTCAAGACCGAGCTGGGCGCCACGGATGACCAGGTTCAGGCGGCATTGAAGCTTGCCGGCATCCGGACCGAGGACACGTCCTTTGTGGCGCAGGTCCGTTCCTTGGGCGTGAGCAATGAGCTCCTCGAGGAGGGCCTGGATGAGCTTGAGCAGGTCATCGAGGCGGCGGTGAAGCGCGCTCCGGGCAAGGTTGTCGCCGATCTGAGCATCGCCCGAGGGCTGGACTATTACACCGGCACGGTGGTGGAAACCGTGCTCGTGGGCCACGAGCAGCTCGGGTCCATCTGCTCCGGCGGCCGGTATGACGCCCTCGCAAGCAAAGGCAACAGGAAGTTCCCCGGCGTCGGGCTCTCCATCGGGGTCACACGGCTGGTTTCGCGCATCCTCAGCCAGGACCTCGCGAAGGCCTCCCGCTCCGTGCCCACGGCGGTGCTGGTCGCGCTGAACGCCGACGACACCTGGGGGGAGGCCCAGGACGTCGCCACGCAGCTGCGCAGCCGGGGCATCGCCACGGAAGTCGCCGCCAAGGCCGAGAAGTTCGGAAAGCAGATCAAGTTTGCTGACCGCCGCGGCATCCCGTTTGTCTGGTTCACCGACGACGACGGCAAACACCAGGTCAAGGACATCCGCTCCGGTGTGCAGGTCGACGCCGATCCGGCGACGTGGACGCCGTCGGACGAGGACCTGCACGTCCAGGTCACCGGCGTGTCGCCTGAATAGCCGCAGCGCTTGCTGGCTAGCCTCCGGCGCAGCCGCAGCGCCACCGCACGGGCGGCGACCCCCGCCGCCAACACGCCGGCCATGGCCAGGACCGATGACGGCGGCAGCGTGAAGGCCAGGACAAGGCAGCCCACGAGTCCGGCAGCATTGAGCCATTTCGGTGCGTGCCCGGGACGCTCCCGGAGCGTGTAGGCCGCTGCATTGGCCACGGCGTAGTACACGAGTACGCCGAAGCTGGAGAAACCCACCACCGTCAGCACGCTGCTGGTCAGCAACAGCAAAACCACGACGGCGGCCACGGCCAGTTCGGCGGCGAAGGGCACCGTGTGGCGTCCGCCGATCCGGGCAAGCGGACCCGGCAGGTCACGTTCCCGGGCCATGGCCATCGCCGTGCGCCCTACCCCGGTAATGAGCGCCAGCAGTGCTCCGAGGGACCCGGCGGCAGCTCCGCCCTGCACGAAGGGGGCGCCGGCAGCCAGCCGCGAGTGGGTCACGGCTTCGAGAAGCGGGGCCGCCGATGAGGCCAGTTGTGCCAACGGGAGGTGGGCCAGAAGCAGCACTGCCAGACCCAGGTAGATGGCAAACGCCACGGCGAGGGCGCCCAGGATGGCCCGAGGGATCACCCTCGCCGGATCCTTCACCTCTTCGCCGAGGGTGGCAATCCGTGCATACCCGGCAAACGCGAAGAACACCAGGCCGGCGGCGGGAAGGATGCCCCAGGCGCTGCCGACATCCGCCGCGGACACAGCACCGGCAGGATATGGACCAGCAGGATGTGGACCGATGATGGCCGCCGCGGCAACAAAGGCCAGGGTGGCCAGCACAAGGCCCAGCAGGATGCGCGTCAGCAATGCCGTCCGGGTGATGCCCAGCAGATTGATGCCGGTCAGCACCGTCACCGCGGCGACGGCTACAGGCGTGGCGTAGCCCGGCGCGACATACTGCCCGAACGTGAGGGCCATGGCGGCGCAGGAGGCTGTCTTGCCGGTCACAAAAGCCCATCCCGCGAGGAACCCCGGCCATTCGCCCAGCTGCCGGCGGCCATAAATGTACGTGCCGCCGCTTTGCGGGTACTTGGCCGCGAGCTGGGCGGACGCCACAGCGTTGCAATAGGCGACCGCCCCGGCGATGACGATGGAAACAACGAGCAGTTTTCCGGCCAGGCCGGCAGCGGGGGCAAAAACCACGAAGACACCGGCCCCAAGCATGGATCCGAGTCCGATCGATGTCGCGTCGAACACACCCAGCCTGCGCTGCAGCTGCTCATGCCTGGTCATGGCGGGGCAGGGACCTTTCCAACGGGTAAACTCGGACGGGATCGTTCCCGCAACGATCCTAATTCAACTTCGTTTCTGTCTTCCTTCTGAAAGGAATGCTGTGCTGCGCACACATGACCTCGGATCCCTTCGCTCCGAGCACATTGGACAAACCGTAACCCTGGCTGGCTGGGTCGGCCGCCGTCGTGATCACGGTGGTGTCGCATTCGTCGATCTGCGTGACGCCTCGGGCGTCGCGCAGGTTGTGGTCCGCGAAGAAGAGGTTTTCCACGGCCTGCGCAACGAGTACGTGCTGCAGGTGACCGGCACGGTGTCCAAGCGCCCCGAGGGCAACGAGAACCCGGCGCTGGCCACCGGCGAGATCGAGGTCATGGCGGACAAGGTGGTTATCCTCAACACCGCGGACCCGCTGCCCTTCCAGATCGATGAGCACGTGGAAGTGGGGGAGGAAGCACGCCTGAAGCACCGATACCTTGACCTCCGCCGCCCGGGCCCCAGCCGCAACCTCCGCCTGCGCTCCGAGGCCAACCGCGTGGCCCGAGAACTCCTTCACAAGGAGGGTTTCGTTGAAATCGAAACCCCCACACTGACGCGTTCGACGCCGGAAGGCGCCCGCGACTTCGTGGTCCCCGCCCGCCTGGCCCCGGGATCCTGGTACGCGCTGCCGCAGTCGCCGCAGCTTTTCAAGCAGCTGCTGCAGGTGGGCGGCTTCGAGAAGTACTACCAGATTGCCCGCTGCTACCGCGACGAAGACTTCCGCGCGGACCGCCAGCCGGAGTTCACGCAGCTGGACATCGAGGCCAGCTTCGTCGACCAGGACGACATCATCTCCCTGGGCGAAAACATCGTGAAGGCGCTGTGGAAGCTGATCGACGTCGAAATCCCGACGCCGATTCAGCGCATCACCTACGCGGACGCCATGGCCCGCTACGGCTCTGACAAGCCGGACCTGCGGTTCGGCCAGGAGCTGACCGAGCTGACCGAGTTCTTCAAGGAGACCAACTTCGGCGTCTTCAAGGCGCCCTACGTCGGTGCCGTGGTCATGCCCGGCGGCGCCTCCCAGCCGCGCCGTACCCTGGACGGCTGGCAGGAATTCGCTAAGCAGCGCGGTGCAAAGGGACTGGCATATGTCCTGTTTAAGGAAGACGGCGAGCTCGCCGGTCCGGTGGCCAAGAACCTCACGGAGACCGAACGCGCCGGCCTGGCCGACGCCGTAGGCGCCAAGCCCGGTGACTGCATCTTCTTCGCCGCCGGCGAGAAGACCCCGTCCCGCGCACTGCTCGGTGCGGCACGCGTCGAAATCGGCCACCGCACCGGCCTGATCGACCCCACTGACTGGGCGTTCTGCTGGGTGGTGGACGCACCGATGTTCGAACCGGCCGCCGCAGCGGTGGCCTCCGGCGACGTGGCCGTGGGTGCCGGCAAGTGGACGGCCGTCCATCACGCCTTCACCTCCCCCAGGCCCGAATTCCTCGACACGTTTGACAAGGACCCGGAGTCGGCCCTGTCTTACGCGTACGACATCGTCTGCAACGGCAACGAAATCGGCGGCGGCTCCATCCGTATCCACGAGCGCGACGTCCAGGAACGGGTCTTCGAGCTGATGGGCCTGGACCGTGCGGATGCGCAGACTAAGTTTGGCTTCCTGCTGGAAGGCTTCAAGTTCGGTGCACCTCCGCACGGCGGCATTGCCTTCGGCTGGGACCGCGTGGTCGCCCTGATGGCGGGAGTGGAGTCCATCCGCGACGTTATCGCCTTCCCGAAGACCGGCAACGGCTACGACCCGCTGACCCAGGCTCCCGCGCCGATCACGCCGCAGCAGCGCAAGGAAGCCGGCGTCGACTTCAAGGCTGAGGCCAAGAAGGCCGAGGCCGCCAAACCCGAACAGAAGTAGGCGGCCGGCACCGCCGGCGCCCGCGCCAACGGCTCCCTGGAATTCCAGGGAGCCGTTGGCGTCTCTCGACAGTTGGTGTCTCTCTGCAAAAGGAAACCGTGGCGTATCCGATCCCCTTGCCCACGCTGAAAATGCTGATGGACGCGGCGTGGCCTGCCCCGGTGCGCCACGACACGGGTGAGTGTATCGGCGGGCCCCTCTCAGGAGGGCCGGTTCCGGCTGCTAGGCCGTCTCACTCGGGCAGTGGAGACCGAACCAAGGCCAGGCGGCCAGTTCGTGATGGTTGGGGGACTGCACCGGCATTTCTCCGGCAGCTGCGTCAAATTCTGGCCACGTTTGCACGGGCGGCGTTTGAGGGCCAGTAAGTGCGGACACTGGCATCTCCTTCCTGACTGCGCTCAGCGCAGGCATTTTTACGGGCGCCGCCTGTATTGGCGGCCGCGCTCCAGCCAGAGTGCCAGTGTGATGTGACGGGAACCACAGTATTGCCGATGAACGGATGCGACACGGGCGTGACTCTGCGCGGGTAGGAGAATTTACCTATGGCAAACTCCCCAACAGGTGAATCCGTCATCAGCCGTGTCGTGCGGCTCATGAGCGCATTCGACCGGGATCTTCCGACCATGACGCTTTCCGGCCTCGCCCGCCGGGCGGATCTGCCGCTGACCACAACGCGCCGCCTGCTGGAAGATCTCGTCGAGCACGGACTGATCGAGCGGCTCGGCGACGGAAGCCTCCGGCCTGGGATGCGGATGTGGGAACTTGCGGCACGTGGCTCGCGGGCGCTGAACCTTCAGGAGCTGGCGTTGCCGTTCATGGACGATGTCCTGGCGACCGTACACCAGCACACGACGCTCGCGGTGCTGGACCACGGCAGCGTGCTGTACGTCGAGCGGCTCTCGTCGCCGGATTCCCGGCTGAATGCGGCGCACATCGCGCAGCGGATGCCGGTGCATGCCGCATCGTCAGGCCTAGTGCTCCTCGCGTTCTCGCCCCTTGCCGTCCAGGAGGAGGTTCTCGCCGCACCTTTGGCGAAAGTTACCCCCGAGACAATCACCGATCCGGCGCTGATCCGGAAGCACCTGGCGGAGATCCGGCAGCGAGGCTATGTGGCCATCCCGGGGATCGGCGTCACGGAGTGGACCGGAATCGCCGTGCCGGTCTTCGGTTCCGGCAACGAGATTGCTGCAGCCCTGAACGCGATCGTTCCGCGCGACGAAGCCGACGTTCCCTTCACCGTCCCGGCACTCCTGACGGCCGCCCACGGCATTTCCCGCGCGCTGAAGTCGATGAGCCCTGTACCGCGTCGGTAGAAGCGCTTTGAACGATCCGAGCCGATGAACGGAAGTCCTCTGGGACGCGCAGGGACACCGCAGGCATTCTTGGTGAGACGTGGATCACGAATCCGCACTTTCGGCGGGGATTACGCCTCCTGGCGGCCCGCGGATCATCCTGCTTCACCATTATCCAACCGCTATCGAACCTGCCGGTCTGCAGTGCTATCGATCGGAACGGCCCGGAAAGAAGGACAACGATGTCTGCTGCAACGACAGAACAAAGCGCCACCACGGCGGAGCTTCCCCCGTACTCCCATGACCTGGACTGGCCCGCGGGTATGGCCCCGTTCAAGGTCGTCGACGACGGAACCCAGGGTGATCCCTACGCGCACTACGCATGGATGAGGGACAACGCCCCGGTGCTCCGCGCTGCCTCGCCGGTTTCAGACGTCTGGTTCATCTCCCGGTACGACGACGTCCGTAAGGCCATGCGGGCCCCTAAAGTCTTCTCCTCGCAGGTTGTGGACCCGGTTCCGCTGACGTTCCTGACCTTGTTCGATGCTCCCAACCACACCCGTCTGCGCCAGGTGGTGGCTCAGGCCTTCACGCCAAAGGCAATCGCCGCCTTCGAGGGCCGCGTCCGGGAAAACGCCGAAAAATACCTGGACCCGATGATCGCTGCCGGGGGCGGCGATGCCGTAGACGAGTACGCGATCCCCCTGAGCATGTCCACCATCAGTGCCCTGCTCGACGTCCCCGCCGCGGACTTCGAGAAGATGAAGTTCTGGTCCGACGAGACGTTCAGCTACTTCGGCCGGCTCGCCCGCAACGCCGAAGGGACGGGCACCGACGAACACAGCACCTTCGAATTCTTCGCTTACCTGAAGGACACCATGGAGCGGCTCTACCGCGAGGAAAACGACTCCGTTGGCGGCCACATCGCCAGAATGTGGAAGGAGGGCCTGCTCAGCGAGAAGGAAGCCAAGGAACTCTGTGCCTTTGTCTTCGTCGCCGGACATGACACCACCACCATTTTGCTGGCCAATGCGTTCCGAGTCTTCAGCGAACAACCGGAACTGCTGGGCCGGATCCGGCAGGATCCGGCGGACGCCAGCATGTTCGTCGAAGAACTTGCCCGTTACCGCGGCACGGTGCAACGGGCCAGCCGGATCACCACCGAGGAGGTCGAGGTAGCCGGGGTGACAATACCCGCCGGGGCGATTGTCCGGCTGCTGCCCGCCGCCGCGAACCGGGACAGCAGCAAGTACCCCGACGGCGAGACCTTCGACATCGACCGCACCACCGACGGCCACCTTGGTTTCGGCCATGGAGTGCACAGCTGCCTTGGCGCACCGCTGGCCCGGCTGGAAACAAAGGTGACGGTGGAGATCCTCGCCGCGAAGCTGGGCTCCCTGACGCTGAATACGACCAGGCCGATCGAATACGTCCGCGGAAACAACCTGACCAACTCGGGGCCGGAGCACCTTCACGTGGAACTGGAGTCGTTCAGTGCCTGATCTGCAGCCTGGAATCAACAACGGGCAGCCCGTCATCATCGTCGGCGCCGGCCATTCCGGGGTCGCGGTCGCTGCGGGATTGCGCACGCGCGGCTGGGTCGGGGGCATTCTCCTGCTCGACGGCGAAAAGGAGACGCCCTACGAGCGTCCGCCCTTGTCCAAGGAACTCCTGAAGTCCGGCGCCCCGGACGAGTCCACAGTGCTGCGCAAGGAGAAGTTTTACCAGGACAAGCGCATTGAACGGCTGGCGGGGATCACTGCCGAAGCCATCGACCGGCAAAGCCGGACCGTGGTGCTCTCCGACGGCAGCCGCCGCGGTTACGACCGCCTGGTCGTCGCGACCGGCTCCCGCGCCCGCCCCCTCACCGTTCCCGGCTCCGGACTCCCGGGCGTCCACGCCCTGCGGACCCGTGAAGACGCTCTCGACCTCAAACGCGCTCTCGTCGCCGGCACGCGGGTCGCCATCATCGGCGCTGGTTACATAGGGCTCGAAGTTGCCGCCGCCGCTGCTGCGAGGGGATGCAAGGTCACGGTGCTGGAGCTCCAGGACCGCGTGATGAGCCGGGTGACGTCGGAACCGGTCTCCCGCTTCTTCGAGCAGCTCCACGAACAGAACGGTATTCGGTTCGTTTTTGGTGCCGCGGTTACGGCGATTGAAGGTCAGCGCCGGGCCGAGCGCGTGGTCACGGCCGACGGCACCGTCCACCCGGCCGACGTCGTGCTGGCAGGTATCGGCGTGCTTCCCAACCAGGAGGTGGCCACGGAGGCCGGACTGGAGTGCCGGGATGGCATCCTCGTGGACGGGGAAGGCCGGACGTCGGACTCCGCCATTTACGCCACCGGCGACGTCACCCGTTTCGCCAGCCCTGTCGACGGCACCAGCCAGCGCCTCGAATGCATCCAGAACGCGCAGGCCCAGGCCGACCGGGTGGCCGCGCACATCACCGGCCAGCAGCCGGCGGAGCCGGAAATCCCGTGGTTCTGGACCGTTCAGCACGGCGTACGGCTGCAGACCGCCGGCGTTCGCCACCCGGACGACGACGTCATCGTCAGAGGCACGCCCGCAGTCGGCAAGTTCGCAGTCATCTATCTCCGTGACGGACGCCTCGCCGCCGTCGACACTGTTGCTGGGCTTGCCGACTTCCGGCCGGCCAAAAAACTGATCGCCGCTGGAGCCCTGATCGACCCGGCGCTGGCAGCGGACCCCCGCATCCCCCTCACGGACACCATTCCCAATGACCCCAGTCTTACCGACGCTGACCTGGTATCAGCCCGAATCTAAGGAACCGCCATGAGCAACAACAAACTGACCGTCGTCGACCGCGAAGGCAAGTCCCGCGACCTCGAATGGGAGCCGGACCAGACCCTGATGGAGGCCTTGAGGGACAATGACCTGCCCGTCTTGGCTTCCTGCGGTGGGACCGCCTCCTGCGCAACGTGCCACGTATTCCTCGCGGACGAGGTCTTCGACACCCTGGGGGAGCGCAGTGAGGATGAGATTGAACTGCTGGTCGAAGCCGAGGGTTATCGGGAGTGCGGCTCGCGGCTCTCCTGCCAGCTGGACTTCACCAAGGACCTCGACGGCGTCACCGTCACGCTGGCCCCCGAAGAGTAGCGCCGTCGCAGTCGCGGCAGCCTGGCTATGCCGGCGGGTCCGTCACCGTGACGCGTACGGAGCAGGCATCCGCGGCGGCCTTCTTCAGGACGGCAGCACGGGGATCGGCAACATCGAGGTAAGCCAGCCGCGGCAGCCGGGCGTAGGCCTTCAGCGCAGGCTCATCGAGCACGAGATCGGCCAGTGACCTGTCGCCCCCCGGAACCACGTACTCGAAGACCTGGCCGCTGAAGACCTGCCGGGCCTGTTCCGCGACCGCCTCCACCATCGCATCCGCCTGGTTGGAACGGCGCCGCGCGAACCGTTGCTGGGACTGGCCTCCTGCGGCCGTCCGGGACTGAACGTATTTGGACCCGGTTTTGGAGGTACGGATCAGGCCTTCGCTGGTGACCGCGACACCATAGCCTCCACGCCGGACCAGAAGGAGGCCGATGCTGCGCGGCTGGGACGCCAGCGACGCCAGCCGGGCCACCAGATCGGGGCCGCGCCCCGGCCGGCCGTCGTCCGGCCACGGCGCCTGCAGCAGTGCGCTGGCGCCGTCGGCCGCGAGCAGCCGCACGCCGTCGTCGTGGTCTTCAATCCGGAGCGGGCCGTGGCTGGCGCCGAAGCGGTGCACCCAGCCGGCCAGCCGAGGTCCGGACACGAACGCGGTCCGCGATGCCGGTGCCGGACGTCCGCCCGGTGAACCGCTCTGTGGCATTGCCGAATCCTTGCTGTACGTGACCGGACATTGCCCGATGAATCTATGAGTAGCCTATCTATGTGGATGATCTCTTTGGCCCGGGGCAGGGCAACGACGACGACGGCGACGACTCGCCCACGGCTGGCGGCGCTGGCAGCCGCCCGGCCGCAGGGGCGCAGGGTCCGTCCCGGACTGCCTCGCCACGCGGGCCCTTGGCCGTCCGGATGCGGCCCCGCACGCTGGACGACGTGGTGGGGCAGCAGCACCTGCTGGGACAGGGGTCGCCGCTTCGCCAGCTGGCTGCCGGTGCCGACGCCACCGGGCCCGCGGGCCCCAGCTCTCTCATCCTCTGGGGTCCGCCCGGCACCGGAAAGACAACCCTCGCGCACGTGATCGCCAGGGGACCCGGGCGGAAGTTCGTGGAACTCTCGGCCATCACGGCCGGGGTCAAGGACGTACGCCGGGTCATGGACGATGCGCTGACGGCCCGCGATCTCTACAAAACCACCACTGTCCTGTTCCTCGACGAGATCCACCGCTTCAACAAGGCCCAGCAGGATGCGCTGCTGCCCGGCGTCGAGAACCGCTGGGTGGTGCTGGTGGCGGCAACCACCGAGAACCCGTCCTTCTCGGTCGTCTCGCCGCTGCTGTCCCGTTCACTTTTGCTGACTCTCAGGCCGCTGACCGACACCGACATTGAAGGCCTGCTCCTGCGCGCCGTTGAGGATGTCCGCGGGCTCGGCGGCAAAGTCAGGCTCAGCGCCGAGGCGCTGGCACACCTCGTGCGGCTGTCCGGAGGGGACGCGCGGCGGGCTTTGACAGCTCTCGAAGCGGCCGCCGGGGTCGCCTTCGGTGACGCCGACGACGTCGACACCTCCGAGAGTTCCGACGGCGCCGATGATTCCGCGGACGGCGCCGGTGCCAGCCCGCCGGTCACAGTCGAGCCCGTTGCGGTGGAACTGCGGCACACCGAACGCGCCCTTGACGTGGCCGCAGTGCGCTACGACCGCGCGGGCGACCAGCACTACGACGTCACCAGCGCGTTCATCAAGTCCATCCGGGGCTCCGACGTGGACGCGGCCCTGCACTACCTGGCCCGGATGCTGGAGGCGGGGGAGGACCCGCGCTTCGTGGCACGGCGCATTGTGATTTCCGCAGCGGAGGACGTCGGCATGGCAGATCCCACGGCCCTGCAGACCGCCGTGGCCGCCGCGCAGGCCGTCCAGCTCATCGGCATGCCGGAAGGCAGGATTGTCCTGGCCGAAGCGGTGGTCCACCTGGCCACGGCGCCCAAGTCCAATGCCGCGTACATGGGCCTGAACAAGGCCATTGCGGACGTCCGGGCGGGACTGGGCAACGGGATCCCCGCTCACCTTCGCGATGCGCACTACCCGGGATCGAAGCAACTGGGACACGGTCTGGGCTACAAGTACGCCCACGACGCCCCGCACTCCGTGGCCAGCCAGCAGTACCCTCCGGACGATCTCGTGGGCCGCGACTACTACGAGCCCACCGGCAACGGCGCAGAGCGTGACATCGCTGTGCGGCTTGAGCGACTGCGGAAGATCATCCGGGGCAAGTGAGCTTTCTGGTAGGATTGATCGTTGTCTGGCAAGGCACGGACGCACAATCCACCAAAGTTTCTATTTGATGAGGTTATGCCTGTGCCCAGTAGCAAAAGGCAGCGGTTGGCCGATGCTCTCCATCGTGGAGGCCAGTAACACTGACACACCGCAGATATTGGAAGGACACAAGTGGCTAACAACACTCGTGCTCGCCGTACAGCACGCCTCTCGCGTGCACTCGGCATCGCTCTGACCCCCAAGGCCGCCAAGTACATGGAGCGCCGCCCGTACGGCCCCGGTGAGCATGGCCGTGCCCGCAAGAAGCAGGACTCCGACTACGCCGTACGTCTGCGCGAAAAGCAGCGCCTGCGCGCCCAGTACGGCATCCGCGAAGCCCAGATGACCCGTGCCTTCGAAGAAGCACGCCGCACCAAGGGCCTGACCGGTGAAAACCTGATCGAACTGCTCGAAATGCGTCTCGACGCCCTCGTGCTGCGTGCCGGCTTCGCCCGCACCATCGCCCAGGCCCGCCAGCTGGTTGTACACCGCCACATCTTGGTTGACGGCATCCGCGTTGACCGCCCGTCTTTCCGCGTCAGCGAGGGCCAGCTGGTCCACGTTCACAGCCGCAGCGAGCCCATGCCTCCGTTCCAGGTTGCAGCAGCCGGCGCACACCGCGACGTCCTGCCCCAGGTTCCCGCCTACCTGGACGTCAAGCTTGACGCCCTGCAGGCACGCCTGGTCCGTCGCCCGAAGCGCTCCGAGGTCCCCGTGACCTGCGAAGAGCAGCTCGTCGTCGAATTCTACGCACGCTAAATTTCGGCAGCGTACCCAAAGAAGCCCGTGGCAAGCGCCGCGGGCTTCTTTGTATGTAAGGTACTTGGGGGACATCCGCGGCTGCAGCACGCTGCCGCCACGCACCATGTCCCGTTCCACGGAGATTCAAGGAGATGAACGTCTATGTCTGGTGGCGATATTGCCGGCCTGATCGCGGCCGGGGTATTTGCGCTCCTGGTCCTGTTGCTTGCTGTCCCTATCCTCAAACTGGGCCGGGTATTCGATGAAGTGCGGACCTCGATCCGTTCCATCAGCGACGGCGCTACGCCCCTCATGGACGAAGTCACGGCTACCGTCTCCACCACCAACCAGCAGCTGAAGAAAGTGGACGGCATCGCCTCGAACGTTTCGGACGCTTCGGCGAACCTTTCGGCGCTGTCCTCGCTGGTTGCAGCCACCGTTGGCTCCCCGCTGATCAAGGTGGCCGCCTTCAGTTACGGCGTGCGCTCCGCCTTAGCCGCCCGCAAGAAACCCGCCGCCGGCCGCCGCAGCCGCTAAGCCACCCGGAGAACTGAAATGAAGAGACTTGTCTGGATGGGCATCGGCGTTGCAATCGGTGTCATAGCTTTCCGCAAAGTGACCGAGGCGCAGGCGAACCTGGGGCCGGAAGGCCTGAACCGGGCTGTGGGCCGGCTGGCCGACGGTGTCTACGACTTCGCGGACGCAGTACGCGCCGGCATGCGCGAGCGGGAGACCGATCTGCGCACCGCGCTCGGCGTCGAGTCCCAGGATGTTGTCCGCCGCTAGGCACAGCCGCGAGAGAATTATAACGGCAGCGTCCGGCGTTAGCGCCGGAACTGCTATCTGAATCAAACTGTCACGCGTCAGAACGCGTGAACCAAGAAGGGTATGTAATCAGCTCATGAAGTCGCAGGAGATCACAAAGCGCTGGGTGGACTTTTTTGTCAGCAAAGGCCACACCGCGGTTCCCTCCGCGTCGCTGGTCTCCAGCGACCCCTCCCTGCTGTTCACGGTTGCGGGCATGGTCCCGTTCATCCCTTACCTGACCGCCCGTGAAGAAGCACCCTACTCCCGCGCCACCAGCGTGCAGAAGTGCATCCGCACCGGCGACATCGAGGAAGTGGGCAAGACTGCCCGCCACGGCACGTTCTTTCAGATGTGCGGCAACTTCTCCTTCGGCGACTACTTCAAGGAAGACGCCATCAAGTTCGCCTGGGAACTGCTCACCACCAGCGTTGACGACGGCGGCTACGGACTTGCGCCGGAACTCCTGTGGGTCACCGTTTACGAAGAGGACGACGAAGCCAAGGACCTGTGGCTGAAGAACACCGGCATCCCGGCCAGCCGCATCCAGCGCATGGGCAAGGCTGACAACTACTGGCACACCGGCCAGCCCGGTCCTGCCGGTCCCTGCTCGGAGATCTACTACGACCGCGGCCCGGCCTACGGCGTGGACGGCGGGCCCATCGCCGACGAAAACCGCTACGTCGAGATCTGGAACCTCGTGTTCATGCAGTACCAGATCGACAACGTCCGCTCGAAGGACGACTTCGACATCGTGGGCGAACTGCCCAAGAAGAACATCGACACCGGCCTCGGCATGGAACGCCTCGCGATGATCCTGCAGGGCGTCGAGAACATGTACGAGACGGACCAGGTCCGTCCGGTCATCGACAAGGCCGCCGAACTCTCCGGCAAGGAGTACACCTCCGCCGAAACCGTCGAGGATCCCCACCACACTGATGACGTCCGGATGCGCGTTGTCGGCGACCACATCCGCTCGGCGCTCATGCTCATTGCCGACGGCGTGACGCCGTCCAACGAGGGCCGCGGCTACGTGCTGCGCCGCCTGATCCGCCGCGCCGTGCGCTCGATGCGCCTGCTCGGCGTCGAAAAAGCCTGCCTGCCGGACCTCCTGCCCGCCTCGCGTGACGCCATGAAGGGCGTCTACCCGATCGTGGCGACCGACTTCGACCGCATCAGCCGCATCGCGTACGCGGAAGAAAAAGCCTTCCTGCGGACCATCGCGTCGGGCACCGCCCGGCTCGAGGATGCCGTCAACGAGTCGAAGGCTGCCGGCCGTCCGCTGTCCGGCGCCGACGCGTTCGCGCTTCACGACACGTACGGGTTCCCGATCGACCTCACGCTTGAAATGGCGGAGGAAGCCGGCCTCAGGGTCGACGAGCCCGAGTTCCGCAAGCTCATGCTCGAACAGCGCAAGCGCGCCCAGGCGGACGCCAAGGGCAAGAAGGGGGCCCACGCGGACCTCAGCGCCTTCCAGGAACTGCTCTCCGAGGGCGAGACAGTCTTCACCGGCTACGCCGAACTCGACGGAGAATCGCGGGTCCGCGGGATCCTCAGCGCCGGCCGCAAGGTCTCGCAGGCTGCCACCGGCGACGAGATCGAACTGGTCCTCGCCGAGACGCCGTTCTACGCCGAAGCCGGCGGCCAGGCTGCGGACACGGGCCTGATCACCGGTGACGGATTCGTCGTCGAGGTCCTCGACGTCCAGCGGCCGGTGAAGGGCCTGAGCGTCCACAAGGCGATCGTGCGTGAGGGCGAAATCGCCTCCGACGCGCTGGTCAGGGCAGCGGTGGACCGCGAGCGGCGGCACGCCGCCGAGCAGGCACACACCGGCACCCACATCGTGCACGCCGCACTGCACCAGATCCTGGGCCCGGAAGCCACCCAGCGTGGTTCCTACAACAAGGCCGGGTACCTGCGCTTCGACTTCGCCTGGGGCGAAGGCCTCAGCACAGCCACCCGCTCCGAGATCGAGGAAGTGTCCAACCTGGCCATCCGGAACAACTTCCGGGTGGACACCAAGGTGATGCCCCTCGCTGAAGCAAAGGCCCTCGGCGCCATGGCGCTGTTCGGCGAGAATTACGGCAGCGAAGTCCGCGTCGTGGAGATCGACGGCGCGTGGTCCCGTGAGCTCTGCGGCGGAACCCACGTTTCAAACACGTCGCTAATCGGCAGCCTGTCGCTGCTCGGCGAACAGTCCGTGGGGTCAGGAAACCGCCGCGTGGAGGCCTTCGTGGGCATGGATGCCTTCCGGCACCTTGCCGCCGAACGCGCCCTCGTCACCGAGCTGACCGAAATGCTCAAGGTGCCCTCCGGCCAGCTTGCCGACCGGATTGCCACTACCCTGACCAAGCTCAAGACCGCGGAAAAAGAGCTCGAGCGGCTCCGCAAGGAGCAGCTCGCCGCCGCAGCCGCGCAGCTCGTCGGTACCGCCCGGGACGCCGCCGGCGTGCGCGTCATTGCGCACGACGCCGGGCAGATCGGCGGAGCTGACGACCTCCGGGGCCTGGCCCTCGACCTGCGGAACCGTCTCGGAGCAGCTGCTTCCACTGTGGCCGTGGCCGGCGTCAGCAACGACCGCCCGGTGATCCTCATTGCCACCAACGAGGCCGCACGCGAAACGGGCGTCAAGGCTGGTGCGCTGGTACGGCTCGCGGCCGGCATCCTGGGCGGCGGCGGAGGCGGCAAAGACGACGTTGCCCAGGGCGGGGGCACCGACGCATCCAAGGTCGGCGCCGCGCTGTCGGCCGTCGTAGACGCCGTAACCGGGCGCTAGCGAATCCGTGACCTCATCTGCAGCGTCCGGCGTCTACCCCCGGGGAATCAAACTGGGGGTAGACGTTGGCACCGTCCGAGTCGGCGTCGCCATCTGTGACAGTGATGCCATCCTGGCCACTCCGTTGAAAACCCTTGACCGCAACCCCAAAAAGAATTCGGACGTGCGCGTCATTGCCGGCCTTGCCGCGGAGCGGGAGGCGGTGCAGATTTTTGTGGGCCTGCCCAGGACCATGAAGGGTGAAGAACATGCTTCCGCCCGCATGGCCACAGAGTATGCCGAGCTGCTGGCAGAGGAGCTTATTCGCGCCGGACTGGACGTGCCCGTGCACCTCGTCGACGAACGCCTGAGCACCGTAACCGCACACCGCCACCTTCACGAAGCTGGCATGAGCAGCAAAAATCACCGTAAAGTGGTGGATCAGGTTGCTGCTGCGGGAATTCTGCAGCACGCCATCGACATGCAAAAAGCCAGGGGAACGGATGTGGGAAGCCGCGTACGCGCGCTTTCTCAGCCGGGGCTTTCCGGAGACGCCGCAGCGGTTAATGCTGTGCAGGCCGTCCCGGAGAAAGACACGCAATCTTCAGAAGATGGAAGGCTACAGTGAGCCCGGTCAATAGCGACGACTCCTCCGGCAGGAACCTCAGGGACGCCGGACGGCCGCTGACGCGCAAGGAAATCCGTGCCCGGGAGAAGTCCCTCACGGCGGATTCCGGGGACCTCGTGCCCGAACAGGCCTACGAGTCAGTGAACGATACGACGCCGGACGTTCCGGAGCGCGGTCAGGAGCGCCCTCAGGCCGCATCTCCCGCACCGGCTCCGGCCCCGTCCGCAGTTTCGGCCCAGGAGCGGGTTCAGCCTCCCGCGACTGCGCCGGAGGGTGTGGCCCCGGATCTGATGGCGCCGACTGTTGGGGTTCCCATGGTTCCGCCAGCTCCGCCCACCATCCGGCCGCCTGCGGGAGGAGCTGGCCCGGCTCCGGCCAGCCACGACGATGGCGGCGTCGCGGAAGCGGACGTCCACGCTGACGGCGTTGCGCACCATGCCGGTCCTGCAGGCGAGGATTACGCGGCGTCACACCACGACGCGCACCACCACACGCACGGCGACCACGACGCGCACCACGGCGTGCACGATGACCACGACCACGACGCGCACCACCACACGCACGGCGACCACGACGCGCACCACGAGACGTACGTGCACCACGAGACCTACGAGGACCACGAGCCGTATGAACACGAGGCCGTCGGGCACCAGCTTCTCGGCAGCCCCGAAAGCGTGACAGCAGTGCCGCGTGCGTCCAAGAAGGTCCGTCGCCGACGCCGCCTTGTGGCGCTTCTGCTGTCGCTCGCACTCTTCGTCACCGCCACGGTCGTCGGCGCCCAGTTCCTCAAGCCGCTGCTCGGCACGGACAAGCCCGCCGACTATCCGGGCCCGGGCACGGGCCAGGTCAAGGTCGCAGTCCTGGCCGGTGAAGGACCCGTCTCGGTCGCCGCCAAGCTGGAGGACGCGAAGGTGGTCGCCAACGCGGAAACGTTCGTATCTGAACTGGCCGCTGCGGGCGGCACCCTGGCTCCCGGCGAGTATGACTTCAAGCAGGAAATGAAGAATTCCGACGCCGTGGCCGTCCTGCTCAACGTGGGGCAGTCGAAGGTCATGTACTTCGCACTAAGCGCCGGGCTCAGGGTCAATGAATCGCTGGACGCCATTGCGGAGGGCTCAGGCCTTCCCGTGTCCCAGCTCAAGGCGCTCAGTGATTCGCCCAAGCAGTTCGGCCTCCCGGCCAAGGCGAAAAACCTGGAGGGGTTCCTGTTCCCGGGCGAGTACAGGTTCCCGGTCGGGAGCACTGCCAAAGACATCCTCCAAGCGCTGGTCAAGAGCACGCAAGACGAGTTGAAAGCGCAAGGCGTCACGGACCCGGCCAAGCAGTACGACACCGTCACGGTCGCGAGCATCGTGCAGGCGGAGGGCGGCCAGGCTGAGTACAAGGACGTGGCCGGTGCAATCTACAACAGGCTCAAGCCGACCAACACGGAAACCAACGGCCTGATCCAGTCCGACGCCACGGTTACCTACGGCCTGGGCAAGAAGACCTTCCAGCTCGATGAGTCCGAGAAGGCCGACAAATCCAACCCGTACAACACCTACGCCAACAAGGGCCTTCCGGTGGGTCCCATAGGCTCGCCGGGCAAGACTGCCATCGACGCAGCGGCCAAGCCGAAGGACAACGACTACCTGTACTGGGTGACCATCAACCTGGACACCAACGAGACGAAGTTCTCCAAGACCCTGGCGGAGCACAGCAAGTATGTTGACCAGTACAACGCCTGGTGTGCGGAGCATGCCGGCCGTTGCGTATGAGCCGTCGGGCGGCCGTCCTCGGGCATCCGATCGGCCATTCCAAATCGCCTGCTCTCCACCTGGCCGCATATGCGAAGCTAGGTGAGGAAATCGGCTACAGCGCCATCGACGTGACCGAGGATTCCCTGCCGGCATTCATGGCCTCTGTGGGTGCCGAAAAGGGTTGGCGTGGGCTTTCCGTCACCATGCCGCTCAAGAAGGCCATGGTCGGAGAGGTAGATGAAATCCGCGGCGTGGCACGCGTGCTCGGCGTCATTAACACCGTTGTGTTCGAAGGCGAAGGCCCCTCCGGCCGGCGGATCGGCTACAACACGGACGTGGCGGGGATCATCAACGCCCTCCGCAACGCCGGTGCGGCCGAAGCGCCTGCCGCCGTAGTTCTTGGCGGCGGCGGAACCGCAGCCGCCGCTGTGGCCGCCCTCCAGGAACTCGGCGCAAAGTCCGTTGATGTCTACGTCAGGGACACGGCGAGGGCGGCGGAAGCGAGGGCCGCGGCCAGCGGGCTGGCCCTGGACATCGCGGTGCGTCCCATGGCCGACGCCGTTGCCGCAATGGCGCGCGCCGACGTCGTAATTTCCACCCTGCCGCCACGGGCGGCGGACGGAATGGCTGCGGAGCTAGAGCAGCTCGGCCTGACAACGGGCGGCGTGCTGCTCGACGTCGCCTACGACCCCTGGCCCAGCCGCATCGCCGCCGCCTGGCAAAAAGGCGGGGGAGCGGTGGTGCCTGGACTGGAGATGCTGCTCTACCAGGCCGTTGAGCAGGTCCGCTATTTCACGGGCCGCGAGGATGCGTCCAGCGCCGAAGTCATAGATGTGATGTGTGACGCAGTCGGGGCACCCCGACGCGTGTTCTGACCGCCATACATGGCAGGATGGATTCTATGTTGCGTTGGTTGACTGCCGGTGAATCCCATGGTCCGGCCCTGGTCGGAATTATTGAAGGCGTCCCCGCAGGTGTTGAACTCACCAGCGGGCACATCGCCGATGCCTTGGCGCGACGCCGCCTCGGGTACGGACGCGGTGCCCGGATGAAGTTCGAGCAGGATGTGGTCACCATCCTTGGCGGCGTCCGTCACGGCATTACACAGGGGGGCCCCGTCGCTGTCCAGGTCGGCAACACTGAATGGCCCAAGTGGGAGCAGATCATGTCTGCCGATCCCGTGGACGCCGAGACACTCGCAGACCAGGCGCGCAATGCTCCGTTGACGCGGCCGCGTCCGGGCCATGCAGACTTCACCGGGATGCAGAAATACGGATTCGACGAGGCCCGGCCGGTGCTTGAGCGTGCCAGCGCCCGCGAGACGGCGACGCGCGTCGCCATGGGAACCGTTGCTGCGCAGTTCCTGAAGCAGCTGGGTATCGAACTCGTGAGCCACACTGTGTCCATCGCCAGCGTCACGGTGCCCGAGGGCAGGCCCCTGCCCCTTCCCGGAAACGTGATTGCGCTCGACGCCGATCCTCTCCGCTGCTTCGACCGCGAGACCTCCGACGCCATGGTCGCAGAGGTGGATGCCGCGCACAAGGAAGGCGAAACCCTCGGCGGAGTGGTGGAGGTGCTCGCCTACGGTCTTCCGCCGGGCCTCGGCAGCTACGTGCACTGGGACCGCAGGCTTGATTCGCGCCTAGCCGCTGCTCTCATGGGCATCCAAGCCATCAAGGGCGTGGAAGTGGGGGACGGATTCCTGACCGCTGCCCGCCGAGGATCGGCGGCCCACGACGAAATCGTCAAGGACGCCGACGGCCGGATCATCCGCACCAGCAACCGCGCCGGCGGCATTGAAGGCGGCATGAGCATCGGCGACGTCCTGCGCGTGCGGGCGGCCATGAAGCCGATCGCTACGGTGCCCCGCGCCCTGAAAACCATTGACGTCAGCACCGGCGAGGCCGCCAAGGCCCACCACCAGCGCTCGGACGTCTGTGCCGTCCCTGCCGCCGGCGTCGTGGCCGAGGCCATGGTTGCCCTGGTTTTGGCCGAAGCCGTCACCGAAAAGTTCGGCGGCGATTCCGTGGCCGAGACCGCCCGCAACATCAGGGGCTACCTCGAGAACATTCCGGCGTCGCTGGACTCGATCGGACGCTAGTGCCCGTCAGCAATACACCCTGTGCCGCGGGGGAGCGGCCAATTGTGCTCATTGGACCCATGGCGGTTGGCAAGTCGGCGATCGGGCAGCAGCTGGCACAGCAGCTTGGCGCCCCCTTTGTGGACACGGACGCCGTCATCGTTGAGAACCATGGTTCCATCGCTGACATCTTCGCGGGCCGCGGCGAGCGGGCGTTCCGGGAAATTGAGGCGCGGACGGTTGCCCGCGTGGTCGAGGAAGCGGCCGGCACAGCCACGGTGATTTCACTTGGCGGCGGCTCGGTGCTGGACTCCGGAACCCAGCAGCTGCTGGGGCGGTGCACGGTGGTCTACCTCGAATGCGACGCCGAGACCGTGGCCGCGAGGATCGCCAGAAACTCTGTCCGCCCACTTCTCGCCGGCGACGGAATCCACCGCTGGAAGGTGCTGTTTGCCACCAGGAAGCCCGTCTATGAGCGCCTTGCAAACATTGTCCTGGACGTCCGGCGCGGTTCAGTGCCTGAGCTGGGACGCCGGCTGGAAGCGGCCTTGCGTGCCTTCGCCGAAGGGGCCCAAACAGAAGATCCGGCTGCGGAAAACCCCGCCCCGGAGAACATAACCGCGGCGGACGCAGCCGCGACGACGGCGGCCGGCGACACCGCGGCCGCGAAACAGGAAGTTGAAAAGTGAGCGAATCAACGGTCATCAAGGTCACCGGCGAATCGGCCGGGGACAACTACGACGTCGTAGTCGGCCGCGGCCTGCTCGGCACCCTTCCGGAACTGCTCGGTGAGCGGGTACGGCGGGTCCTGGTCATCCACCCCCGGGCCCTGCGGCTCACGGGAGACACCGTCCGCGACGAGCTGGCGGCAGCGGGATTCACGGCCCTGACAGCTGAAATCCCCGATGCCGAGGAAGGCAAGCACATCCAGGTGGCCGCGTTCTGCTGGCAGGTGCTGGGACAGAACGACTTCACCCGCTCGGACGCCGTTGTATCGGTGGGCGGAGGGGCGGTTACCGACGTCGCAGGCTTCGTTGCCGCGACGTGGCTCCGGGGCGTCAAGGTCATCCACATGCCCACCAGCCTGCTGGGCATGGTTGACGCCTCCGTGGGCGGCAAGACCGGCATCAACACGGCCGAAGGAAAGAATCTTGTGGGTGCTTTCCACCCGCCGGCAGCCGTCCTTGCCGATCTGGACACCCTGAACACGCTGCCGAAGAACGAGATCATTTCCGGCATGGCGGAGGTCATCAAATGCGGCTTCATCGCTGATCCGGCCATCCTGGACCTCGTGGAGCAGCACCCCGAAGCCGTCACGGACCCACAGTCGGACACGCTGCGAGAACTCATTGAACGCGCCATCACCGTCAAGGCCCGTGTCGTGTCCGAGGACCTGAAGGAATCCGGGCTGCGCGAAATCCTGAACTACGGCCATACCCTGGGCCACGCCATCGAACTCGTGGAGCGGTATTCCTGGCGCCACGGCGCCGCGGTGTCGGTGGGCATGATGTTCGCCGCTGAGCTGTCCCGCAGCGTGGGAAGGCTGAGCGATGCCGACGCCGACCGGCACCGGACCATCCTCGAGTCCCTCGGGCTGCCCGTGACGTACCGCCGGGACCGCTGGCAGGGCCTGCTGGACGGCATGCGCCGCGACAAAAAGTCACGCGGCGACCTGCTCCGCTTCGTGGTGCTCGACGGCGTCGGAAAGCCCGGCATCCTCGACGTCCCGGACACGTCCCTGCTCTTTGCCGCCTACCAGGAGATTGCGTCCTGATGGGCGACATCAGCGGCGGAACCATTGAATGGCCGGACGGGGGCTTCCCTGGAATCAGGATCAACCCGGAATCCCTCATTCCGGAGATCACCAGCCCCGAGGCGTGCGCGGCAGCGCTTGAGGCGTCCACCGATCCCGCAGACCGTGTCTTCGTCCTGCTTGTGGAGGGCCATGCCGCCGACGCCGCCGAGCTGCTGGCCGAGGCGCGGTACAAGGACCCCGAATCGTTCCGGCTCCGGGCCTTCGAGGCTGAAGTATTACGCGTCTCGCACCGTCATGACCGGGCCGTTGAGCTGTTCAAACAGCTTCTGGCGGAAGTGCACGGAACGCCCAACGAGGCACTCGTGCACCAGTACCTCGGCAGGACCCACTTCGTCTCCGGCCATGTCGGGGCGGCCGTGGAGTCATTCGCCCGGGCACTGGACCTGCGGGTCGCGGAGTCGGCCGACGCGGCGCTCATCTATTCGTCGACTGTGGCGCTGCAGAGGGCGCGGGACGTCCTTGAACTGGCCTCCTGACGGACGCCCGAAGACCGGACCGAACGAGCCCGCCCGCAATTCCGCTAGAATGGTTCTTGGATTTTTGATAAATACACGCTGGCGGGCCGTTCGGCATGCCTGCTTGGCATAACCGGCTGGCAGCAAGAAGCAGTCACATAGAAACCAGAGGAAACCAGTGGCAACCACAAACGACATCAAGAACGGAACCGTCCTGAAGCTTGAGGGCCAGCTCTGGAACATCATCGAGTTCCAGCACGTCAAGCCGGGCAAGGGCGGGGCGTTCGTGCGCACCAAGATGCGGAACGTCATGTCCGGCAAGGTGGTCGACAAGACCTTCAACGCGGGCCTCAAGATCGAAACCGCCACGGTGGACCGCCGCGACTACCAGTACCTGTACCAGGACGGTGCGGACTTCGTCTTCATGGACACCCAGGACTACGACCAGATCACAGTCTCCGGCGCGACGGTGGGCGACGCCACCAACTTCATGCTGGAAAACCAGATGGTCAACATCGCCATCCACGAAGGCAACCCGCTCTACATCGAACTGCCGCCGAGCGTTGTCCTCGAAATCACCTACACCGAGCCGGGCCTGCAGGGCGACCGCTCCTCCGCCGGAACCAAGCCGGCCACCCTCGAAACCGGCTACGAGATCCAGGTGCCGCTGTTCGTCGAGAACAACACCAAGGTCAAGGTCGACACCCGTGACGGCAGCTACCTGGGCAGGGTCAGCGAGTAGTGAGCGCACGCGGTAAAGCCCGTAACAGGGCCCTTGATGTCCTCTTCGAGGCGGAACAGCGATCCGTCTCCGCCTTCGACGTGCTTCGCGCGCGGCGCGAGAGGACCGACCAGATCGTCAACCCCTACACGCTTGAAATCGTCGAAGGCGTGGTTTCGCTTCAGCCTGCCATCGATGAATTCCTCGAAACGTACTCGCAGGGCTGGACCCTGGAGCGCATGCCGTCCGTGGACCGCATCATCCTGCGGATCGGCACCTGGGAGCTGCTGTACAACGACGACGTCCCCGACGGCGTAGCCGTCAGCGAAGCGGTCGCACTGGCCAAAACGCTCTCAACGGACGAGTCGCCGTCGTTCATCAACGGCCTTCTCGGACGCCTCCAGCAGCTGAAGCCCTCGCTGCTGGCCTGACCCGACGCGCGGTCCGCAGACAGCAAGAGCCCCGGCCATTTGGCCGGGGCTTTTTTGCTCCCCGTCGCGGTGCGGTCTTATTGCCGGGCCGTTTTCTTACTGCCCGACGGCGGCGCGCAACGCGACCAGTTCGCGCAGCTGCTGCAGTTCGTCCTGCTGGTGGGCCAGGACATCCCTGCCGCTGAGGATCCGCTGGCGGGTGAAGGCGAGCCGTGTTGCGGCTTTAACGAAGTCCTTCATCTGGGGACCGCGGTTGTATGAGCCGGCCCAACGCACCGCCTGGCGCCTGCCTCCGGCGGTGGCCAGCATCCCCACTTCGGCCGGGGTGAACCAGCCTGCGGCGGAATACTCGAGCAGGCGCTGCCGGGTGAGGCGCGTCTCGGCGACCCGCAGCATCACGATGCACGCCACCGCCAGCAGGAAGATCGGGACCTGCACCAGCACATATTGGGCCAGGAAGTCCTGCCCCATGCTGTTCCAGCGGTTGTGCAGCACCATGGCCGGAATCAGGCCCACCACGAAGGCGGCTACGGAGACGCCAGGATGCCAGCGGCGGGCGGCGAAGCCCATGATCAGGCCGGTGGTGCCAGTAAAGATGGCGTGGGCGAAGGGCGACATGACGCCGCGAAGGAAGAAGATCTGGGCGAGGTCCGTCCCGGGCGTACTGGATTCGGCAATGGCCCGGCCGAAGTAGAGGATGTTCTCGGTGAAGGCGAAGCCCCCGGCGATGGTGAAGGCGAAAACCACGCCGTCCACGGGACCGTCGAAGTTCTTGCGTGCCAGCAGGAGCAGGAGCAGCAGGCCAAGGGATTTGGCGAATTCCTCCACAATCGGCGCCTGGACGGTGGTCATGAAGTCGCGGAAGGATGCTTCATCGGAGTACGGGGCCGCAAGCGCGAAGACCGGCTGGATCAGCAGTGTGACTGCGATGGACACGGCGGCGCCCCACGTAAACGCAAAAAGGAGCAGCCGCTTAGGTTCCGGTTCCCAGCGGTCGATGAGGTACACGGAAAACAGCACTGCGCCGAGCGGAATCAGTGAAGCGACGAACCCGGTCACGAAGCCGGTGACTCCCGTGTTGGCCAGCAGGAAAGGTACAACCAGGAAAAGGCTGACGAAGGCGAGGACCCCTCCGCCCAGGACCAGGGCGAGAACCCCTGACGACGGGCGGGCGGCGACGGTGGATGCCGCCTCCGGGATGACCTGGACCACTGACCCGCCGCTGTGCCCGGGCGCGGGCCTGTAGTTCTGCTGGTGCACGTGCCCCATCCAGCTGGGGTTGGTCTGCTCGTGGAACTGCCACTCCGGGTCGCCGGGGCGGGCACCTGACGGTCCGGGAGCAGGCTGCTGCGGGTTCATCGACATAGTCATGAGCCTAAATGGCGGCGCCCGCCTCGCCAAAGGCCCCTGCGCCGGATGTGACCGAAGACGCCCTCTGCCCGGGCAATGCTGGAACGCCCGTGTGGTAATTTTGGAAGGCAAATGTTCCTTTTTTAATTCCGTCCCGTGAGGCGGGGAAAGGGGAGACGAGCGTTGACTCCTGTCACACAGGCACCGGTACCGGCCAGGGTTGTACTCAACCAGGCGGACATTGACCGTGCACTCACTCGTATCGCCCATGAGATCCTCGAGGCCAACAAAGGTTCGCAGGACCTGGTGCTGCTGGGCATCCCGCGCCGCGGCTATCCGCTGGCAGTCCGGCTCGCCGAAAAGATCGCCGCCGCGGATCCGGCTGTGGACGCTTCCGCGATCGTCGGACAGCTCGACGTCACCATGTTCCGCGACGACCTCTCCCACCAGCCCACCAGGCCGCCGCACCATACGCAACTGCCGCGGACCGGCATCGACAACAAGGTCGTAGTCCTGATCGATGACGTTCTGTACTCGGGCCGCACCATCCGCGCCGCCCTGGACGCCCTGGTTGACCTGGGCCGGCCCCGCATTGTGCGCCTGGCCGTGCTGATCGACCGAGGGCACCGGGAGCTTCCCATCCGGGCTGACCACGTGGGAAAGAACCTGCCCACCTCCTCCGCCGAAAAAGTCCGGGTCCGCCTCGAGGAAACCGACGTCATTGACGGCCAGGCTGTCAATGAAGTGGTCATCGAGGCCGGCGCATGAAGCACCTGCTGTCCACCGAGGACCTGAGCCTCTCCAACGCCGTCCGCATCCTCGACACCGCCGAGGAGATGGCGGCCGTCGGCGACCGCGAGGTCAAGAAACTTCCTGCCCTGCGTGGCCGCACCGTGGTCAACCTCTTCTTCGAGGACTCCACGCGCACCCGCATTTCGTTTGAGGCAGCCGCCAAACGGCTTTCCGCGGACGTCATCAACTTCGCCGCCAAGGGATCGTCGGTGTCCAAGGGGGAGTCCCTCAAGGACACCGCCCAGACGCTGTCCGCGATGGGCGCTGACGCCGTCGTAATCCGCCACTGGGCCTCAGGCGCGCCGCACCGGCTCGCTGCAACCGACTGGATCGACGCTGCCGTCATCAACGCCGGTGACGGCACGCATGAACACCCCACGCAGGCGCTGCTGGACGCCTTCACCATGCGCCGGCACTGGGCAAAACTCGCCGGGCTGCCGTCCGCCGGCGCGGACCTCAAGGGCATGCGCGTGGCCATCGCAGGAGACGTCCTGCACTCCCGTGTCGCGCGCTCCAACGTCTGGCTGCTGCGCACGCTCGGCGCCGAGGTGACGCTCGTTGCCCCGCCCACCCTGCTGCCCATCGGCGTCGACAAGTGGCCGTGCAAGGTCAGCTACAACCTGGACGAAACGCTCGAAAAGGGCGTTGACGCCGTGATGATGCTCCGGGTCCAGGGCGAACGGATGAATGCGTCGTTCTTCCCCTCCACCCGCGAGTACTCGCGCCGCTGGGGCTTTGACGACAACCGGCTCCGCGCGCTGGACAGCCTGGGCCTCAAGGACACCATCATCATGCACCCCGGTCCCATGAACCGCGGGCTGGAAATTTCCGCCGCCGCCGCCGACTCGCCACGTTCCACCGTCCTCGCCCAGGTCCGGAACGGCGTGTCCATCCGCATGGCCGCCCTGTATCTGCTGCTCTCCGGGGACACCCGCGAACCAGCCGCCACCCTGAAAGAGAGCAAGTAATGGCTGAACAATCTGCCGACAACGGCGCCAACAGCAACGCCACCGCCGGAAGCAGCGAAACCTACCTCATCCGCGGAGCGGCCATCCTCGGAGCCGGAGCCGAGGACCTGCTCATCCGCGACGGCGTCATCACCGCGCGCGGCACGGACCTGTCGGAGACAGACACTGCCGACGGCGCCACCGTCATCGATGCCGACGGCCTCATCGCGCTGCCGGGCATGGTCGACGTCCACACTCACCTCCGCGAACCCGGCCGCGAAGACGCCGAAACCGTCGAGACCGGAACCCGGGCGGCGGCACTGGGCGGTTTCACCGCCGTACATGCCATGGCCAACAGCACCCCCGTTGCCGACACGGCCGGAGTGGTGGAGCAGGTCCACAGCCTGGGCCGCGCCGCCGGCTGGGTGGACGTCCGTCCGGTCGGCGCCGTCACAGTTGGCCTTGCCGGGGAGCAGCTGGCCGAACTCGGCGCCATGGCGGACTCCCGCGCCCAGGTCCGCATGTTCTCCGACGACGGCATCTGCGTCCATGATCCCGTCCTGATGCGCCGCGCCCTGGAATACGTCAAGGCGTTCGACGGCGTGGTGGCCCAGCACGCGCAGGAACCCCGCCTCACCGCCGGCGCCCAGATGAACGAAGGCGAAGTCTCCGCCGTCCTCGGGCTGACGGGCTGGCCGGCGGTCGCCGAGGAAAGCATCATCGCCCGAGACGTCCTGCTCGCCCAGCACGTGGGCTCCCGCCTCCACGTCTGCCACGTGTCCACCGCTGGGTCCGTGGAGATCATCCGCTGGGCCAAGGGCCGGGGCATCAACGTCACCGCCGAAGTGACCCCGCACCACCTCCTGCTCACCGACGAGCTGGTCCGCAGCTACGACCCCGTGTACAAGGTCAACCCGCCGCTGCGGACCGACGCCGACGTCCAGGCCCTGCGCGCCGCCCTCGCCGACGGGACCATCGACGTGGTGGGCACCGACCATGCTCCGCACCCGAGCGAACACAAGGAATGCGAGTGGGCGCAGGCGGCAATGGGCATGACCGGGCTGGAGACCGCCCTGTCCGTCGTCCAGCACGCCATGATCGAGACCGGCCTCATGACCTGGGCTGATTTCGCCAGGGCGACCTCCATTGCGCCGGCCGGGATCGGCCGCCTGGCGGACCAGGGCCGCCCCCTGGAGGAAGGCGAGCCCGCCAACATCATCCTGGTGGACCCGGCCGCGCGCTGGACCGTGGACCCGTCCGCCATGGCCACCATGGGACGCAACTCGCCGTTCCGCGGCATGGAGCTCCCGGGCAAGGTCGTGGCCACGTTCTTCAAGGGCCACCCCACCGTCCTGGACGGCAAGCTCAACACCCCCTACCGCTACCCGGCCGACGCCGCCACAGCGCCGGTGGGCGCGTACTGATGGACAATAAGACCCTGACGCTGGTCACCACGCTGCCGCTCATCGCCCTTGTGCTGGTCCTGATCGGCATCGGGTGGCGGAACCGTTTGCGGCGCCAGTCCGACGTCGAACAGCTGCCCCCCGTTCCGGCCGACCTGAGCATGCCGCTTGCAGCCGCGGACGGCCAGTACGTCGCGTCCACCACGGCCGGCGACTGGCTGGACCGGATCGCCGTGCACGGACTCGGCATCCGCACGAACGCGGAACTCACCGTCCACCCGGAGGGTGTGCTCTTTGAGCGGTCCGGAGCCGGGCCGCTGTTCATCCCCGCGGCCAGTCTGTCAGGCGTCCGCCAGGACAGCGGCATGGCCGGCAAGTTCGTCGAGAAAGACGGGCTGCTGGTGCTGAGCTGGACGCTCGGACAGCACGAACTGGACACCGGCTTCCGCACCCGGAGGGCCGCGGACAAACCGGCCCTCCTCCAAACACTTCAGGAATTGATCTCCGCAGGCCCTCAGGCAGATGCCCATAGTGGAAAGTAATACAGTGACGGACACCAACAAAGTGACAGCAAACGCAGGTACTGCGCCTCAAGCAGCAAGTTCCACCCCGGCCGCCCTGGTCCTCGAAGACGGCCGCATCTTCCGCGGCACGAGCTACGGCGCCCAGGGCACCGCCCTCGGCGAGGCGGTGTTTGCCACCGGCATGACCGGCTACCAGGAGACCATCACGGACCCGTCCTACGCCCGGCAGCTGGTGGTGCAGACGGCGCCGCACATCGGCAACACCGGTGTGAACAGCGAAGACGCCGAGTCGCGCCGGATCTGGGTGGCCGGCTACATCGTCCGCGACGCCGCGCGACGCCCGTCCAACTGGCGCTCTGAGCGCAGCCTGGACGATGAACTCGTGGAGCAGGGCATCGTCGGCATCCAGGGTGTGGACACCCGCGCCATCACCCGCCACCTGCGCGAACACAAGACCATGCGCGCCGGCATCTTCTCTGGCGGCGCAGCGCAGGCCACCGACAAGGAACTGGTCGACGCCGTGCTCGCCAGCGCGCCGATGGAAGGCGCCCGGCTGGCCGAAGAGGTCAGCATCGACGAGGCCTACGTCGTCGAGCCCAAGGACCACGGCTGGGACGGCGACCCCCGGTTCAGCATCGCGGCGATCGACCTCGGCATCAAAGCCATGACGCCGATCCGCTTCGCCGAGCGCGGCGTCCGCGTCCATGTCCTGCCCGCCACCGCCACCATGGAGGACGTCAAAGCCGTCAACCCGGACGGCTTCTTCATGTCCAACGGCCCGGGCGACCCCGCGACGGCAGACAACCAGGTGAAGCTGCTCCGCTCGGTGCTGGACGAGAAGCTGCCCTACTTCGGCATCTGCTTCGGCAACCAGATCCTGGGGCGGGCCCTTGGCTTCGGCACGTACAAACTCCGCTACGGCCACCGCGGCATCAACCAGCCGGTCATGGACCGCCGCACCGGAAAAGTGGAAATCACCTCGCAGAACCACGGCTTCGCCGTCGACGCGCCGCTCGACGGTCCCACCGCGGCGCCCGAAGAGCGCTACGGCCGGGTCGAGGTCAGCCACATCAGCCTGAACGACGACGTCGTGGAAGGGCTCGCGTGCCTCGACATCCCGGCGTTCTCGGTCCAGTACCACCCGGAGGCAGCAGCCGGCCCGCACGACGCCGCCTACCTGTTCGACCGCTTCATTGACCTGATGGAAGGCACACGGGACGGCAAGACCGCCGGACTCTCCGGTGAACCCGTGGACGCCGCGCACCCCGCCCAGGGACAGCACAACCCGATCGACAACAACACTGAGGACAAGAAGTAATGCCTAAGAGAACTGACCTTAAGAGCGTCCTGGTCATCGGTTCCGGCCCGATCGTCATCGGCCAGGCCGCCGAATTCGACTACTCCGGCACCCAGGCCCTTCGCGTCCTCAAGGAGGAGGGCCTGCGCGTCATCCTCGTCAACTCCAACCCGGCCACCATCATGACGGACCCCGAGTTCGCCGACGCCACGTACATTGAGCCGATCACCCCCGAGGTGGTCGAGAAGATCATCGCCAAGGAGCGGCCCGACGCCGTGCTGCCCACCCTGGGCGGCCAGACGGCCCTCAACACGGCCATTGCGCTCGACAAGAACGGCGTTCTCGAGAAGTACAACGTGGAACTGATCGGTGCGAACATCGCGGCGATCGAACTCGGCGAGGACCGCGAGAAGTTCAAGGGCGTGGTGGAGCGCTGCGGCGCCGAGTCCGCCCGCAGCCACATCATCCACTCCATGGACGAGGCACTGAAGGCAGCCGAAGACCTGGGCTACCCGATGGTGGTCCGCCCGTCCTTTACCATGGGCGGCTTGGGATCCGGCCTCGCCTACAACGAAGACGACCTGCGCCGGATCGTCGGCCAGGGCCTGCAGTACAGCCCTACCAGCGAGGTGCTGCTCGAGGAGAGCATCCTCGGCTGGAAGGAATACGAACTCGAAATGATGCGGGACAAGAACGACAACGTGGTTGTCGTCTGCTCCATCGAGAACTTCGATCCCGTAGGCGTCCACACCGGCGACTCCATCACCGTGGCCCCCGCACTGACCCTCACGGACCGTGAATACCAGCGGCTGCGCGACATCTCCATCGCCGTCATCCGCGAAGTGGGCGTAGACACCGGCGGCTGCAACATCCAGTTCGCCATCGAACCGGACACCGGCCGCGTGGTGGTCATCGAGATGAACCCGCGCGTGTCCCGCTCCTCGGCCCTGGCCTCCAAGGCCACCGGCTTCGCCATCGCCAAGATCGCCACCAAGCTGTCCCTCGGCTACACGCTGGATGAGATCCCCAACGACATCACGCAGAAGACGCCCGCGTCCTTCGAACCCACCCTGGACTACGTGGTGGTCAAGGTTCCGCGGTTCGCCTTCGAGAAGTTCCCGGCCGCCGACAACACGCTGACCACCACCATGAAATCCGTGGGCGAGGCCATGGCCATGGGCCGCAACTTCACCGAGGCCCTCCAGAAGGCGCTGCGGTCGCTGGAGCAGAAGGGCTCGCAGCTTGACTTCAGCTCCGTCCCGGAATGGGAAATCCCGGAGCTCATCGAAAAGGCCAAGCGCCCCACCACGGACCGCCTGCACCAGGTCCAGCGCGCCATGCTCGGCGGGGCCAGCGTCGAGGAACTCTACGAGGCCACCAAGATCGATCCCTGGTTCCTGGACCAGCTCCAGCTGCTGAACGAGATCTCCCGCGAGATCCGCCAGTCCGGTGCCCTGACCGTGGAGATGCTCCAGCGGGCCAAGCGCCACGGCTTCTCGGACGAGCAGATCGGCGCCCTCACGCACAACTCCGAAGCCGTGGTCCGCGGAGTCCGCCAGGCCCTGGGCATCCGCCCGGTCTACAAGACCGTGGACACCTGCGCCGCCGAGTTCGCCGCCTACACCCCGTACCACTATTCGTCCTACGACGAGGAGGACGAGGTTGCGCTGCACGCCAAGCCGTCCATCCTGATCCTCGGCTCCGGCCCCAACCGCATCGGCCAGGGCATCGAGTTCGACTACTCCTGCGTCCACGCCTCGATGGCGCTGCGCAAAGCCGGCTACGAGACCGTCATGGTCAACTGCAACCCGGAAACCGTCTCCACCGACTACGACGTCTCCACCCGCCTGTACTTCGAGCCGCTGACCCTGGAAGACGTCCTTGAGGTCATCGCCGCAGAGGAGCGCACCGGCGGCGTGATGGGCGTGTTCGTGCAGCTCGGCGGACAGACCCCGCTGAAGCTGGCCCAGCAGCTGGCGGACGCGGGCGTGCCCATCCTTGGCACTTCGCCGGAAGCGATCGACCTTGCCGAGCACCGCGGCGCCTTCGCCCGGGTACTGGACGAAGCCGGGCTCATTTCCCCGAAGAACGGCACGGCCGTGTCCTTCGAGGACGCCAAGAAGATCGCAGACGAAATCGGCTACCCCGTGCTGGTCCGTCCGTCGTACGTCCTGGGCGGCCGCGGCATGGAGATCGTCTATGACGAGCCCAACCTGTCCCGGTACATCGCCAACGCCACGGAGATCACCCCGGACCACCCGGTGCTGATCGACAGGTTCCTGGAAGACGCCGTTGAAATCGACGTCGACGCCTTGTTCGACGGCAAGGACATGTACCTTGGCGGCATCATGGAGCATATCGAGGAGGCCGGCATCCACTCCGGCGACTCAGCCTGCGTCCTGCCGCCGATTACCCTCGGCAACAACGTGCTGGAACGCGTCCGCACGGCCACCCGCGCCATCGCTGAAGGCGTCGGCGTCCGCGGCCTCATCAACATCCAGTTCGCGCTGGCGTCGGACGTCCTGTACGTGCTGGAAGCCAACCCGCGCGCCTCGCGGACCGTGCCGTTCGTGTCCAAGGCCACCGGCGTGCAGATGGCCAAGGCCGCAGCCCTCATCGGCACCGGCGTCACCATTAACCAGCTCCGCAGTGCCTACAAGATGCTGCCGGAAACCGGTGACGGCTCCACCCTGCCGCTGGACGCGCCCGTCTCGGTCAAGGAGGCAGTCCTGCCGTTCAGCCGCTTCCGCACCCCCGAAGGCAAGGTCGTGGACTCCCTGCTCGGCCCGGAAATGCGCTCCACTGGCGAAGTCATGGGCATCGACAAGCACTTCGACACCGCCTTCGCCAAAAGCCAGGCAGCCGCGAACAACGCGTTGCCCACGGAAGGCAAGATCTTCGTCTCCGTGGCCAACCGGGACAAGCGTTCGGTGATAATGGGCGTCAAGCGCCTGTCCGACCTCGGCTTCGAGATCGTCTCCACCGGCGGAACGGCCGACGTGCTGCGCCGCAACGGCATCCAGGCCACCCCGGTGCGCAAGGTTGCCGAGGGCAGCAGCGCCGAGGGCGAAGGCACCATCGCCGACCTCGTCATCGCCGGCGAAATCGACATGGTGTTCAACACCCCGTCCGGCGGCGAAGCCCGCAGCGACGGCTACGAACTCCGTGCCGCGGCCACGTCCATCGGCATCCCGTGCATCACCACGGTGGCCGAATTCAACGCGGCCGTCCAGGCCATCGAGGCGCTGCGCACCTACGAATGGTCCGTAACCAGCCTGCAGGAGCACGCCGCCGCCCTGGTGGCTTCACAGAACGCGGCAGCGCAGAATGCCTGAGCCAGAGGCAGCAGCCACGCCCGGCCGGGAGTCCTTCGGCTCCCGGCTGGGCCAGGCCATGGCCGACCGCGGGCCCCTGTGCGTCGGCATCGATCCGCACCCGGCGCTGTTGCAGGCCTGGGGACTGAACGACGACGCCGCGGGCCTGGAGCGCTTTTCACTGACAGTCCTGGAGGCCGTGGGTTCCCTCGCTGCCGCGGTGAAGCCGCAGGTGGCGCTCTACGAGCGACACGGCTCCGCCGGGATGGCCGCCCTGGAGCGGACGCTGGAGGCAGCGGCGGGGGCCGACGTGCTGAGCATCGCTGATGCCAAGCGCGGCGATATCGGCTCCACCATGGCCGCATACGCCGACGCCTGGCTTCGGGACGGCTCGTCCCTCGCCGCGGACTCCGTGACRTTGAGTCCGTACCTCGGGTTCGAGTCACTCCGCCCCGCCCTGGACCTCGCGGCGGAGTACGGCCGCGGCGTGTTTGTCCTGGCCCTGACCTCCAACCCGGAGGGGGCCTCGGTCCAGCACGTGGGCGGCAGCGACTCCGTCGCCCGCAGGATCGTGCAGGCAGCCGCCGCCGAAAATACGCGGTATGGGGCAACGCTTGGTTCCGTCGGCCTCGTAGTGGGCGCCACGGTGGGATCGGCCCTCACGGACCTCGGTCTTGACCTCGGAGCAGTCCGTGGACCCATTCTGGCCCCGGGCCTGGGTGCCCAGGGTGCCACGCCTGCAGATCTCCGGAAGACCTTCGGCACCGCCTATCCGCAGGTGTTGGGGACGTCCAGCCGGGACATCCTCAAGGCGGGTCCCGGTGTCCGGGATCTGGCTGATGCTGCCGCCCGCACGCTGGACGGTCTCCGCGCCGCATAGTCCATTGATTTCTGCAGCCGCCGAGGAGTAGGTTCAAGGACAAGTCCAACGGCCTCGGCCGTGGATCCATTGGCTACCCCCGGGGGATCACCGTGACCTTGCGACCCTTGTCAGCCCAGGAACGCGCTGATGCGCTGAAAAAAGCCGCCGCAGCGAGGGCCGCCCGGGCCGCTGCCAAGGAGAGGCTGAAAACCGGTGACCTGTCCATCGCAGAGGTGCTGGACTCGGGAGGCAGCGAGGAGGCCATTGCCCGGATGCGTGTCTCCGAGCTGCTCGAGGCCCTGCCCGGGATCGGAAAGGTCCGGGCAGCGGCGATCATGGAGGCCGTAGGCATCGCGGCTTCGAGGCGGGTGCGGGGACTGGGCGTGCACCAGCGCCGGGCGCTGGTAGATTTTATGAACGAGAAATAGATCCATCCGAACAGAGTCATCTGAAGACCGCCCAAAAGGAATACGTGAGCAAGAAACCCGGACTGACAGTCCTCGCAGGTCCTACGGCTGTTGGCAAAGGCACCGTGTCCACCTATATCCGCGACAACTACCCCGGGGTCTGGCTGTCCGTTTCAGCCACCACCCGCGCTCCGCGGCCCGGAGAGGTCGATGGGGTGCACTACTTCTTCAAGTCGAAGGAGGAGTTCGAGTCCCTGGTGGCCGCCGGCGAATTCCTGGAATGGGCAGTCGTGCATGGACAGAATACCTATGGCACGCTGAAGAGCACGGTAGACCAGGCAATCGCCGAAGGACGTTCAGTCCTGCTCGAAATCGACCTGCAGGGCGCACGCCAGGTCAAGGAAGCCGTTCCGGACGCACAGTTCGTCTTCCTGGCACCCCCCACGTGGGACGAAATGGTGCGCCGCCTGGTGGGCCGCGGCACCGAAAGCGCCGAGGAACAGCAGCGCAGGCTGGAAACCGCTAAACTAGAACTTGCCGCTGAGCCGGAGTTCGATCACACGGTCATCAATGATGACGTTCGACGGGCAGCGGACGAGCTTGTTTCACTCATGGGGCTGACCCCGAACCAGCGCTAGGCGCCGGATCGTGCCAGCCCGTTAGAATTTGGAGAATTCGTGTCCACGAACCTTGAAGGCATCATCAACCCGCCGATCGACGAGCTGCTGAAGGCTGCCGATTCCAAGTACGGTCTGGTGATCTTCGGTGCCAAGCGTGCACGTCAGATCAACGCTTACTACGCCCAGCTGCACGAGGGCCTGTTTGAGTACGTCGGCCCCCTCGTTGACACCAAGCTGAACGAGAAGTCGCTGTCCATCGCGCTGCGCGAGATCAACGAAGGCAAGCTGGTCTCCACACCGATCGAAGCTGCCGAGTAACTTCCGCAGAGTAAAACAGACTGCCTGTTGACGGAGGTCACGTGCGCATAGTCCTCGGAGTCGGGGGAGGGATTGCCGCCTACAAGGTGGCATCGCTCCTCCGGCTTTTTACTGAAGCCGGCCATGACGTCACCGTCATCCCCACCGAGTCGGCCACCCGTTTTGTCGGTGTGGCCACCTGGGAGGCGCTCTCCGGAAATCCGGTCAGCAACAGCGTCTTTGACGACGTCCATCTGGTGAACCATGTCAGGCTCGGCCATGAGGCGGACATGATCGTCGTAGCCCCGGCCACCGCCGACCTTCTGGCCCGCGCCGCAACCGGACAGGCCAACGACCTCCTCACCAACACGCTGCTGATGGCTGGCGGGCCCGTGCTCTTCGCCCCGGCCATGCACACGGAAATGTGGCAGCACGCCGCCACGCAGGCCAACGTGGAAACCCTGCGCAGCAGAGGCGTCACCGTCCTGGAGCCGGCCAGCGGCAGGCTGACAGGTTCCGACTCAGGCCCCGGCCGCCTGCCGGAACCGGAGGCAATCTTCGAAGCGGCCATGGCCTTGGCGCACGGACTGCACGAAGCCCCCCACGGCACTGGCGTGGCTGACGCTCCGCTCTTCCCCCTCGCCGGGCGGACAGTGACCATCAGCGCCGGCGGCACCCGTGAACCCCTGGACCCCGTGCGGTTCCTGGGCAACCGTTCCTCCGGAAAGCAGGGCGTCGCGCTGGCCGCTGCAGCCCGGGACGCCGGAGCCGCCGTGCGGCTGATAGCCGCCCACATGGAAGTGCCTGCTCCGGCGGGCGTGGAACTGGTGGAGGTCGAAACGGCCCTTCAACTCCGGGAAGCCGTGCTGTCGGCGGCGGTCGATTCCGACGTCGTCATCATGGCCGCGGCGGTAGCGGACTTCCGCCCCGCGGACATTTCCGGAACCAAAATCAAGAAACGGGACGATCAGGCAGACCCCGTCATCACACTGGTCCGGAACCCCGACATCCTCCACGAACTCGTCGCGGTCCGCGACGCCGGCGGAAGCAGCCAGCTCGTCGTGGGGTTCGCCGCCGAAACCGGGGATGCCCACGGCGACGTCCTCGAATACGCGGAGGCGAAGCTCAAGCGCAAGGGGTGCGACCTCCTGGTGGTCAACCATGTGGGTTCGGACAAGGTTTTCGGCCAGGACCACAACTCAGTAGTCATCCTGTCCCGGACCGGCTCCGAACCCCAGTCGGCGTCCGGCTCCAAGCAGGACGTCGCCGCCGTCGTCATTGACCGCGTCAGCGCCGAGCTGAGCAAGGTCTTCCCGCGAACCTGACAGGCGTAAGCAACGTCTCCTTAGCATGGGGACACACGCTGCCGCAGGCCCGTTTGCCAACAAGTAAGGTAGTTGAGTGACTTTACCGCTGCACATTCCTGAATCCCACGGGTCCGTACCCGCCCCGCTCCGGCTCTTCACGTCCGAGTCGGTGACTGAAGGCCACCCGGACAAGATCTGTGACCAGATCAGCGATGCGATCCTTGACGCCCTGCTGGCCAAGGATCCGGAGTCCCGTGTCGCCGTGGAAACCATGGCCACCACAGGCCTGGTCCACGTTGCCGGTGAGGTGACCACGGACGCCTATGTTGAAATTCCACAGATCGTCCGGGAAACCATCCTGGGGATCGGCTACGACTCATCCGCCAACGGATTCGACGGCGCCCGCTGCGGCGTGTCCGTGTCCATCGGCCAGCAGTCAAACGACATCGCCGGCGGAGTTTTCAATTCGCTGGAAGCCCGGGAAGGCCGTCAGGAAGACGACTACGACCTCCAGGGCGCCGGGGACCAGGGCCTCATGTTCGGCTACGCCAGCGACGAGACGCCGTCCTACATGCCCACGCCGATCTGGATCGCCCACCGGCTGTCCGAACGGCTTACCGAAGTCCGCAAGAGCGGCGAGCTCTCGTACCTCCGGCCCGACGGCAAGACCCAGGCAACGATCGGCTACGACGGCGACCGCCCGGTTTCTGTTGAGACCATCGTGATCTCCAGCCAGCACGCCGATGGATTCAGCCTCGACCAGCTCCGGGCCGACCTCGCGTCGCACGTGATTGATCCGGTGCTGGCCCTTGCGGACCTGGACATCTCCCGCACGGTCAACATTCTCAACCCTGCCGGCGCCTTCGTTATCGGCGGCCCCGTCGGCGATGCRGGCCTCACGGGCCGGAAGATCATCGTCGACACCTACGGCGGCATGGCTCGCCACGGCGGTGGCGCCTTCTCGGGCAAGGATCCGTCCAAGGTTGACCGCTCGGCCGCTTACGCCATGCGCTGGGTGGCGAAGAACGTCGTGGCCGCAGGGCTGGCCAAGCGCGCAGAGATCCAGATCGCCTACGCGATCGGCCAGGCCCGGCCGGTGGGCACTTACGTGGAGACGTTTGGAACCGAAACCGTTGATCCGGCCAAGATCAGCGCAGCGATCGCGGAGATTTTCGATCTCCGTCCCCGCGCCATCATCGACGCCCTCGACCTCAAGCGCCCCATCTATGCCAAGACGGCCGCGCACGGTCACTTCGGCCGCGACGATCCGGACTTCACGTGGGAGCGCCTGGACCGCGTGGACGACCTCAAGGCGTACTTCAACGCCTGAGCCGTTGGCCCGAAGCCGCCGGTGGCCTGAAATGTCGCACCCACGTGCTTGGCTGGTGGTTGATACAGGACGGAGGTAGGCGCCATGGCTTCGAAAGCAGCGGCTTCCAACAGCATGTCGTTCAACGCCGTCCAACCCGCGGCGGACGAGCCGCAGCAGCTGTCCCTGCTGCAGGGATTTCCGGCCAGTTCCAGAACTGCCACCGGACCGCCACTGGCGGCCAGCCTTCCGGTGGCCCGCGTCCTCATTGAATCGTCGCTGCCCCATCTGGACCGGCCCTTCGACTACAGCGTCCCCGCGGAACTGGATGATGCAGCCACGCCAGGCGTGCGGGTCAAGGTGAAGTTCAGCGGCCAGGAACTCAGCGGCTATATTCTCGAGCGGACCGCGGACTCCGACGCCGGCCATGATCTGGTACCGCTGCACAAGGTGGTGTCATCCGTTGCCGTGCTGACGCCCGGCCTGCAGGAACTCGCCGGCCGGGTCGCGGCACGGTATGCGGGGACGGTCAGCGACGTCCTGCGGGTAGCCATACCGCCCCGCGTGGTCAAAGTGGAGAAGGAGATTGCCGCCGGAGAGCCCCCTGCGCCGCAATCCGCTCCCGGGCCAGAAACCGGGTCACTGCCGCCATCACCCGCCCCCGGTCGGGGGTGGGTGGACTACCGGAACGGCAGTGCGTTCCTCCGCCACCTGAACGCCGGCGGCTCGCCGCGAGCGGCGCTCAGCGCCCTGCAGGGCTTCGGACCCCACGGCTGGCCGCGGCTCATCGCCGAGGCCGTGGCGGCTGTCCGGCAATCCGGACGCGGCGCGGTGGTTGTGCTTCCCGATTACCGGGACCTCGACAGGGTCCAGGCCGCCCTGGAGGAGCTCCTTCCTGCCGGTGACATCGCGCGGCTGACGGCGGACGACGGCCAGACGCCCCGCTACCGCAGCTACCTGCGCGTCCTCAACGGAACCGCCGGGGTCGCGGTGGGCACGCGCTCGGCGGCCTACGCGCCCGTCCGGAACCTGGGCCTCGTCGTGTGCTGGGACGATGGAGACGACCTCCACATCGAGCAGCGTTCTCCGTATGCCCACACCCGGGAAGTGCTCCTGCTCCGGGCGGAGCAGGACGCCGCCGCTTGCCTGCTGGCAGGGCACACGCGCAGCACCGAGGCGCAGCGCCTCGTGGAAGCAGGCTGGGCCATGCCCGTGGAAGCCGAACGCTCTGTGGTCCGACGCACTGTTCCGCGTGTCCTCAATACTGCCGACAGCTTTGAGCAGGAGCGCGACCCCCTGGCCCGGATCGCACGGCTGCCCGGAGCGGCGTGGCGGACGGCCAAGGAAGGCCTGGAACGCGGGCCCGTCCTGGTCCAGGTCGCCCGCTCCGGCTACGCGCCGTCCCTTGTGTGCGACACCTGCCGTGAGCCGGCCCGCTGCCAGTCCTGCCAGGGACCTCTGGCGATTGCCGGAGCCTCCGGCAGTTCCGCCGTGCCGCAGTGCCGGTGGTGTTCGACTCCGGCACCAGCCTGGCGCTGCAGCCATTGCAACAACACGAGGCTGCGCCGCGGTGCCACCGGAGTTCTCCGCACGGCGGAGGAGCTGGGCAGGGCTTTCCCCGGCAAAGCCGTCGTGACGTCGTCGGGTGACCACGTCAAAGCGACCGTTCCCGATACCGGGTCACTCGTGGTGGCCACCGTGGGCGCCGAGCCGGTTGCGGCCGGAGGCTACGCCGCCGCCCTGCTGCTCGACGGCGACTCCCTCCTCAGGCGCGAAAACCTCCGGGCCGGGGAAGACGCCGTCAGGCGCTGGTTCAACGCCGCGGCCCTGGTGCGCCCTGCGACGGAGGGCGGCATCGTGGTCATCACCGCCGACGACACCGCAGCTGTGGGGGCGCTGCTGCGGTGGGACGCCTCCGGCTATGCGCAGCGGGAACTGGCGCTGCGCACCGAACTTCTGCTTCCCCCGGCGGTCAGGGTCGCTTCCGTGACAGGCGGGCGCACCGCCGTCGGGCATTTCACGTCTTCAGTCACCGCGCTTCTGGCGGCGGAAGGGGTGGTGTTGCGCGTTGCCGGTCCTGCGCCGCTGCTGCCTGGACAGCAGCCGGCAGCGGGGAAGACCGCGGCGAATGCCGCCAGCGAGGACGTCCGCAATCTCCTCTTCATTCCCTACAGTCAGGCCGGCATTGTCACCCGCCTCCTCAGATCAGTAAAAGCCGCCAGCGCGGCAAAGCGCACTGACGATCCCGTGCAGCTGCGGCTCGACGGCGTGGACGTCCTCTAACGGGTACGCCTGCCGCGAAGAGCCACGACCTCCGCGGCCACGTCCACGAGCTGCCGCGCGGAGGCGTCCCAGCTGAAATCGTTGGCCCGTTCCACCGAGCGCCGTGACACCTCCTGCCAGTGCCGGTCGTCGTCGAGGCCGCGGGCCGCGGCGGCAAATGCAGCAGCCGAATCCGGATCCACATAAGTGGCAACGTCGGCACCCACCTCGCGGAAGATCGGAATGTCGCTGGCAATGACCGGCGTGCCCAGTGACATGGCCTCAACCAGCGGCAGGCCGTACCCCTCCGCCTTCGAGAGGCTGACGAGGGCGGTGGTCCGTTTGAGCAGTCCGGTGTATTCGTCGTCGGTCACGCCGTTGTGAAAGACCACCTTCGCACCCGCCGGGATGAGGGCCTCCAGCTCGGCCCGGCGCTGCGGAGTGACCCGGCTCAGCAAGTGCAGCGTGTACTCAGGAAGTTCGGCCATGCCGGCCAGCATGGTCTCAACGTTCTTGTACGGCATGAACGAGCCCATGTAGAGCAGCGTCTTCTCAGCCCCCGCCGTCGGGTCGCGGGGCTCTTGGGCCGGCTGCGGCGCGTTGCTGACAATCCGCACCGGGCGGCTGGTCAGCCGGTACTTGGCCACGAGGGCTTCTGTGGTGCGGCTGATGGTGGCCACCACGTCCGCCCGGTTGAGCAGGAGCCGCTGGGGCCAAAATGCCTTGTGGTAGAGCCGCCACAGGATCCGGACCGGAGCGGGCAGGAAGCCCGGCGGCGCCGGGTGCTCGTAATAGATCATGTCGTGCAACGTGAGCACCAGCCCGTACTTGCGGCCCCACGTGCCCATGGTCTGCATGGGGCAGACCACCACGTCGGCGCCCAGCTCGTTGACCTTGCTGGCCACAAAGAGTTCAGCGGGGGAAAGCGGGCTGTTGATCAGGGTGTACGGCACGTCCGGCAGCAGGGCCAGCTGCTTGGGATCGCTGATGAGCATGGAAACGTCCGCGATTTTCGAGGCAGCGGCGATGAGGCTGGCGCCGTAGCGGCTGATGCCGTCATGGTGGTCCGTCCGCGTGAAGCGGGCGTCGATGACAATTTTCACGCGGCGTGGTCCTTAAGGAAACGGCGGATGAATCCTGCGGCGGGTTCCGGGGTTTCGTAGTGGATCAGATGCCCGACGCCGGGGATCACCTCCAGCGTTCCGTCCGGAAGGAGAGCGGCGAGTTTGTGCTGGTCACGGAGCAGGGCGATTTCGTCCTTTTCTCCGGCCACGAGAAGTACGGGCAGCGTCAGCTTTGCGGCCACCTCTGAAACGTTGCTGCTGACGGACGCCGTGAAGGATTCCAGCAGACTCTCGCGGTTGGCGAACGCGCTGAAGTAGGCATGGTGCTGGCCGTGGATGAAGCGCAGGAGTTCCTTGTCCTTGGTTTTCGCCATGGCCACGCTCATGACCCTGACGATGAGCCGGCTGCGCAGCAGGAGCAGCCCCAGGGTGTGGGGGAGCCGGGCAGAGACACGGTAATACAGCACCGCCAGCCGGGTCATGAGGCCCTTGGGCCCCTCCAGGGCTGGTGCTGCAATGGGATTGACCAGTATCAGCGGGCGGACCGCCTGCGGGTGATCGGCTACAAAGTGGGCTGCGATGATGGAACCGAATGAGTGCCCCAGCAGGACGGTGTCCGGCCCCAGGCCGAGAGCTTCCATGAAATCGCCGATGAACTGTCCGTAGCGGCGGACACTGTGTTCGCCGTCGACAAATGCCTCAGAGCTGCCGAACCCGGGAAGGTCCGGCATGATCAGGCGCATGTCGGGCAGCTGGTCCGCCACGCGCAGCAGCCCGTGGTGATCGCCGCGGAAGCCGTGGATGACGAGGATGGTGCGTGTTTCCGGTGTTGTCCGCACCGGCTCGTAGGTCCAGTACGCCACAGTGCCGCCGCGGAGACCGACGTCCGATGCCCTGGTCCGGGCAGCAAGGCTACTGCTGAAGAAGGACGGCGTGGTTGACGGCTCGGAGTCTGCTGTTCTCATGTGCTGGGGTGATCCTAGTTGACGTTGTCGGGGTGGGAGCCGGTGCGGTGGCCGCGGTCCAGGCCGGCGATGTCCGCCATGTCCAGGGCGGACAGTTCGAACCTGTAGATATCGAGGTTCTCCCTTATCCGGTCCCAGGAGCTTGCCTTGGGGATGGCGATGTTGCCCAGCTGCAGGTGCCACCGCAGAATGATCTGGGCCGCCGTCACCTCGTGTTCGGCTGCGAGCGCCAGGATGTCGGGATCCTCCAGGACCTGACCGCGGCCCAGCGGGCTCCATGCTTCCGTAAGAATGCCCAGCTCGCGGTGCTTTTCCCTCAGTTCTCCCTGCTGAAGCCATGGATGAAGCTCAATCTGGTTGACTGCGGGCACCACCTCTGCTGTCTCCAGCAGCCGGTCCAGATGCTGCGGCTGGAAGTTGGAAACGCCGATCGCGCGCACCTTGCCCTCGCGGTAGAGCGTTTCCAGCGCTCGGTACGTTTCCTGGAACAGTCCCCGCTTGGGGCAGGGCCAGTGGATGAGGTACATGTCCACGTATTCAAGGCCCAGGTTGATCATTGAGGTGTCGAAGGCCCGCAGCGTGGCATCGTAGCCCTGATCATCGTTCCAGACCTTCGTGGTGATAAACAGGTCTTCCCTGGAGGTTGGCGGAGCGGATTCGCCTGATCCGCCCGGGGCAGCCTCCACCCCGCACAGCGAAACGATTCCGCGTGCCACACCGGATTCATTGCCGTACATCGCCGCCGTGTCGAAATGCCGGTATCCCGCTTCGAGGGCCGTGGCCACCAGCCTCGGAGTGTCCTCCCGCGGGACCTTGTAGAGCCCGTAGCCCAACTGGTCGATCAGCACGCCGTTGTTCAGGCTGAGCCGGGGTGAGGTATTCATGGCTATGACTCTACCGATATGGCTCCGGATGACAGCAGAGGAGGCGAAATTAAAGCGTGCCACGGGCGGGAATATGCCCCGGAAACAGGACATTTCGGGATCCGGCCAGGACCCGTATGTGACGATGAAGGCATGACCGAGCCAGTACCGCATATCCCGTTCACGCCAGTGCCCCGGTTTGGATTCGAGGGTCACCGAATGCCGTCCTCGGTTCCGCAAGGATTGCGCCTCGAGCTCAGCCGGGCCCCGGTCATTCCGGGCAAGGAGGACGAGTTTGAGCAGTGGATGCAGATGCTCAACGATCGCTATGACGAGAACCTGCCTGCGCTGCCGGCCGAACGTGCGGTCTTCGAAGCGACGTTTCGCCATACCGAGGCGGACGGCTCAGTCTGGATTTATCACCTGAGCCTCATGGGGGCCGGCGGCGGCGGTTTCGATGAGTCGATTCCCATTGATGCCGAGCATGCGGCGTACAGCCGACGGGTAAAGCAGCGCGGCTGGGAAGAACTGACGCCCAAATTTATGCTCACCCCCAACCATCTGCGAGAAGCGATGACGGAATGGGGACGGACCGGTACAACGGAGTCAGCTGGCCAGGGCTCCTGTGCCCAGTGCGGGTCAGTTTCCGCTGTCGAAACTGACAAGCCGGCGGGCTGACGCCTCGTCGAGGATCAGGTCGGTGGCGAGGCCGGCGGCCAGGGCGCCGCGGAGCCCGTTGATTTTGGATGCGCCGGACACCACACAGATCCGCCGGCGCACCTGGCGCAGCTGGTCGAGCGAGGGCCCGGTGGACCGTTCGTTCAGCGTGATGCCGTCCGAGGAACCGTCGGCCCGGAAGAAGACGGTGGCAACGTCGCCCACCACGTCGGAGCTGGCGAGGACGTTCAGGTCGTCCTCGTCGAGGTAGCCTCCGGCGTAAACATGGCTGGGATAGTCCGCGTCCACGGATCCGACACCGAAAATGGCGATGCTCATGCGTGCCTGCAGGTCAAGGATGCGCTGCACGCTCCGTTCATTCCACATGGCCGTCTTGGTGGCTGCGTGGTCGAAAAAAGCCGGTACCGGAAACTGTTCCACCCGGGCGCCGTAGGCACTGCCGAAGCGGCGCATGATGTCGCTGGCATAAGTGATGCCTGTGGTTTGCATGTTGCCGGCCCCGTTCAGCTGCACGACGACGGTGTCGTGCGTGATCTTTCGGGTCAGGTGCCTGCTCACGGCGCTCAGCGTGCTGCCCCAGGCGACGCCAATGATCGCATTTGAATCCACGAGTGGACCGATGGTCCGGGCGGCCTGCATGGCCACGCGGTCCAGTGTTTCCGCCTCATTCAGTGTGTCCAGCACGGGCACCACGTGCACATCCACCCTGTACTGGGACCGGATCAGCCGCTCCAATTCCGGCCCGGTGTCCAGCGGGCTGCGGATCTGGATCTGGACCAGTCCCGTGTCGCGGGCTGTTGAAAGGAGCCTCGACACCGTGGACCGGGACGTCCGAAGTTCCCGCGCGATGGCGTCCATGGTGAGGTCCTGGAGGTAATAGAGCTGGGCAGCCCGGAGGGCTTCGGAATGGCGGGGACGCGGCATGTCACTTTCCGTTCTGCACGTTTGTGCATAGTGCTTGACTCCATTTTCCATTACTTCGAAGAATAGTGGTGAAAGGCGGCGCGCCCTTACGGCGTGCCGCTTAGATCAGCCCAAGGACCAAACCCAAAGGAGCAGTTTTGGGACTCAAGGATTCACCCGGCCATCCGTTCAAATCCAGCGGAGGGGGCACTGAAGCACGTGCCTCTGTGGCAAGCCTCCGGCAGCGGCCCAACGCCCGCGTTCTGATCGTCGGCGGCGGCATCAACGGCGTTGGCACCTTCCGCGATCTCGCCCTTCAGGGTGTGGACGTGGCGCTGGTGGAACGCGGCGACTACTGCCAGGGCGCCAGTGGCGCATCCTCGCACATGATCCACGGCGGCATTCGCTACCTCGAAAACGGCGAGTTCCGTCTCGTGAAGGAATCCGTGGTGGAGCGCAACCGCCTTCTGCGGATCGCGCCCCACTACGTCAAGCCGCTGCAGACCACCATTCCGATATTCAGCACCTTCTCCGGAGTTCTCGCCGCACCCCTGCGCTTCCTCACCCACAAGCAGCAGGGCAAACCGAAGGAGCGCGGTGCTTTCCTCATCAAGCTTGGGCTCAGCCTGTACGACTCCTTTTCCCGCGACGGAGGCAGCGTCCCCCGCCACCAGTTCCGCGGGCGCAAGAAAGCGCTGGCCGAACTTCCCCTGCTGCACCCCGGCGTCAAATACACGGCCACCTACTTCGACGCCTCCGTCCACAACCCCGAACGCCTCACTCTCGACGTCCTCCAGGACGGCGAGAAAGCTGGCGCAGCGGAGGCGGCGGGCAGCGCCCGTGCCAGCAACTACCTCTCCCTGGCATCGGTCAAGGGCAACGCCCCCGGGTCCAGCACGGTGGAGCTGCGCGACGAGCTGACCGGGGAAGTCTTCGACTTCACCGCGGACGTCATCATCAACACCACGGGGGCCTGGGTCGACCTCACCAACCAGGCGATGGGCGCCGCGTCATCCTTCATGGGCGGCACCAAGGGATCACATATCGTCCTTGACCACCCGGGCCTGCTGGCGGCATGCAACGGCCGCGAAATCTTCTTTGAACACACGGACGGCCGGATTGTGCTGATCTACCCCATGGGAGACCGCGTCCTGGTGGGCACTACCGACGTCGACGCCGACATGTCCGAGGATGCCGTCTGCACTGAAGCCGAGATTGACTACTTCTTCGACCTCATAGGCCATGTCTTCCCGGACATCGCGGTGAACCGGGACCAGATCGTCTACACCTTCTCGGGGGTCCGCCCCCTGCCGAAGCACGACGCCACCCAGCCCGGCTTCGTTTCCCGCGATTACCGCATCGAACGGCGGACGCCGGAAGCCGGCGGCAGCGGCGCCGTCGTACTCAGTCTTGTGGGCGGCAAATGGACCACGTTCCGGGCGCTGGCCGAGCACCTGAGCAACGATGTCCTCGCCGAACTGGGCATGGAACGGAAGGTCTCGACGGCGAAACTCGCCATCGGAGGCGGCGCCGGCTTCCCGGACACGGACGCGGGAATCCAGCAGTGGATCAAGGCCCATATGAACGGCTCACGCGACGCCGACAGGGTGTCCGGACTCCTCACCAGGTACGGCACGCGTGCCGGGGAAGTCATCCGCCACCTCGACGCCGGCCCGGACAGCCTGCTGCATTCCACCCGCGAGCTCAGCGTCCGCGAACTGGAATTCATGGCAGCCAACGAGCAGATTGGCCACCTCGTGGATGTCTTGATCCGGCGGACCTCCCTCGCGTTCCGCGGACTGGTCACCGGTGAGCTTTTGAACGAGGTCGCAGACCTGCTGGCCGAGCCGCTCGGCTGGGATGCGGCGGACCGCGCCGCGGAGATCCACCACGCGCAGGAGGTGCTCAAGCGAAACCACGGCGTCGAGGTCCACAGCCTGGTCGCCTAAGACCTGGTGTCCGGGCAGGGCAGCCCGGGCGCAAGGGCAGGGACGGGTCCCGTGGCGGACCTGTCCCGGCCGCCGCCGTCAAGGCCAAAGCATTGGCGGCACAACCGTCCTTCAAACTCGCGAAGGACTGACAACAGAAAACAAGGAGTCAAAGATGTCTCTTGGATTGGTTTTTCTTTCCGAAGTCTTCGGAACCGGCATGCTGACCCTCCTGGGTTGCGGCGTCGTGGCCAACGTCGCACTCAAGGGCACAAAGGGCAACAATGGCGGGTTCCTCATGGTCACGTGGGGATGGGGCATCGCCGTTTTCTGCGGCGTGTACGTCGCCGCCCACTCCGGCGCCCACCTGAACCCGGCCGTCACCCTGGGCCAGCTCGTTCACCGCAACGCCGAATACGCCCCCGGCGTCCCGGTAGACGCTGCCTCCACCTTCACCTACTTCGGCGGGGAGCTCCTCGGGGCCTTCCTGGGCGCCGTGGTCACCTGGCTGGCGCACAAGCAGCACTTCGACGTCGAACCTGAGCCAGCCAGCAAGCTCGCGGTATTTTCCACCGGCCCGGCCATCCGCTCGACGCTCTGGAACCTGATCACCGAAATCATCGGCACCTTCGTGCTGGTCTTCGTGATCCTCACCTTCGGCGGGACCCCCTCGGGGCTTGGCCCGCTGGCTGTAGCCCTTCTGGTGGTCGGCATCGGCGTGTCCCTCGGCGGCCCCACGGGTTATGCGATCAACCCGGCCCGTGACCTCGGACCGCGCATCGCCCACGCCATCCTGCCCATCAAGGGCAAGGGCTCCAGCGACTGGAGCTACTCCTGGATTCCGGTGGTCGGCCCCCTGATCGGCGGAACGCTGGCAGGCCTGGCCGGTCTGCTCCCGATTGTGTTCAACGCCGCCACCTGATCCGAATGACAGCAGCCCCCTGATTCACAGCACTTTTCCTTCACAACGACAAGGACGTCATCATGAGCCAATACGTAATCGCCATCGACCAGGGCACCACCAGCACCCGCGCCATCGTGTTTGACCACAGCGGCAACATCGTGTCTTCGGGCCAGATGGAGCATGAGCAGATTTTCCCGCAGGCGGGCTGGGTGGAGCACGATCCCGCCGAGATCTGGAACAACACCCGCGAGGTGATTGGATCCGCGCTCTCCAAGGCGAACCTGACCCGGCACGACATCGCCGCAGTCGGCATCACCAACCAGCGTGAAACCGCAGTGGTCTGGGACAAGACCACCGGCGAGGCCGTCTACAACGCCATCGTTTGGCAGGACACGCGGACCCAGCCGATCGTGGATGAACTCGCGAAGGAAGGCGGAGCCGAGCGCTTCAAGCAAAAGGTGGGCCTGCCGCTGGCAACCTACTTCTCGGGCACGAAGATCAAGTGGATCCTGGACAACGTCGAAGGCGCCCGGGAAAAGGCCGAGGCCGGAAACCTGGTCTTTGGAAACACGGACTGCTGGGTGCTGTGGAACCTGACCGGCGGCGTGGACGGCGGCGTGCACGTCACCGATGTCACGAACGCTTCCCGGACGCTGTTCATGGACCTGGAATCGCTGCAGTGGGACGAAGAGATCCTGCGCATCTTCGGTGTTCCGGCGTCCATGATGCCGGCCATCAAGTCCTCCTCCGAGGTCTACGGCACCGTCCACACCTCGCAGCTGCTGCGGGAAGTTCCCGTGGCGGGCATCCTGGGCGACCAGCAGGCTGCCACGTTCGGTCAGGCCGCGTTCCAGACTGGTGAGGCCAAGAACACGTACGGCACCGGCTGCTTCCTCATCTTCAACACCGGCGAGGAGATCGTCCACTCCAAGAACGGACTGCTCACCACCGTGGGGTACAAACTGGGGGACGCAGCGCCGCACTACGCGCTGGAAGGGTCCATCGCCGTCACCGGCTCGCTCATTCAGTGGCTGCGCGACAACCTCGGCATGATCAGCACGGCGCCGGAGGTGGAGACCCTCGCTGCCTCGGTGAAGGACAACGGCGGCGTGTACATCGTTCCGGCCTTCTCGGGCCTGTTCGCGCCGTACTGGCGGTCAGACGCCCGTGGCGCCATTGTGGGTCTGACTCGGTTCGTCAACAAGAGCCACATCGCCAGGGCGGCCCTGGAGGCCACCGCCTTCCAGACCAGGGAGGTGCTGGATGCGGTCAACGCCGATTCCGGCGTTCCGCTCACCGAGCTGAAGGTCGACGGCGGCATGGTCGCCAACGATGCGCTCATGCAGTTCCAAGCGGACATCCTGGGCGTCCCCGTTATCCGTCCGAAGGTGGTGGAGACCACCGCACTCGGCGCGGCCTACGCGGCCGGCCTTGCCGTCGGGTTCTGGAAGGATCTCGACGAGCTGTCGGCTAACTGGTCCGAGGACAAGCGGTGGGAGCCGGCGCTGGAGCAGGCCGAGCAGGACCGCCAGATGCGGCTATGGAAGAAGGCCGTGACCAAGTCCATGGACTGGGTCGACGAGGACGTGAAGTAGGCCCAGGCAAGCCGTACCAGAACCAGGGGCCGGCCGTCTCTTTGGAGGCAGCCGGCCCCTGGTGCTGCGGGCGTCCGCGTCACATCACCGGCGGTGGTGGAGCGCAGAAATGGCGGCGTCGGTGCCGTCGCCCGTACCGTGCGCTAGAGTAGCTTTATGCGTGCGATCCTTCTGCTTAGCTAGCCGCCCGGTATCCCGGACATACGGACTACCGAGCGGCCGCCCCTCCATGTGGAGGGGCTTTTGTGTGTCCGGGACGCATTCCCGGCAGGCGGCGGGGGATCAGACCGTTGTGACAGGACAGACGTCATGACAGAACAGAAGAGGGCAGCAGTGAGCGTTCAGCCGGAGACCGAGACCGGAACAACAGCAGGTGCAGCGGAAAGCCCCGAGGAGGGCGCTTACAGCTTCGCGGCCATGGAGGCCCGGTGGCCACAGGTGTGGGAGGATCTCAAGGTCTTCACGCCTGCCGACGACGGTTCCCGGGAGCGCCGCTACGTCCTGGACATGTTCCCCTACCCTTCGGGCGACCTGCACATGGGCCACGCCGAGGCCTTCGCCATGGGCGACGTCGTGGCACGCTACTTGCGCCAGAAGGGCTACGACGTCTTGCACCCCATCGGCTGGGATTCCTTCGGCCTGCCGGCCGAGAACGCGGCGATCAAGCGCAACGCGCACCCGAGCGAGTGGACGTACGCCAACATCGACACGCAGGCCGCGTCGTTCAAGCGCTACGCCATCTCCGCTGACTGGTCCCGCCGCCTGCACACCTCCGATCCGGAGTACTACCGCTGGACCCAGTGGCTGTTCAAGCGCTTCTACGAGCGCGGCCTCGCTTACCGCAAGGACTCACCGGTCAACTGGTGTCCCAAGGACCTGACCGTGCTGGCCAACGAGCAGGTAGTCAACGGCGCCTGTGAGCGCTGCGGCACGGCCGTGACCAAGAAGTCGCTGAACCAGTGGTATTTCAAGATCACGGACTACGCGGACCGGCTGCTGGACGACATGTCCGAGCTGCAGGGGCACTGGCCCGAGCGAGTACTGGCGATGCAGCGAAACTGGATCGGCCGCTCGGAAGGCGCGCATGTCCGCTTCGTGATCGAGGCGTCTGACGGACGAGCCGAGCGTGACGTCACCGTCTTCACCACGCGTCCGGACACCCTGTACGGGGCCACGTTCTTTGTGGTGGCCGCTGACGCGCACCTGGCCCTGGACCTGGTTACCCCTGAACACCATGACGCACTTATGGCTTACCGCGAAAAGGTCAAGGCCCTTTCGGACATCGAACGCCAGTCCACCGAGCGGGATAAGACCGGTGTGTTCACCGGCCGCTACGCCATCAATCCTCTCAACGGTGAAAAGCTGCCCGTCTGGGCAGCGGACTACGTCCTGGCCGACTACGGCACGGGCGCCATCATGGCCGTCCCCGCGCACGACCAGCGCGACCTCGACTTCGCCAAGGAGTTCGGCCTGCCTGTGCGCGCGGTGCTGGACACCGGCGAGGAGGATCCGGCCGTTTCCGGCAAGGCAACGGCCGGGGAAGGCACGCTGATCAACTCCGGTCCTCTCGACGGCCTGCCCAAGGCAGAGGCCATTCCAGCCGCCATCGGTATCCTCGACAGGCAGGGCACCGGCGAGAAGTTCGTGAACTTCCGGCTGCGTGACTGGCTCCTGAGCCGCCAGCGGTTCTGGGGCACCCCGATCCCCATCATCCACTGCGCCGAATGCGGCGAAGTGCCGGTACCCGACGAGCAACTCCCGGTTAGGCTTCCCGAAGACCTGCGTGGCGAGGCACTGTCTCCGAGAGGCACCTCCCCGCTGGCCGCGGCGGCCGAATGGGTCAACGTCGACTGCCCGAACTGCGGACGTGCAGCCCAGCGGGACACGGACACCATGGACACCTTCGTGGACTCGTCCTGGTACTTCCTGCGCTTCGTCTCCCCGCACTACACCGACGGTCCGTTCGATCCTGCGAAGATCAACGAGTGGATGCCGGTCGGGCAGTATGTCGGCGGCGTCGAGCACGCCATCCTGCACCTGCTCTACGCCCGCTTCTTCACCAAGGTCATTCATGACATGGGCCTGCTGGCCGCCGACGAGCCCTTCAGCGCGCTGCTGAACCAGGGCCAGGTGCTCAACGGAGGCAAAGCAATGAGCAAGTCGCTGGGCAACGGAGTGGACCTGGGCGAACAGCTGGATAAGTTCGGCGTGGACGCCGTGCGTCTCACGATGATCTTTGCGTCACCGCCCGAGGACGACGTGGACTGGGCCGATGTCTCGCCCTCGGGCTCGGCCAAGTTCCTGGCGCGTGCCTGGCGCCTCGGCCAGGACGTCACGAGTGCCCCCGGTGCGGACGCCAGCACGGGCGACCGTGCGCTCCGCACCGTCACGCACCGGACCATCGCCGACGCCGCGGAACTGCTGGACAACAACAAGTTCAACGTGGTGGTGGCCAAGCTCATGGAGCTGGTCAACGCCACCCGCAAGACCATCGATTCCGGTGCCGGCGGCGCTGACCCTGCGGTCCGCGAGGCCGTCGAGGCGGTGGCTGTCATCCTCAGCCTCTTTGCTCCCTACACGGCCGAAGACCTGTGGAACGTCCTGGGCCACCCCGCCTCCGTGGCCAACGCGGGCTGGCCCGCGCACGATGACGCCCTGCTCGTGCAGGACACCATCACCGCCGTGGTCCAGGTCCAGGGCAAGGTCAGGGACCGGCTCGAGGTGTCGCCCGGCATCTCGGAGGATGAGCTGCGTGAACTGGCGCTGGCCTCGGAGAACGTCCAGCGTGCCCTCGACGGCCGTGGGATCCGCACGGTCATCGTGCGGGCACCTAAACTGGTCAACATCGTCCCGGCCTAGGCGGGGTTCCGGCCGCCGGTACTTCCGGCGGCCGGCCTAATTGCAGGAGGTGTGCCGTGATTGACCGCGAGCCGGCAGCCTGGCTGTGGTTGAAAGACCACCTGGCCCGCCTCCGCCAAGCCACCGTCCCGGGACCGGTGCCGCCTGCGGCGGAACCCGCCGTCGTCGTGCGTACCGCCGTCGTGACGGACTCTGCCGCGGCGCTTCCAGCTGACTGGGTGCGCGGTTTTTCCCTTGACGGCCGGCTGGCGGTGGTCCCGATGCCCGTCATGGTGGGTGCGGAAATCTACGGCGAGGGTGAGGACGATATCGCCGACACCATCGCGGTGGCACTCGCCGCGGCTACGCCGGTGAAGACCTCCCGGCCATCGCCCGGGCAGTTTGAGCAGGCGTACCTGGCGGCCGAACGGCGCGGCTATGAGGCTGTGGTGTCCATCCATATTTCCGGTGACCTCTCGGGCACGGCGGAGTCGGCGCGCCTGGCTGCCGCCCGTGTCGGGATCCCGGTGGAGGTGCTGGACACCCGGACGGTCGGCATGGCGCAGGGGCTGGCGGTGCAAGGCGCCGTGGTTGCCGCCGCTGACGGCCGCAGTGCCGCTGAAGTGCGGAAGTTCGCCGAGGAGCGCCTCGCGAAGACCAAGGTGTACTTCTATGTTCCGAGCCTGGAACAGCTGCGCCGCGGCGGACGGATCGGTGCCGCCGCGTCGCTTTTGGGCACCATGTTCTCGATCAAGCCGATTCTTGCAGTCGACGGCGGCAAAATCGTGCCGCTCGAGAAGATCCGATCCGCCGCGAGGGCCGTCGCCCGGCTGGAGGAAATCGTGGTGGCTGACGCCGCGGCCAGGCCGCAGGGGGAGGCCAGGCTGGCCATCCACCACTTCGGAAACCGGGCCGAGGCCGAGGTCCTTGCCTCCCGGCTCGCGGTGGCCCTGCCGGACACTCCGCCGGCGCAGATCAGCTCCCTCCCGGCCGTGCTCGCAGCCCACGCCGGACTCGGTGTCCTTGCCGTGATAGTCGGTGAAAGCACTACGTCGGCTGTGGCTGCACTCAGCCCGGTGCCGGCTTCCGGCCATGTTGCTGCGGCACCGGGACGCCTGGCGGATGGGGCGAGTCCAGCGCATCCGGAACGCACGGCTGATCCGGCCGCGGGAAAGAGCAGCTGAAAGCGCTTCTCACACCGGCGGAGTTCAGCCGTTTTTCGCGGGCTTCAAAACAACCGTCCAGCTGCCATCGGTTCGGGTAGAGGAGCACTCGAACGGTATGGGGCTGGAATTGCCGCCGTCGGTGTAGGAGCCGGCCGTGTCGAAGGTGCCGTCCGGCTTTTTGATCGTTGACTTCGTCCCGGGGCTGATGGTGGCGGTGGGGTACTTCTCAGTGAGCCGCATTTCGCAGACGGTGTTGGCCTCATCCACCAGCTCGGCGTCCTGCCCGGTGAGGGCATTCTGCGTGGGTGAGGCTTTCTGCGTGGGTGAGGTCACCTGGGTGCCGTCCGTGGCCTGGGTCGGCGCGGAAGGCTCAACGGACGCCCTGTCCTTTGCCCCTGCGTCCTCGCTTGCCCGGAATGCCTGGGTTGCCACGACGATGGCGATAACGGCAAGCAGGACAACGATTGCCGCGCCGATAGTCACGGTGCGCTTGCGGCTGGATTGGGCCCTCGGCGTCTCAGTGCTCATGGAAGAACCTCTCTCGAACCGGACCGGCTCATCACCGGTGAGGAGCAGGCGCGCCAATACTGCACCCGGCAGCGCACCTGCGTCGAATAATATCCGGTAGACCCTGCGATTTGGTTGGGACCACACGAACTGGCGGTTTGAGGCTATCCACATACGAGCGGCCCGCGCTGGTGGCACGGATGCCGGGTCGCCTACGGTGGAAGGCATGTCACGCCGGACCGCTGGACCTGCAGCCAGCGATCCGTCGCGCAGCCCGGCAGGCCTGCGTCCGCCCGAGGGGGCCGAGCCGGCGGCCCCTGCCTCGAGCCGGCAACCCGCCAGCCGCCTGGCGGCGAGGCTCGGTGCCCCGCAGGTCGGTGATCCCTTCACGGAGCGTGCCGGGCTGCTGGAAATGGGGGACGGCCGGGGATTCTCCTACCGTAGCGGAGACAGGGCAGCCCGTGACTTCCGGGATTCCCCCGCCTCCCACCCTTCCGGCACGGCCGAAGCCCGTGTCAGGTGGCGCCTGGGGGTCCGGGCCGCGGTGCTGCTGGGCATCATGTCATTGCTAGTAGGTGGTTGGTTCTGGTGGCGGGTTGCGGCCACGGAACCGGAAGTTGTCCCCTTGGGCGCCGTGACGACAGGGGTCGCGGCCACGCCTGATGCGGGTGCGGGCGGCGCGGAAGAGGACGTCAGCGACGACGCCGGCGGTCCGGCCGAATCCGGAGGCCCCGGATCTGGCCCGGCCTCGGACGCTCCTTCCGGAAGCGTGGTTGTACACGTTGCCGGCGCCGTGAAGAGAACCGGCGTGGTGAAGGTTCCGCGGGGCGGCCGGGTCCACGAGGCGATTGCGGCAGCCGGCGGCGGAACTGCGGACGCGGACCTTAACCGGCTCAACCTTGCTGCGGAACTGGAAGATGGCGAGAAGATCTACGTCCCACGCCGAGGGGAAGCAGCACCGCCCGAAGCAGTGCCGCAGGGGGCGCAGCCTGGCGGATCGGGATCGGGTTCTTCAGGGACCGGGTCCGGTGCGTCCGCAGCGGGAGGCAGGAGCGGCAGCACCGCGGCCAAAACCAACCTGAACAGTGCAAGCGCCGAGGAACTGGGAAGCCTGCCGCGGGTGGGTCCGGTGCTCGCCCAACGCATCGTTGACTGGCGCGCGGAGCACGGCCCGTTCAAGACAGTGGAGGAGCTTGACGCCGTGGACGGAGTAGGACCCAAAATGCTGGAAACGCTGCTCCCGCTGGTGACGGTCTGAGATGGACGGCAACCCTGCACGGAGGACCAGTAGATGGCACCGGTACGTGGAGGCGGCCGTCAGCCCGGCTTTCGGCGAACCGGCTGCCGGAGGCCCGCCCCGGCGCTCCGGCTTCCATCCGCCACCGTCCAATGGAGGGCCTCCGGCGGCTTCCGGAGTGGTTGGTTCCGGTGCGGTTGCTTCGGGACCGGTCCGGGCGACGGGTCCGCTTGGCCCAGCCCTCCTGCAGGGAATCCGGGACCAGCTGCGGGCACGGCTGTTGCCCGAGCAGCGAGCCACCGATTCGGCCGACGAGAGACGGCGACGGCTTGACCTCCGGCTGGTCCCGCCTGCCTTAGTCGTGTGGGCGGCTGCGGGAGCCGGCCTCTGGCTTAATCCGGCCTGGCTCCTTGGCCTGTGCTGTGCCCTGGCGGCGGGCGCCGGCGTCCTGCTCCTCCGTATTCTCCGGCGCCGCAAGGCGGGAGGGCGCCCTCACCGGAGCTTCCTGCTGACGATGATGGCGGCCCTGCTTTTGGCCGTGGCCGCCGCAGCCCACTCGGCTGTCTCCTCGGCGCAGAAGCATGACGGTCCGGTGGCAGGAGCCATTGCGGCACGCGCGTCCGTTGTGGCGGAAGTGGAAATAGCCGGCGCCCCGCACGCCCTCAGAAGGCCGGGGGCGTCCGGATTGTCCGAACGCTGGGCGGTCAATGCCACGGTCAAATCACTGACCGCCCGGGGCCAGCTGCTGCGGGCCGGCGCCGCGGTGGTCATCATGGGCGGGGAGGACTGGCAGCGTGTGGTCCCCGGCCAGCTGGTCCGTGCTGCCGGGAAGCTGCGCCCTCCCGATGCCGGAAAGGTGGAGGCCGGCATCCTTGCTGCGTCCTCGGCTCCCGTAACCATCAGGGCCGCGGACGTTTGGACGGCAGAACCTGCATCACTGGGCAGGCGATTCGCGGGGGCTGCCGCCTGGTTGGACGCCGATGCCAGAGGACTCCTGCCAGGCATGGTCACGGGTGACGCCAGCGGACTCGATGAACAGCTGAAAACAGCCATGAAGACTGTAGGACTGACCCACTTGACGGCCGTGAGCGGGGCGAACTGCAGCCTGATCCTGGGCGCCCTGCTCCTCGCGGCCCGCAGCCTCCGCCTCGCCAGGGTTCCGGCCGCGGCGCTTGCCCTGGCCGGCCTCGGACTGTTTGTGCTGATGGTGGGGCCGGATGCCAGCGTGCTGAGGGCCGCACTGATGGGGGCCATCGCCTTGGCTTCTCTTGCCGGCGGAAGAACCGGACGCGGCCTGAGCTTCCTGTGCCTGGCTGTCATCGGCCTCCTGCTCATAGACCCGGGACTCGGCACGAGCTTCGGATTCCTGCTGTCCGTACTGGCCACACTCGGCATCATCGTGCTGGGGCGGCAGATCGCGGACTGGATTCCGCGCGCCGTCCCGCGCTGGGTGGCCGCGGGCCTCGCCGTGCCTTTGTCGGCCCAACTGCTGTGTGGGCCTGTCGTCGTCCTGCTGCAGCCCCAGTTCGCCACCTACTCGCTGCCGGCCAATGTACTCGTGGCGCCGCTCGTTGCCCCGGTCACTATCCTGGGAACCGCTGCGGTGCCCCTGGTGCCGCTTGTTCCGTGGCTGGCCACGGCACTGATCGGCGTTGCCGGCTTCTTCGCGTCAGGCGTCGCCGGGGTGGCCAGGTTCGCCGCCGGTTTTCCCGGTGCGGCTCCGCCCTGGCCCGAGGGGGCGTTCGGGCTGCTCACCATGGTGCTGTTTTCTGCCTTGACCTTGATTGCCGTCTGGCAGGCTGCCCACCCGGCCCAAACACGAGGGCTCATTTTTGCCGCCCACCGCGCCACTGCAGCTTCGCTGGAGCAGGTGCTTCAACGAAGGACCCGACGGCGCGGCTCGGCCCGCTCCGCCCGGCGCGGCTTGGTGCAGCCGTTGCGCCGTGGCAGGCTTAGAGTCTGCAATCCGTATCCCGGGAGGAACCAACAGTGGCCGCTGCCCAGCCCCAACGATCCAAGACGTCGGCGACGAATTCGGCCACCTGGCGGGACGTGACGCCAGCGGGAGTGGTGCTGATCACGGGTCCGGAGGAATACCTGGGCATCCGTGCCATGGACCGGGTCCGCTCGCAGGTCCGGGCCGCCGCTCCGGACGTCGAGCTCTCCCGGCTCAACGCAGGAAATTATGAGCCCGGGTCGCTCGCCATGAACGTCAGTCCGTCCCTGTTCGGAGAGAGCAAGCTGATCGAGGTCGAAGGCCTGGAGTCGATGAACGACGCTTTTCTCGCTGACGGACTGACGTATCTGGCTCGCCCGGAACAGGACGCGGTTCTGGTCCTTCGGCACGGCGGGGGAGTCCGTGGCAAGAAGCTCTTGGACGCGGTCAAAGCAGGGGGATGGCCTGTTGTTGACTGCCAGCCGCTGAAGAAGGATGCGGAGAAGACCGCGTTCGTGGTGTCGGAGTTCAAGGCAGCATCCCGGCGCATCGAACCTGAAGCGGTGCAGTCCCTCGTGAACGCCGTTGGCGCCAGTCTGTCCGAACTCGCTGCGGCCTGCAGCCAGCTTATTTCCGACGCCTCGACGGCGGTGGACGCAGAAATGGTTGAGCGCTATTACGGCGGCCGGATCGAGGCCACCGCTTTCAAAGTGGCGGACGCAGCCATGGCCGGCAACGGGCCGGTGGCGCTGTCCACCCTGCGCCATGCTCTGGCCACGGGGGCTGACCCGGTTCCGCTGGTGGCGGCACTGGCCGCGAAGCTGCGGACCGTCGCCAAAGTAGCCGGCGCCCAAGGGTCCTCAGCGCAGATTGCCAAACACCTCGGCATGCAGCCGTGGCTCGTGGAACAGGCGCAGCGTGACGTCCGGAGATGGACGCCTGAAGGCCTGGCCCGTTCCATCCAGGTGACGGCAGAGGCCGACGCGCAGGTCAAGGGCCTCTCGCGTGACCCCGTCTACGCGGTGGAGCACGCTGTCACGGTGATCTCGACGGCTGCCCGCCGCCGCTAACCACCGCTCGCCGCCACCGTCACCGCCGCCGGAGGGGCTGGGCACGTTAAAGAGATGTGGCCGGCACCAATGGTGCCGGCCACAAGCATCAGTTCAGTTGAACTGGAAAACCTTAGAGTGCGTTGACCTTCTTGGAGATCGCCGACTTGCGGTTTGCAGCGTTGTTCTTGTGAAGAACACCCTTGCTGACAGCCTTGTCCAGCTTACGGCTGGCAGTAACGAGCGCAGTAGCAGCGGCATCCTTGTCGGTGGACTCAACGGCTGTGTTGACGGCGCGGATGGCCGTCTTCAGCTCGGACTTGACTGCGTTGTTGCGCAGGCGAGCCTTTTCGTTGGTCAGGATGCGCTTCTTCTGGGACTTGATATTTGCCACGTGTGAACTCTCTTTTTAATGCGGAAATGGTCTAGAGGGCTTTCAGGTTGGCCATTGACTGAGCGGCGTGGGGATACCTATGGCGACCAACCATGAGTGGCCGTCGACCTGCACGGACACACAGCTATGAATAGTAGCAGAATCCGTGCTGAAGACGCCATTTGTCCAGCTCCGGCGCGCCCAATCATCGATTCCGGGACATCACTTCCAGCCGTGGTGTTCCCTCAACGCATCGGCCACCAGGAAAAATTGGCTCCGGTCCAGAACTGCGCCCTCCCGCCTGATGTCCGAAGGGCGGATCTGGAGGACGCGGTTGAGTTTGGCCTCGCTGGGACGCCATTGCCGGTCCCACGGCCCTCTGCCGATGTCGACGTAGTCGCGGCTCCCGCGTGGATGGCCGTCGTGGTCCTTGCTGGTCAGCATCAGGCCGAGCAGATAGCGTCCGTGGTTTCCAACCAGCAGGACGGGGCGGTCCTTCCCGCGGGAATGGTCCTCTTCATAGGGGACCCAGGTCCACACCACCTCACCGGGATCGGGCCGGCCATCGGGGGAGGGGGAGTATCGCAGGGCCGCCGTGCCGCGGAAATCGCCCGGATATGGGGCCGACAAGCCCGCGGTTCCCGCCCGGGCACCCGCCTGCCCCGGTGCGTTGTTCCTCCCGGGCCGCGGTGTCCCCTTCGGGTCCGGCTTCCGGGCTGGGGAGCCGGCGAGGAAGCGAAGCGAAGCCCGGACGGCGTTGCCGAGGGTACGGAAGTTCAGAGCCATGCCGGCAACGATACCGCCGCCCTGTCAGTGCGCCCAGGACACCCACATCTGTGTGGCATGCGGAATGTACGGCGGGGGGCCCGAACGTGGGAGACTAGAGGTTCAGATATGCGGCAGCATCAGGATGGCCCGAGTACGGCCGGAATGACGCCGCGGAAATGCCAACAGTAAGGACCCTGCGTGTCTCCCATGGCCCGCACCGCCCCGGTGCCCGCCGCGACAGATCCGGCCATCATTCGGAACTTCTGCATCATTGCGCACATTGACCACGGTAAATCCACCCTGGCCGACCGCATGCTGCAGTACACCGGCGTCGTTCAGTCCCGCGACATGAAGGCCCAGTATCTGGACCGCATGGATATCGAACGTGAGCGCGGCATCACCATCAAGTCGCAGGCTGTCCGGATGCCGTGGGAAGTTGAGGGCACCAGCTACGCCCTGAACATGATTGACACGCCCGGCCACGTCGACTTCACCTACGAGGTCTCCCGATCGCTGGCCGCCTGCGAAGGCGCAGTCCTGCTCGTGGACGCGGCTCAGGGCATCGAGGCCCAGACCCTCGCCAACCTGTACCTGGCGATGGAGAACAACCTCACCATCATTCCGGTCCTCAACAAGATCGACCTCCCCGCGGCCCAGCCCGAGAAGTACGCGGCGGAACTCGCCAGCCTCATCGGCGGCGACCCGGACGATGTGCTCCGTGTCTCGGGCAAGACCGGCGCTGGCGTCGAGGTTCTGTTGGACAAGATCGTGCGAGATCTGCCCGCCCCCGTAGGCGATCCCAACGCCCCTGCCCGCGCCATGATTTTCGACTCTGTCTACGACACCTACCGCGGTGTCGTCACGTACGTCCGCGTGGTTGACGGCATGCTGCACCCGCGTGAGCGGATCCAGATGATGTCCACCCGCGCCACCCACGAACTCCTCGAGATCGGCGTGAGCGCCCCGGAGCCCACACCCTCCAAGGGCCTGGGCGTCGGCGAAGTGGGCTACCTGATCACCGGCGTGAAGGACGTCCGCCAGTCCAAGGTCGGCGACACCGTGACCAACCTGGCCAAGCCTGCCGCGGAGTCCCTCAGCGGCTATGCCGACGCCAAGCCCATGGTCTTCTCCGGCCTCTATCCGCTGGACGGCACCGACTACCCGGTGCTCCGCGATGCGTTGGAGAAGCTGATGCTCAACGACGCCGCGCTGATCTATGAGCCGGAAACCTCGGCCGCGCTGGGCTTCGGATTCCGTGTGGGCTTCCTGGGGCTGCTGCACCTGGAAATCACCCGTGAGCGCCTCGAACGCGAGTACAAGCTGGATCTGATCTCCACTGCCCCCAACGTGGAGTACGAAGTGACACTGGAGGACAAGAAGGTCGTCCATGTCACCAATCCCAGTGAATACCCCACCGGCAAGGTCGCTGAAGTCCGCGAGCCGATGGTGTCTGCCACCATTCTCGCCCCGAACGAGTTTGTCGGGGCCATCATGGAGCTGTGCCAGAGCCGCCGTGGCGTCATGGGCGGCATGGACTACCTCTCCGAGGACCGGGTGGAAATCCGGTACCGCCTGCCGTTGGCCGAAATCGTCTTTGACTTCTTCGACATCCTCAAGTCCAAGACGCGCGGCTACGGCTCGCTTGACTGGAAAGCCGACGGCGAGCAGGTGGCCGATCTGGTCAAGGTGGACATCATGCTCCAGGGCGAACAGGTGGATGCCTTCAGCGCCATCACCCACCGGGACAAGGCGTACGCCTACGGCGTGATGATGACCGGCAAGCTGCGCGAACTCATTCCCCGCCAGCAGTTCGAGGTGCCCATCCAGGCGGCCATCGGTTCCCGGATCATCGCCCGCGAAAGCATCCGCGCCATCCGCAAGGACGTCCTTGCCAAGTGCTACGGCGGTGACATCACCCGCAAGCGCAAACTGCTGGAAAAGCAGAAGGAAGGCAAGAAGCGCATGAAGATGGTGGGCCGTGTGGAAGTGCCGCAGGAAGCCTTCATCGCGGCTCTCACCACGGACGAATCCAAGGACAAGGCCAAGAAGTAGTGATGACCGTGGCCGGAACCTCCGGAGACTGCTCCAGTGCCTAGCGTTCTACCCCTCGGTGACCCCGCGCCGTCGGACGGCCTGCTCCCGCAGCAGGCTGCCGACGGCGCCGCCCGGCGGGGATTCGGGCTTTACGTCCATATCCCCTTCTGCGCCGTCCGTTGCGGCTACTGCGACTTCAATACCTACACGGCGACCGAGCTCGGCGGCGGGGCATCCCAGGATGCGTACGCGTCGACGGCCATTGCCGAGGTGGAGTTCGCCGCGCGGGCCCTGAAGGAGTCCGGTTTGCCGGAGCGCAAGCTCCGCACTGTCTTTTTTGGCGGGGGCACCCCCACGCTGCTGCCCGCGGAGGATTTGGCCAGAATTCTGGGCGCTGCCGTAAGCCAGTGGGGCATCGAACCCGGCGCCGAGGTGACCACGGAGGCCAATCCGGACTCCGTCACACCGGAATCACTCCAGCTCCTGGCCGACGCCGGCTTCACCCGGGTTTCGTTCGGAATGCAGTCGGCCGTGCCGCACGTCCTGAAGGTCCTCGACCGCACGCACACACCGAGCCGCGTGCCGCTGGTGGTGCAGTGGGCGCGGGACGCGGGACTCGCCGTCAGCCTCGACCTGATTTATGGCACGCCGGGTGAATCGCTGGAGGACTGGCGCTTTTCCGTGGAGACGGCGCTGTCCTACCGGCCCGATCACATCAGCGCCTACGCGCTGATCGTGGAGGACGGGACCAAGCTTGCGGCGCAGATCCGCCGGGGTGAAGTTCCCGGGATCGACGACGACGACCACGCCGCCAAGTATGAGCTCGCCGACCAGATGATCTCCGACGCCGGCCTCCACTGGTACGAGGTCAGCAACTGGTCCGCCACTCCCGGACAGGCGTGCCGGCACAACCTTGCCTACTGGCGCGGGGACGACTGGTGGGGGATCGGACCGGGCGCGCATTCCCACGTGGGCGGCGTGCGTTGGTGGAACGTCAAGCACCCCACCGCCTATGCGAACAGGCTGACCGCCGCAGTGTCGCCTGCTGCGGGACGCGAGACGCTCGACGCCGAAACGCGCGACGTGGAAAAAGTCATGCTGGAGGCCCGTCTCGCCTCGGGACTTGCGGTCAGCTCGCTGTCGGCCTCGGGAAAGCACGCTGTGGCCGGACTCATTGCCGACGGCCTCGTGGCACCCGCCGAAGCGTTCAAGGGCCGGCTGATCCTGACGCTCAAGGGCCGGCTCCTGGCTGATGCCGTCGTGCGCCGTATCCTGCCCGACTAAACCGCTGGAAGCCACACCCCCAGAAGGCGGAACCCGCTGAACAAAGCAGCGGCCCCTGACCCCGGACGGGGTCAGGGGCCGCTGCTGCCTGGGCGGCTACTTGATCCAGCGCAGGTTGTACTGGTAGCGGTGCGGCTGGCCCCGGTTGACGTGGATGCCGGCTGACACCGAGAAACAGGCAAGTGCAATCCAGATCAGCGTTGCGAGCACGGCGAACAGATTGCCCACCACAGGGAGCAGCACCAGGATGTTGGCCAGGAAGGCCGCGATGGTGGGAGGCAGCGTGAAGTTTAGGGCTTCCTTGGATTCCTGGGCGGTGAACGGCCCGCGGTCGCGGAAAATCAGGTAGATGAGCAGCGCCGGCACGCAGCCGAGGATGCCGCCGAAGTGGGCCAGTGTTGCCCACTGCCTGTCCTCGCTTGCGGTGAGCGGAAGCGCGTTGGCAGGAACGCCATGGTACTGGGGCAGGTCCGGGCCCGACTGGGGCTCCCTGCGGTCGCGAGCGTCTTCTGCCACGGTGTCTTCCTTAAACTTGCGTTGGTGCGATATTGCCGGTGGTTCAGGTTTGTGGCCGGCCGGTGGCACCGGACGGCGGCAGCGCAAAGGCGCCTTTCCAAGAATACTGGGTCCGGCGCGGAATGGACGACCGCCCAGCAGGGCCGTCGCCAGGCCAAGCCAAGCGCGACTGTTCCTCTAGCCGTGAGCGGCGTTCAACCCTTTGGCGTAGGCGGCCTGCCCCACGTGCTGGAGGCAATCGGCAATCGTGCTGACCAGCCGCACACCAAGAGTGACGGGCGGGTCCCAGCGCCTGTCAACGATGCGGTCGAGATCCTCGTCGCCGAGACTTCTTAGGAACTCCGCGGTCTGCCGGTGAACGGCCTCGTGGTACTCGAGCAACAGCTCCGGCGTCGCCTGCACCGCATCGACCTGGCCGGTCGAATGGCCGTAGCCGGTGTCACGTTCGGGCAGCGGCAGGCCGAACCGGGCGGCAAACCCCTGCGAGGTCCAGACTTGTTCCAGGCCGGCTGGGGAGGAGACCTGCGCGTCCTCCACCCGGCTGAGGTGCCAGATCAACCACGCGATCGAGTTTCCGGCGCCTCCGGGCCGACGGACCAGGGACTCGTCGTCGACCCCTTCAAGAGTGGCGGCGACGGTGTCACGGATCCGGACGAAGGCGTCCAGCAACAGTTCGTTGGATTTCATCGAGTCCCCTCACTCTGCACTTTCAGTGCCCTCATGCTTGCATGGAAGCGACATCACCGGATAGGGCCCCGCTTCGCGGCTCCGTCACGAAGTTTCGCCAGAAGCAGTCGATTCGACCTGCAGCCGGACCCGGCTCGGGCGGGGGATTCACTTGCTTGACCTACCGTTTATCGAGAGAATCTCACTGTTGTTCGATGTAATAGGAGACATTGTGGGAAAGCTGACCATCCTTACGCTTCGCATGGTGCTAGCGATGGTGCTCGCCGGCCCGCTGTTCGTGCAGGTCGTAATGGTGCCGCTACTGGCCGTCGACCTGGAGGAACTCGGCCCGGAGGCAGCCGGTGTGCGCGTACCGCTCCTCGTCATAGCGGTTCTGGGTATCATGACCATCCAGGTCACACTGCTGTGCGTGTGGCGCTTGCTGACGATGGTGGGTCGGGGAACGGTGTTTTCCCATGCCGCGTTCCGGTACGTGGACGTCGTGTTCGGTGCAGTCGCGGCCGCCTCCCTGCTCATGTTCGGACTTGCCGTCATCCTCGCGCCGGGTGAAGCCGTTCCGCCCGGCGTCGTCCTCCTGATCTGCGGAGCGTCCGTGATGATCGCCGGGATGGCGTTGATCGTCCTCGTGCTTCGGGCGCTGCTCGACCAAGCGGTCACCCGCGAAGCCGAGGCGCATCACCTGCGGACAGAGCTGGACGAGGTGATCTGATGCCGATCGTCGTCGACATCGACGTGATGCTGGCCAAACGTAAGATGTCCGTGGGCACCCTCGCGGACCGCGTCGGAATCACGCCCGCCAACCTGGCGGTGCTCAAGAACGGTCGAGCCAAAGCGGTGCGCTTTACGACGCTCGCCGCACTGTGTGAGACGCTCGGCTGCCAGCCTGGAGACCTGCTGCGCTGGGAACCGGAGGATTCGGCGGACCTGACGTCAGCAGACGACGGCGGTGACCGGCCGCTCGCGCGTGGCAGCTCGGAATCGTGAGCTGCGCAGATTATTCATTGCCGGAGGTCCTCAAGAGCGGCATCATCATCCTGTCTTACAAGGTGCAGCACGACGGTAGGTGGTCATGGCGACGGAACGCCACCCTGGGCACCCGGCGAATTCAAGCCCACGGTGACGTCCCGTCGTCGTACTACTTCAGCGGCATTCAGAGCGGTGAGAGGGCGGGGCGCGCCCGCCCGATTCAGGCCTGGTTGAAGCGAATCATATTGCCGGAAGGGTCGCGGAAGGCACAGTCGCGCGGGCCCCATGGCTGGACGATGGGTTCCTGGAGGACCTCCGCGCCGGCGGCCCGGACCGCCTCGAACGTGGCGTCGAGATCGTCCGTGCGGAAGACGATGTTGGGCAGGACGCCCTTGGTGAGCAGCTGCTGGTACGCGTCGCCGTCGTCCCGGGAGCGGCCGGCGTGCGGGACGGACAGCACGAGCTCCAGATCGGGCTGGGCAGCGCTGCCGAGAGTGACCCAGCGGTGTCCGTCGGAGCCGACGTCGTTGCGCACGTCCAGGCCTAGAACGTCACGGTAGAACGCGAGCGATTCGTCGAGGTCGTTGACTGTGATGTGTGAGTACTGAAGTGAAATGTTCATATCTCACACGCTATTGCAGGGGTCGCGGGGACGCTTCTTCAATCCTGCTCGGCTTGCGATCGGGCCGTGTGTGCTGCCTGGCGATGCACGACGGCATAGCCTTCACTGCATGGTGTTCGCGGGCCCGGTATGCGCTGGGTGTCATGCCCACGATCTCGGTGAAGCGTGAGCTGAAGGAACCCAGCGAGGTGCAACCGACCTCCATGCAGGCATCGGTCACGCTCATCCCGGCGCGCAGCAGGGCCATGGCCCGCTCAATCCGCCGCGTCATGAGGTAGTTGTACGGGGTCTCGCTGTAGGCGGCCTTGAACTGGCGGGAGAAGTGCGCCGGCGACATGAGGGCGCCGGCGGCCATGGTGGGCACGTCAAGGGGCCGGGCGTACTCGCGATCGATCAGGTCGCGGGCCCGGCGCAGATGGGCCAGGTTAGCGAGTTCCTGCGGCGTCATGCCGCCAGTCTAGCTAATTGGTGGAGTAGGGTGTAGGCGACTTGGGGCACTCACGCCGCCGGCCCGTCTCGCTCCGGACGAACCTGCCCGGAAACCATCCTGACGCCGGCGGCCTGAGCCCGAAGGGCTTCAACATTGCTTCCGCCCTCTTAACAGTCAACGCCTCATGCGTCTGCAGGGCACGCGTAATCTCTACCTGACTTTCTGCCCCTGCGGCTACGCATTTGCGCAGGCGGGCAGAACCGGCCGGCCTCCATTCCCAGAGGGGTCGCTAAGATTGGCGGCACAGAAGTCCCGAAAGTTGATCAGCCCGACGATTGGCGACGATGGCTCAGTCAGCCAATGCGGCTTCTGAGTTGAATTGTCCGGGCCTGGTGGATAGCTGCCAGGGAAACGGCGCTGGCCGTGAGCCTGAGGGCGTGGACCCTGTACCACCGCCTCAACAACGGTTTGCGGCGCAGCTGGCTGAGCGGTTGTGGACTGAAGAACAGGTCGGGGTTGATGAACCGAAGCAGATACGCGGTAGCGGCCGCACCGGCCGTGGAGCTGGCGGCAGCCACTACCAGCCAGACCCTGCTGTTGGAATGATTCCACCCTGCAACGAGGGCAGCAATGGCCACAGGGGCGTTGATCGGGGCGATCGGCACGTAGTAGCGGCCGGGGCTTCCCGATCCAAAGGGCGACCGAGGGAGTTCACGGCTTGCTTCCGAGGCCGCGACCCGGTGCGGGACTTTAACGAGGGCCTCATAGAGATTGCCGAAGAACCAGTGCGCGTGGCTGAACTCCGCGACACCCAAGAGCCGATCAGCGAGTAAATCTCGACGGCCTGAAGCACGAGGTCCCATGCACACAATGTACCGCCGCGGCTCAGCGCCGGGCCATGTAGTTCATGCGGGCGGTCGCCGGGACTGCGGCGTTTGGAGCGTCGGGGCGTGGAAACTATTGAACGTCATGGAGGTCCGCAAGTGTCAGCGCAGGCGGTGAATTTCCGTCGATGTCCAATACGCCGAAATCCTTCGCAACCGCGGCGGCGACAAGCACCTGGCCGGTCCGCGCGATCAGCTTCGGGTCGTGGAACAGCGCATTGATCACGCGGCCGATGAACTCAGGACTTTCGCTGGTCGAGAGATCGAACGCACCACTTTCCGCCGCTGCCAGGACCGACTCGGTTCGAACCAAGCCGGGATAGAGCGAGATTACCGGAATAGCGAACGGTTTCAGCTCGACGGCCATGTCGGACGTCATCTTGTCCGTCGCTGCTTTTGCGATGCCGTAGATCGTGTTGCCGAGGTGACGCTGCGCAGACCAGAAGCTGATGTTGATGATCAAGCCGCGGTGCCGCGGCGTCATTAGGCGCGCCGCGTGCGACGAACATACAAATGCCGCGCGCACACCGGCGTCCATCATGCCGGTCCAGCGATGCGGCGGTTGATCCCAGAACGGCGCAGCCCACGTGAAGGCGCCCCCTTCGACCATGTTCTCGTAGCCGCCCCAGGCGCAGTTGACGAGGAGATCGAGGCATCCGCACTCGGACCGGATCGCTTCAAACACACGTGCAGTCTCGTCGTCGTTGAGATGATCGCATTGCAGGCGGCGTATCTCCAGCGGCAGGTCCGCCTGGTCGATCGAGCGGCCAGTGCCGTAAACGCGGAACCCTGCTGCCAGAAGGCCACGTGCGATGCCCCGGCCGACTCCCCGGCTTGCACCGGTCACGAGAGCAACGTTTCCCGCCGGCGCTTCGTTGCGTTCGTGATCGTTGGTCATGCTAACCGGCCCCGCTTACCTTCCGTTCCGCGACCCATGATACGCCGGAGCTGGCGCCTTGGGCCGGCATCGTTCAGGGTTCGCTGCGATGGCCTGCCGACCGTGACAAGCGCCAATGTTCCCATATCGTTGAGCGGGTGATCGATGAGGGCGCGGAGACAACTAACGGCTGGGTGGACGTACCCCACGCGAAGATCTACTGGGAAGGCACAGGGGATCCCAAAGGTGTGCCGGTCCTGTACCTGCACGGAGGCCCAGGCGGCTCCCTTGGCAAAGGGGGCTACCGGAAGCGACACGACCCGGCCCGGTTTTGGACCATAGGTTTGGACCAGCGCGGGTGCGGAAAAAGCCTTCCGACAGTCCAGGACGACCTCGGCCGCCTGTCCCAGAACACCACGCAGGCCCTGCTCGACGACATCGAAGCGGTGCGCGGGCACCTCGGAATCCAGAAGTGGATTGTCACCGGCGTCTCGTGGGGCAGCACGCTCGCTCTCGCCTACGCGCTCAGGCATCCTGATCGGGTACTTGGCATCGGATTGGTGGCGGTCACAGCGACAAGCCGCGACGAGGTGGGGTGGATCACCGACGGCGTCGGACGTATCTTCCCCGAAGCCTGGGAGGACTTCGCACATGCCGCCAAGGCAAACCCGGGCGAACGTGTAGTGGATGCCTACGCCCGCCGGCTGGCCGGTGTGGACCGCGACGATGCCCGGTCCGCCGCCTTGGCCTGGGAGCGCTGGGAGTCCACGCACATTTCCCTGGACCCGTACTGGCAGCCTGGCCCCATGTTCGACGACGAGCGCGAGCGCATGACGTTCGCGCTGCTGGTCACCCACTATTGGTCCAACGACGGATTCCTGGCTGAAGGGCAGGAAATCATGCGGCGGGTTCATGAGCTCGACGGAATTCCCGGCTACCTCATTCATGGTCGCCGGGACATCAGCGGCCCTGTCATCACCGCCTGGAAGCTTCACCAGCGCTGGAAAGGCAGCCATCTCGTCATCGTCGAGGGCGAGGGGCATGGTGGTCCTGAATCCATGAAGGCTCTAGCCCAGGCTGTCGAAGAGATCGCGGCCGGGTAATAAACGGTCTTTGGATGGGGCCGGGCGTCGAAATCGGCGGTCCCGGCAGGTCCCTAGGGCACCGTAAGGAAGTCGATGACCTCTTCCACCCGGCCCAGCAGGGCCGGTTCCAGATCGGCGTAGGTCCGGACCGCACCGAGGAGCTTTTGCCAGCCCAGGCCGATGTCTTCCTTCGTGGAGTGCGGCCAGCCGAAGGCCGTGAGGATCCCGGTCTTCCAGTCGGTGCCCCTGGGGACCACCGGCCACTGCGCGATGCCCAGGACGGACGGCCTGATGGCCTGCCAGACATCCACGTACGGGTGGCCCACAATGAGCACGTTCCCGGCCGCACCGGGCGAGGCCATGACGGCTTCTGCGATCCTGGACTCCTTGGAATCCGAGACGAGGTGGTCCACAAGGACCCCCAGCCTCCGCCCGGGACCTGGGCGGAACGCGGCAACCGCGCCGGCCAGGTCGTCGATGCCGTGCAGGGGCTCGACGACGATTCCCTCCACCCGGAGGTCGTCGCCCCAGACTTTTTCCACCAGTTCGGCGTCGTGCTTGCCTTCCACCCAGATGCGGCTGGCCTTGGCAACCTGGGCACGCTGGCCCTCCACCCGGACCGAACCCGAAGCCGTGCGGGCGGCCGTGGCGGAACCTGCGCGTTTGGCCGCCGGTGCCGGCGGCATTAGCCGGATGGGCCTGCCCTCCAGCAGGAACCCGAACCCGAGCCTGAAGGACCGTGACTTGCCGCGGCGGTCCTCGAGCGCCACGACGTGCATGCCGCCGGACTTCTCCACTCGCGTCACCGCCCCGACCCAGCCGGACTGGACGTCTTCCAGCACCATTCCGCGCTCGACCGGGACCTCCGGCAAATCGTTCTTGGCGGGCGCTGCAATGTCCTGCGGGCCCCAGGTCTGGTAATGCATAGTTCACACCGCTTTGCACTAGGAAGTTGCCGCCACGGGCCTGGAACCGGCCTCCGGCGGAATCTGCCCGGAATTTCGCCCGGAGCGGTACCAATGCTAACAACGGGCGGTCTCATATTAGACTTGTTAGCACTTAGGCATGTCGAGTGCTAACGATGGGTTTGTCGGGCGCCCCCTGCCCCTGCCCAGTAACGGTCGATCGGAGGTGGACTGTGAGCGAGCCACGCAAGCTCGAGGTGCTGCGCGCCATTGTCGAGGACTATGTCCATTCCCGGGAGCCCGTGGGATCGAAAGCCCTCGTCGAGCGCCACCATCTTGGGGTCTCAAGCGCCACCATCCGCAATGACATGGCGGCGCTCGAAGACGAGGGGCTCATCACCGCTCCGCACACCAGCGCCGGCAGGATTCCCACCGACAAGGGCTACCGGCTCTTCGTGGACCAGATTTCGGCCGTCAAACCTCTGTCTCAGGCCGAGCGCCGGGCCATCCAGTCACTGCTGGAGGGGGCCGACGACCTCGACGACGTCCTGGACCGGACGGTAAGGCTCCTCGCGCAACTGACCAACCAGGTCGCCGTCGTGCAGTACCCGCACCTGAGCCGCGCCGTGGTGCGGCACATTGAATTTGTGCAGCTCGCCCCCCGGAAGGTCCTCATCGTGCTGATCGCCGACTCCGGGAAGGTCGAGCAGCGGGTCATCGACGTCGGCCAGGAACTCGGCGACGACACGCTGACCGCGCTGCGGACCCGGTTCCTCACGGGCGTCGCAGGCACAGCACTGACCATGCTGCCGCACCACCTCGCCGCTGTCGTGGCGGGCTGCGCTCCGGCGGAGCGTCCGGCCGCCGTCGCCCTGAGCAAGGCCCTGGAAGGGCTCGCGCACAGCAGCAGGGAAGACCGGATGGTCATGGCCGGCACCGCGAACCTGGCCAGGTCCAACGTGGACTTCCCGCTCAGCATCGGACCCGTTCTCGAGGCCCTCGAGGAGCAGGTGGTCATGCTGCGCCTCCTCAGCGACATGGCGCAGGACCCCCGCGGAGTGGCCGTGAGCATCGGCAGGGAGAACCCTTACGACGGACTCGCGGAGGCGTCGGTGGTTGCCACCGGCTACGGACCGGACGCCACCGCGAAGATCGGCATCCTTGGGCCCACCCGGATGGACTATCCCACCACCATGGCCGCCGTCCGTGCGGTGGCCCGCTACCTTTCGAGGATTCTCGGACCGTGACCCCACGGCCCAGTGAACCCCGCACCCCAGGCAACACAACCAGGAAGAGATACGAACTTTGAGCAGCCACTACGACGTTCTTGGAGTCTCCCCGGAAGCCACCGGAGAAGAGATCAAAAAGGCCTACCGCAAGCTGGCCCGCACCCTGCACCCGGACGTCAACCCGGGGGAGGACGCCTCGGAACGGTTCAAGGCCGTCACCCACGCCTACGAAGTGCTGTCCGACCCGCAGAAGCGCAGGGTCTATGACACCACGGGCAACGAGAATGGCACGGACAACGGCTTCGGCGGCGGCAATTACGCCGGCCAGGGCTTCGCGTTCCAGGATATATTCGACACCTTCTTCGGAGCCGGCGGAACCTCGGGCCCGGCTTCCCGGGTGCGCAGGGGACAGGACGCCCTCATCAGCGTTCGGATCGACCTGCGTGACGCAGTCTTCGGCGCCAACAAGAAGCTGGAAGTCGACACTGCCGTCACCTGCCCCACCTGCGAGGGTTCCTGCTGCCGCGAAGGCACACACCCTGAACGCTGCGACATCTGCGGCGGCAGCGGCCAGGTCCAGCGCGCAGTGCGCTCCATCCTCGGCCAGGTCATGACGACGGCCCCCTGTGGTTCCTGCGAAGGCTTTGGCACCGTCATCAAGGACCCTTGCAACGAGTGCAACGGCCAGGGCCGCATCCGCAGCCGCCGGTCGCTGACCATCAAGGTTCCTGCGGGCGTCGCCACCGGCACGCGCATCCAGCTTTCCGGGCAGGGCGAAGCCGGCCCGGCCGGCGGTCCTTCCGGCGACCTCTACGTGGAAATCCGGGTCAACAACGACCCCACCTACGTCCGCGACGGCGACGACCTCCACGCCACGTTCAACATCCCCATGACGGCTGCGGCCCTGGGCACAGAGATGAGCCTGGACACCTTCGACGGAAAGCAGGAAATCGACGTCAAGGCGGGTACCCAGTCCGGCGAGATCATCACCCTCCGCGGCCTCGGGGTCACGCACCTCCGGGGCTACGGCCGCGGCGACCTCAAGGTGCACCTGCAGGTCGAGACGCCATCCAAGCTCGATCCGGCCCAGGAAGACCTGATGCGTCAGCTGGCCAAGCTCCGCGGCGAGCAGTTCTCCGAGGGCAAGCTCGCCGCCAGCGGCGGCGTCTTCGCGAAGCTGCGGGACCGCCTCGGTAACCTGTAGCGGTGAGCAACCCCGTATTTTTCACCGCCGCCGGAACGCTCGACGGCGCCCATCCCGGCTCGCTGTTCGTGCTGGACGGAGCGGAAGCGCGGCACGCCGTGACAGTCAAACGGCTGGCCGTGGGGGAGGCGGTCGACATCGCCGACGGTGCCGGCCGGCGCCTCACCGGGACAGTGGAGCGAGTAGCGCCGGGAGAACTGACCGTGGAGTGTTCTTCCGTCACGATTGAAGACCGGCCCGGCGTTCGCCTGGTGCTGGTCCAGGCCCTTGCCAAGGGCGACCGTGACGAACTGGCGATCGAGACGTCCACGGAGCTTGGCATCGACGCAGTCGTCCCGTGGCAGTCGGAACGTTCGATCGTGAGGTGGAAGGCCGAGCGGGCGGCCAAGGCCCACGCCAAGTGGCAGTCCGCCGTGTCCGCCGCCGCCAAGCAGGCACGGCGGGCCTGGATCCCGGAGGTGCGTGCCGCCGTCGACACCCAGGGACTGGCCGCGCATGTGGCCGAAGCCGCCCTTGCTGTGATCCTCCACGAAGATGCGGTGAAGCCACTGCGCGGGGTGCTGGAGGCCTGGCGTGCGGCCGGCCTGCCGGCGGATGGCCCTCAGGAGATACTCCTGATCGTAGGGCCCGAAGGGGGCATCAGCCCGCGCGAAGTCACCAAACTGTGCAGCGCCGGCGCCGTGACCGCTCTCCTGGGACCGCACGTGCTGCGGTCATCCACGGCCGGGCCGGCCGGCGTCGTCATCGCAAGTGATGTTTTGGGCCGCTGGTAGCGGCGGTCAGGTAGTACACGCGATCCGGCAGCAGGCGCTGTCCGGCAGCAGCTGTCAGCGGACCGCGAAGCCCCGGGTGTCCACGTTGAGTTCGTCGTCTGCCTGCCTGCGATCGATCTGCGAGACGCGGATCTCGTAGTTTCCCGGGGCCAGGTTGACCGTCAGGCCGAAGACTCCTGAAGCATCCGCCGCCGCGGCCGCGGTGGCCTCGCCGTTAAGGTACTTCTCCTTGTCGCCGTTCTCCTGCACCTTCAGGATCTGCCAGCGTAGCTTGCCACCGGGAACCGTGCTGCGGCCGTTGATCTTGACGCGGCCGTCGGCGACGTCCACCCCCTCCTGGGGGTCAATGATCCACACCGGGGCCACCATCCCGGCACTGCGTGCCATGGGGGCGCCAAGCTTGACGTGCTTGAACGCCAGGTAATCGGTGTGGCCATCCACAAGGATCACCACTTCAATCTGCTGGCCGGCGTCGATCAGGCCGGAGCTCGCCCCGGCAGCCGTCGCGGTGTACACGAGTTGCTGGATGGCCCGCTGCGCCATGTCGGCGTCGAGATTGCTGTTGAACGCGTCGGCGGAAACGTCCACGGTGATCACGTTCGTGCCGGAGATGGACGTGGCCAGGCTCTTGGGGTTTTGCCAGGGCGTAAAGAAGTCCGGATCAAGCGGAGTTTCGGACATCATGGCCCGGAGTGCCCGCGTGATGGGGTTTTCCTCGTCCGGCACATCCCGGAACTCCCGGTACAGGAAGGTGTTGGTGTTGCTCCGCCCAATCCAGTAGACCGGCGCCTTGTTGGAGGACTGCATCGTTTCCAACGGGGCGCTGGTGGTGGGAACGCCGTCCGTGCCCGCCGCCTTCAGCGACTGGGAGGGAACGTTCGATGATGTGACCGCGGGATCAGGGTCGGCGACGCACCCCGACAGGAGCAAAGCGGCAGGAAGCAGCCCAAGCGCCAGCGCGGAACGCATCCGCGCTGCTGCTTTCGGGCCGGTGGTTCCTGGCTCCCTGATGTCCCTGATCCCTTCGAATGGCCGGTAGGTTGCCCGACGAGTGCGGCCGGCAACGGGTGTCGCCGGCGGCTGCGGGCAGGCGGAACCAATGCCCGCCGTCTGTCATTCCAGCATTGCACAAGGCCCCCGGGCGCAGGGCGCCTTTGCCCGCCGGGGCCGGAACTGCAACGGGAACGATATGAGGCCGATGCAAAGTTGATACCTAAATGCGGGAACCCCCTTACCGAAAAGGCTGCCGCTGTCGCTGCACCGGACGGTGAGGGCACCCGCACGCTGGCGTAAGATGGAAGGACTCAGAAGGGTTATTTCGAACTGGAGGGAACCAGAGGCCTGCGGGCCAGCACCATGACTGAATCAGCAAACGGAAAGCGCCGCCTCAACACCGGGGACCGCACCACAGGTGACTTCCCGCATACCCTGCCCGGTGTCCGGACGGAGGTGGTCATCTTCGACAACTCTGATCAGATGGTTCAGTCCCTCGGCAGCCACGACGAGGCCCTCCGCTTCATCGAAGAGCAGTACCCGGCCGTGAGTTTCCACGTCCGGGGCAACGAGCTCTCCATCAGCGGGCCTGCCGCCGACGTTCCGCGCATCATGCGGCTGCTTCACGAAGTGCGCGGTCTTGTGGCCCGCAGCACGGTGATCACTCCTGCCGTGCTCCAGCAGCTCGTCCTCCTGCTGCGCAGCCAGTCGCTGCAGAACCCGGTGGACGTCTTGACCCACGACATTCTGTCCAGCCGCGGCAAAACCATCCGGCCCAAGACGCTGAACCAGAAGAACTACGTGGACGCCATCGACACCAACACGGTGATCTTCGGCATCGGCCCGGCCGGTACGGGAAAGACTTACCTGGCGATGGCCAAGGCCGTGCAGGCGCTGCAGCAAAAGGAAGTCAGCCGGATCATCCTCACGCGCCCGGCAGTGGAAGCCGGCGAGCGGCTAGGGTTCCTGCCAGGCACGCTCAGCGACAAGATCGATCCCTACCTCAGGCCGCTGTACGACGCCCTGCACGACATGATTGATCCCGAATCCATCCCGCGGCTCATGGCGGCGGGAACCATCGAGGTTGCCCCCCTTGCCTATATGAGGGGCCGTACGCTCAACGACGCCTTCATCATCCTGGATGAGGCCCAGAACACGACTCCCGAACAAATGAAGATGTTCCTCACCCGGCTTGGCTTCGGGTCGAAGATGGTGGTCACGGGTGACGTCACCCAGGTGGACCTGCCGTTCGGAACGCGCTCCGGACTGCGGATTGTCGAAGAGATCCTGCAGGGCATAGACGATGTCAACTTTACCGTTCTGGACGCGGCGGACGTGGTGCGCCACCGGCTGGTCGGCGACATCGTCAACGCCTACAGCATCTGGGATGAAGTGCAGCGAAACCGGGTCAAGCATTCCGTTCCCCGGGAGCGGCGGGGAGAACACGCATGAGCATCGAAGTAAACAACGAATCCGGCGTCCAGGTGGACGAGGCCCAGCTCGTGGCGCTGTCCCGGTTCATCTTCGAGCAGCTGTACATCCATCCCCAGGCCGAGCTCTCCATACTGCTCGTGGATGAGCCCGCCATGGAGAAACTCCACATCGAGCTCATGGACGAGCCCGGCTCCACGGACGTGCTCTCCGTCCCGATGGACGAACTGACGCCTGGCACGCCGGACAAGCCCACGCCCCAGGGGATGCTGGGCGACATCGCCATCTGTCCCCAGGTTGCAGAGGTCCAGGCACGCAACGCCGGCCACTCCACCCAGGACGAGATGCTGCTGCTCGCCACGCACGGGATCCTGCACCTGCTTGGCTATGACCACGCGGAACCGGAAGAAAAAGAAGAGATGTTCGGCTTGCAGCGTGAGCTGCTCGCGACGTTCACCGGCAAAGAAGCTCCGTCCGAGACCATCAAGTGATATCCCTGCTCCTTGTCTGCATGGCGCTGGTGTTCCTCGCTGCCGCAGCACTGCTGACGGCCGCCGAGGCGGCGTTCAGTTTCCTTCCGCGCCATGATGGCGAACAAGCACTTCTGAAGAGCCGCGGCACCGCGCTCCGCCGGATCCTGGACCAGCCCATGACGCACATGCGCGCACTCCGGTTCTGGCGCATCTGGTTCGAAACGGCCTCTGCTGTTGCGGTTGCGGTGCTGCTTTACAGCCTGCTGGACAACGTCTGGCTCGCCGGACTGGCCGCGACAGGCATCATGGCAGTTCTCGGCTTCGTGATCGTCGGCGTCTCTCCGCGGCAGCTGGGACGCACGCACTCGGCCGGAGTGGTGCTGTATTCAGCGCCGCTGATCAGGTTCCTCGCTTGGGTGCTCGGGCCCATTCCTGCCTGGCTCGTCAGGCTAGGCAGTGCTGTGGCCCCCGGCGCGCCCGGGGGAGACGAGGCGTTCTTCAGCGAAGAAGAGTTCCGTGAGCTCGTGGACCGGGCCACCGAGTCGGACATGATCGAGGACAACGAAGCCGAACTCATCCAGTCCGTCTTCGATTTCGGGGACACCCTGGTCCGCGCCGTCATGGTGCCGCGCACCGACATCCTGAGCATCGACGCCGGCTCCACCCTGCACCGGGCGATGTCGCTGTTCCTCCGTTCCGGATACTCTCGGATTCCCGTCATCGGAGAAAATACCGACCAGATCCTGGGCATCATCTATCTGAAGGACGTGGCAGCCGCCATCCACGCCCTGGCCCCGGAAGAGGAACCGCCACTGGTGGACGCGCTGGCCCGTGAGGTCCGGTACGTCCCCGACTCCAAGCCCGTGAGCGACCTCCTGCGGGAGCTGCAGAAGGAGTCCACGCACGTTGCCATCGTCATCGACGAGTACGGCGGAACGGCCGGCCTTGTCACGCTCGAAGACCTGATTGAAGAGCTTGTCGGCGAGATCGTGGACGAATACGACACCGAAAGCGCCGAAGTCGTGGACCTCGGCGACGGCACGTACCGGGTCAGCGCCCGGATGAGCATCGACGATCTCGGCGAGCTCTTCGACCTCGAACTCGACGACGACGAAGTGGACACCGTGGGCGGCCTGCTGGCCAAGGCCCTGGGCCGCGTCCCGATCGTCGGCAGCACCGTGGAAGTCGACGGCGTCTCGCTCCGGGCGGAGCGGCTGGAAGGCCGCCGAAACCGCGTCAGCCACATCATTGCGGCCGCCGTTCCAAAAGGCGCCGTTCCGAACGATACTGACCTTGAAGACCTTCTCGACAAGGCAGAACCATTGCAACAGGGAGTTCCACGTGAGCAAGCAGAATAAGGCCGACGGCGGCGCACCCTCCGGCGGTTTCCACGCCGGGTTCTCGGTTCTGGTGGGCCGGCCGAACGCCGGAAAATCAACGCTGACCAACGCGCTGGTAGGCAAAAAAGTCGCCATCACCTCCGCCAAGCCGCAGACCACCCGCCACACGATCAGGGGCATCGTCCACCGCGATGACGCCCAGCTGATACTGGTGGACACGCCGGGCCTGCACCGTCCGCGCACCTTGCTTGGCAAGCGCCTCAACGAACTCGTCGCCGACACCCTCGCCGAGGTCGATGCGATCGGTTTCTGCCTGCCGGCCAACGAGAAGATCGGCCCGGGCGACAAGTTCATCGCCGCCCAGCTCGCCGCCGTCGGCAACAAGCCCATCATCGCGATCGTGACCAAGGCCGACACCGTGGACCGCCAGGCCCTGACCGAGCAGTTGCTGGCCGTCGCCGCCCTGGGCCGTGAGGTCCTCGGCGAGGACGGCTGGAAGGACATCGTCCCGGTCTCGGCCACCGACGGCTTCCAGGTCGAAACCGTGGCCGACGTCCTGATCAGCCATATGCCGTCGTCGCCGCCGCTCTATCCGGACGGCCACCTGACGGACGAACCGGAGACCGTGATGATCGCCGAACTCATCCGGGAAGCGGCGCTCGAAGGCGTCCGCGACGAATTGCCGCATTCCCTGGCAGTGGTCGTTGACGAGATCGTTCCGCGTGAAGGACGCCCCGAAGACCGGCCGTTCCTCGATGTCCGCGTCAATCTGTACGTGGAGAGGCCGTCCCAGAAGGCCATCATCATCGGCAAGGGCGGCGCCCGGCTCCGGGAGGTCGGGACCAACGCCCGCAAAGGGATTGAGGCGCTGCTCGGCGCCCGGATTTACCTTGATCTGCACGTCAAGGTGGCCAAGGACTGGCAGCGCGATCCGAAGCAGCTGGTCAAGCTCGGATTCTAGCCCCCCTGCCCCCGCCGGGCCCCGCCCGGTCCCTGCCAGGCGCTCCGGCGCCGGTCCCACGGCACGCTTCCGGCGTTTTCCCAGCCTTGGCGACTAAAATAGGCCGGATCCCGTTTTTAGAGGAAGGTACACCCTGTGGTGCTACGCCGCGACAACCGCGCACAGGGGCCAGGCAAACCTGCCCGGCCCGAGCCAGCTGCCCGGCATGCCGAAGACGCCCGCCTGGGCGCTGCCCGGCATTTGAGTATGCGCCACATGCCCCTGTGGCTGAAGGTGACTACCGCCGTCGTCTCCGTCATTCTGATCGGCGGCCTGGCGTTCGCCGGATACTGGTACATCAGGCTGCAGTCCAACATTTCGTCGTCCGCCCTTGGGGCTGGCAACAGCCGCACCGACACTACGGACGACGCCACCGGCAGGCTGCAGATCCTGATTCTGGGTTCCGACACCCGCGACGGCAAGAATTCGAATTACGGCAGCACCGAGGATTCCACCGGCTACGGCAATTCCGACGTCATGATGCTCATGGACATCTCGGAGGACAACAAACGGGTCAACGTCATCAGCTTTCCGCGCGACCTGCTCGTCGACATCCCCAAGTGCACGGACCAGAAGACCGGCAAGCAGTACCCGGCCCGCACCGGCATCATGATCAATGAGGCAATGAAAGAGGCGGGCATCGGCTGCGCCGTGGACACCGTCAACAAGCTGACCGGGATGGAGGTGGACCACTTCATGATGGCCGACTTCAACGCCGTCAAGGAGCTGTCCAACGCCGTGGGCGGAGTGGAAGTCTGCATCAGCGACGCCGTCTTCGATCCCGACTCCCGCCTGCGGCTTCCCAAGGGCAAGTCCCAGGTGAAGGGCGAGCAGGCCCTTGCATACCTCCGCACCCGTCACGCCTTCGGCGACGGCGGCGACCTTGGCCGGATCAAGGCCCAGCAAGGCTTCCTGTCCTCCCTCACCCGGAAGATCAAGGACGACGGCACCCTGTCGGACCCGGTCAAAATGCTGACCATCGCCGACGTCGTGACCAAGAACCTCACCGTCGACAACGGCCTTTCGTCGGTTCCTGCGATGATCACCATCGGCAACCGGCTCAAGAGCATCGATGTCAGCAAGGTGGCGTTTGTCGCTGTGCCGACCGTCCCCGCCACGAACGACCCCAACCGGCTGGAGGCGGCGCAGCCCGCCGCGTCCCAGCTGTTCGCGGCCCTGCGGAAGGACGTCGACCTGACGGATCCCGAGGGGAAGCAGAGCCCCTCGCCGTCGGCCACGCCGAAACCGAGCACCAGTGCTACGCCCTCCGCCACGCCCAAGCCGACCAAGCCCGCGGCGCCGTATGACAAAACACTGCAGCCGGTGACCGTGGCCAACGGGTCGGCGGTGCCTGCACGGACGCAGGAGATCGTGGAGGCCCTTGCCGCCGGCGGATTCACCCAAGTGGGCCAGTTGGAGGCAGAGCCCACGGCGAAGACCATGGTCTACTACGGGGCCGACTTTGCCGACGTGGCAGCGGACGTCGCGGCACTTTTCGGAATCCCTGCCAGCCAGGTGGCGCCGTCGCCGGGGATCGCCGGAGTGCAGATCTACCTCGGTGCGGACTTCGCCTCGGGCACCAAGTTCGGCAAGACAACGGTTCCCAAGGACATCGTCAACCAGACAGCCAAAGAGGCAACCTGCCAGACGGCCAACCCCGAGCTGATCGTTCAGTAGCGCCGCTGGGCGGAGGCGGAGCGTAACCGCCCCCAACTAAAAGTGCCGGGCCCACCAACAGGTTGGCCCGGCACTTTTTTGCGAATTCACCAGATGTTGACGCGTTCCTCCGGGGACATCCACATTCCATCCTCTTCGGAGACGCTGAAGGCGGCATGGAAGGAATCCAGGTTTTTGGCAATGGCGTTCGTGCGGAACTCGTTGGGGGAGTGGGGGTCCGTGGCCAGCCGCCGGATGGCTTCCTCCGGGCGGATCACCTGCCGCCAGCCGGCAGCCCAGGAGGCAAAAAAGCGCTGCTCGCCCGTCAGCCCGTCCAGCACCGGCGGTTCCTGGCCGTCGAGGCTGAGGCGGTACGCCTTGTGGGCGATGGTCAGGCCACCAAGGTCGCCGATGTTCTCGCCGAGGGTCAGCTTTCCGTTGACGGTATGCCCCGGCGCCGCAGAAGGAGACAGCGCATCGTATTGGGCCACGAGCCTGCCGGTCAGGGCCTCGAAGGCCTTGCGGTCGTCCGCGGTCCACCAGTTGCGGAGTTCCCCGGTGCCGTCGAACTGGGACCCCTGGTCGTCGAAGCCGTGGCCGATCTCATGCCCGATCACGGCTCCGATGCCCCCGTAGTTGACGGCGTCGTCAGCGTCCGCGGTGAAGAACGGCGGCTGGAGGATCGCCGCCGGGAAGACGATCTCATTCAGCATCGGGTGGTAATACGCGTTGACCGTCTGCGGGGTCATGAGCCACTTGTTCAGGTCCACGGGCTTGCCCACCTCGTCCAGGTGGCGGTCGACATCGGCGTTGTGAGCACGTTCAACGTTGCCGAGCAGGTCCGCAGGATCGATCACGACAGCCGAGTAATCGATCCACTCCTCGGGGTAGCCGATCTTGGCGCGGAAGGCGCCAAGCTTGCGCAGTGCCTCGGCTTTGGTGTCCTCGCCCATCCACGCCAGATCCGTGATGCTCTGGCGGTATGACTCGATCAGGTTGGCGACGAGGCTCTGCATCCGCGCCTTGTGGCTCTCGGGGAAGTGCCGGGCAACATAAATCTGGCCTACGGCTTCTCCGAGTCCCGCCTCCACGACGGCGACTCCCCGCTTCCAGCGGTCCTTGTTCCGGGGTGTGCCGCTGATTTTGGTCCCGTAGAACGCGAAATTGGCATCCACGAAGGCGGCGGACAGGTAGGGGGCTGCAGAGTTGATGACCCGAAGCGCCAGCCATTCCTGCCAGATGGGCAGGGACTCCGAGACCAGCAGGGCGGCTGCGCCGGCGAAAAAGTCCGGTGTGCTGACCACGAGCTCCTGGCGCTTTTCGGGGACGATGTCCGCCGCGTCGAACCAGGTGTCCAGCAGGGGGAACAGCTCATTGGCCTGGTCAGCGGACTTCAGGTTGTACGTCTTTTGCGGGTCGCGGAGTGTGACGTTGTCCCAGTGGTGCGAGGCAAGGGCGGTCTCCAGGGCCACCACACGGGCCGCTGCGCCCGCCGGATCGGCGATGCCGGCCATGCCGAACATCGTGCCCACGTACTCGCGATAGGCCTGGACTGTCGGCGCGAACTTCTCTTCACGGTAGTAGGACTCGTCGGGGAGACCCAACCCGCCCTGGCCGGTGTACAGCAGAACGCGTTCGGGGTTGCCCGCATCCGGGGCCGGGTAAATGTAGAACAGGCCGGATACATCGGCACGGAACAGGCGGCCGGCCAGGGCAATCAGTTCGCCAACAGTGGACGTGGCGAACACTTCGGCCAGCCGGTTCCGTATCGGGTCCATGCCCTTGGCCTCGATGGCGGCCTCATCCATGAAGCTGTTGTAGAGGTCGCCGATCTTTCGCTCGATGCCGCTGGCGGAAGCCCCCTTGCCTGCGGCCTCCTCGATGATTTCCTTGACGGCCAGCTCTGCCCCGTCGCGGAGCGCGGTAAAGGTTCCTTCCAGGGGACGGTCGTCCGGGATCGTCGTGCTCTTAAGCCATGCCCCGTTCACATGCTGGTACAGGTCGTCCTGCGGCCTTACGCTGTGGTCAATATTGGACAGGGCGATCCCCGAATGTGGCACAGGAGCTCCTTCGATGACGGGCTGCGGCCGGCGCTGGCACCGGTGCAGCGTCTGCATGGTGGACGTTGCTGGAGGTGTTGCTCCTTCATCTTACGCACCCGTGTTACTGTGAAATGGTGCGCGCAGAACTGCTTCTTCTTAGCTGCCGCGGCGAGGCCTCAGACGCGATCTAGCGCAAGGCCCACCCTCGTCGCGGAGTTTGTGTTGCCCGGCCACCCTTTCAAACAGGAACCACAGAAAAGGCCCCGATAGTAATGCGAAACGCACAGAAGCCCTCAGGAATGCCGGTCCACCGCTACGTACCGTTCCAGGACCAGATCACCGTCGAACTGCCGGACCGCACCTGGCCGGACAAGGTCATCACCAAGGCCCCCCGCTGGTGTGCCGTGGATCTGCGCGACGGCAACCAGGCGTTGATCGACCCCATGAGCCCGGCCCGCAAGATGAAGATGTTCGAACTGCTGGTCCGCATGGGCTACAAGGAAATCGAGGTCGGCTTCCCGTCCGCCTCGCAGACCGACTTCGACTTCGTCCGGCAGCTCATCGAAGGCAACCACATCCCGGATGACGTCACCATCCAGGTGCTGACCCAGGCCCGCGAGCACCTGATCGAGCGGACCTACGAATCCCTGGTCGGCGCGAAGCAGGCCATCGTGCACCTGTACAACTCGACGTCGGTCCTGCAGCGCCGTGTCGTTTTCAACCAGGACGAGGACGGCATCCTGGACATCGCGCTCCAGGGCGCACGCTTGTGCAAGAAGTACGAGGAAACGCTGGCGGACACGCACATCACGTACGAGTACTCGCCGGAATCGTTCACCGGGACCGAACTCGAATACGCCATCAGGGTCTGCAACGCGGTCGCGGACATCTTCGAGGCATCCGCCGACCGCCAGGTCATCATCAACCTGCCCGCAACGGTGGAGATGGCCACGCCGAACGTTTACGCCGATTCCATCGAGTGGATGAGCCGGAACCTGCACCCGCGTGAGGGAATCATTCTCTCCCTGCACCCGCACAACGACCGCGGCACAGGCGTCGCTGCGGCAGAGCTCGGCTACCTGGCCGGCGCCGACAGGATCGAAGGGTGCCTGTTCGGCAATGGCGAGCGGACCGGCAACGTTGATCTGGTCACCCTGGGGCTGAACATGTTCGTGCAGGGCATCGACCCGATGATCGATTTCTCCAACATCGATGACGTCCGGCGCACCGTGGAGTACTGCAACCAGCTGCCGGTGGCGGAGCGGGCGCCCTACGGCGGAGACCTCGTCTTCACCGCGTTCTCCGGTTCCCACCAGGATGCCATCAAGAAGGGGTTCGAAGCCCTGGAAAAGGACGCAGCCGCAGCAGGCATGGACGTCAGCGATTTCACCTGGCAGGTCCCGTACCTGCCGGTCGACCCGAAGGACCTGGGCCGAAGCTACGAGGCCGTCATCCGCGTCAACTCGCAGTCCGGCAAGGGCGGCGTCGCCTACCTGCTGAAGAACGAGCACAGTCTCGACCTGCCGCGCCGTGCCCAGATTGAATTCTCCGGCGTCATCCAGCGCCGCACGGACACGGTGGGCGGCGAAGTCAGCGGCGCCCAGCTGTGGCAGCTCTTCCAGGACGAGTACCTGCCATCCGACTCGGCCGACCGCCAGTGGGGCCGGTATTCCCTCGGATCGGTCAAGACTGAGACCGATGAAGAGGGCTCCATGACGCTGCACACCACGCTCACCGTGGACGGCGCCCAGGTCCGGCGCACAGGAACCGGCAACGGCCCCATCGCCGCGCTCCTGGACATCCTCGGCCAGGACGGCGTGGATGTCCGGGTGCTGGATTACAGCGAGCACGCCCTGTCGGAAGGCGGAAACGCCCGCGCCGCCGCCTACGTGGAATGCGCGGTCGGCGAGCGTGTTCTCTGGGGCATCGGCATCGATCCGAACACGAGCATGTCCTCGCTGAAGGCAGTCATCTCGGCCGTGAACCGCGCCGTTCGGGACGCCCAGGCCTGAGAGTCCTGACAGGTGCGCCGCCGCTTTCCTCCGGCGGCGCACCTGCAACCCGGAAAGCAGGGTTTTCCGGCAGACAGTGCGAAGATTAAGCGTGGTCCAACAGTCATTTGCAGCGCGTGCCTACCGCGATGATGCCGTGGTGCTGCGCACCCACAAGCTCGGCGAGGCGGACCGCATCATCACGCTGCTGACGAAGCATCACGGGCAGGTGAGGGCCGTCGCCAAAGGCGTCCGGCGCACCAGCAGCCGCTTTGGCGCCCGCCTGGAGCCGTTCATGGTGGCGGACTTACAGCTCGTGTCCGGCAAGACCCTGGACATTGTCACCCAGGCTGTTGCCAAGGGCGCCTACGGCGGGAACATCGCAGCCGACTACGGCAGGTACACGGTGGCTGCGGCCATGACGGAGACCGCCGAAAAGCTGACAGACGTTGACGGCGAAGCCGGAACCGCCCAGTACAACCTGCTCGTCGGCGCCCTGGCGTCACTCAGCCGCGGGGACCACACACCGGAACTGATACTGGACTCCTACCTCTTGCGCGCCCTCGCCACTGGAGGCTGGGCTCCCAGCTTCACCAACTGCGCGCGCTGCGGTGCGGCCGGGCCCCACACCGCGTTCTCGGCTCCGCTCGGCGGCATGGTCTGCAGCGACTGCCGGCCGCCGGGTTCACCGGCCCCGGCCGCCGAGACGGTCACGCTGCTGGGCGCACTGCTCACCGGAGACTGGACGACGGCGGATTCCTCGGTACCGCTGCACCGGCGGGAAGCCGCGGGCCTCGTGGCCAGTTATCTGCAATGGCACCTTGAACGTGTCCTGAAATCCCTCAAACTTGTGGAGCGTACCTAACAGTGTCCTTGGGAAAGAAGACCACTCCTGCCCGTCGCCGGACCGCCCCGGTGGTTCGCCCCTACCCCCATCTTTCGGGAGCAGTTGCTCCGGCGATCCCGGCCGAGTTCGTGCCGCAGCATGTGGCGATCGTGATGGACGGGAACGGGCGGTGGGCCAACCAGCGGGGGCTGCCCCGCATTGAAGGCCACAAGGCAGGGGAGCCCGCCCTGCTGGATGTCGTGGCCGGGGCCATCGAGCTCGGCATCAAGTACGTCACGGTCTATGCATTCTCGACGGAGAACTGGCGGCGGTCCCCGGAGGAAGTGCGGTTCCTGATGGGATTTAACAAGGACGTGCTGCGGAGGCAGCGGAACCAGCTGGACGAATGGGGCGTGCGGGTGCGCTGGTCCGGCCGGCGGCCCAAGCTGTGGGGGTCCGTCATCCGTGAACTCGAGGAGGCCGAGGCGTACACCGCCGGAAATAGCACGTGCACGTTAACCATGTGTGTTAATTACGGCGGCCGCGCGGAGATAGCGGACGCAGTCTCTGCCATTGCCGAGGAAGTCGCCGCCGGCCGGCTTAAGCCGGGTGCCATCACGGAGAAAACCATCCAGAAGTACCTCGACGAACCGGACCTGCCCGACGTCGACCTTTTCCTGCGCAGTTCCGGCGAGCAGCGGCTGTCCAACTTCATGCTTTGGCAGTCTGCGTACGCGGAGTTCGTTTTCCTGGACACGCTCTGGCCGGACGTGGACCGCCGCACCCTCTGGGATGCTGTGGGAATCTATGCACAGCGGGACCGCCGCTACGGCGGCGCGGTGGATGCCGCGAAGAATCCGGTGGCCGCCGCCAACCAGCCGGGGTAGGACTTCAGCGGCACGGGGGAGGAGCTGTCCTGTTTACCCGTTCCCCTTCGGTCACGGCAGCCGGCCGTCGAAGGTTTCGTCCTCCGCCGCGTAGCCGCGAATCCACGTGGCCAACCGCCGGTACGCGTCCGTGCGCACCTCGGTACGGGACAGGAAGACGTCGTGCAGGGCGCCGTCGATGCGTTCCACGGTCACGCTCCGGCCCAGCGAGAGGGCACGGACGGCGATGACGTTGACGTCCAGCACGGCGTCGGTCCTGCGCATTGCCTCGGTCCAGAACGGACCGTTGGCGCTGGCACCGGAAATCACGACCAGAATGGGAACCTCGATGCGGAGGCCGCGGGCAACCTGTGTGTGGCCGGCAAGGACGGCGCTCAGCCAGCCGGCCCGGACCGGGAAGGCCATGGGGGGCCGGTACTTGTCGTCCAGGGTCCATTCGCCCTCGGCCGAGCTGCTGATGCTCCGCCAGTAGAAGCCACGCTCGGGCAGCCGGAGCACAGCTTCCGGCCGCAGCCGGGCGAGGGGTTCGACCATGGTCCGGGCGGCCCTGCGGACCAGCGAGCTGCCGTGCATTTCCAGCCAGGGACTGTTCAGGACAAGCTGCGAAACCCTGCCCGGGTTGCGGCTCACCCACAGGGCTGCGACAAGGCCGCCGGTGGAATGTCCCATCAGGACAAGCGACATGGGCGCCGTGGGCCGCACGTCCGAAATCATGCTGAGTGCGGTGTCGATTTCCGCGTCATAGTTCCCCAGATCGGCAACGTACCCGCCGTGCGTAGCGGGCTGCAGGCTGCGGCCGTGGTTGTGCATATCCAAGGCAAAGAACTCAAAGCCCTGGCCATCCCAGAAACGTGCCAGCTCCGCGTTGAAAAAATAATCACTCCAGCCATGGAGGAAAAGCACCGCGCGGTGTTTGGCTGCCGGCCCAACATCTGCGGTGCCGTCCTTCTGCGGGGCATAGCGGACGAGCGTTGCGGTGCGCGTGACGCCGTCACTGCCGGTGGCATCAAAGGCACAGGACTCGAAGCCGCTGCCCAGGATATCGCTCTGCCACTCCATGGCACCAGCCTAGACTTTCCGGTCAGGCCCCGCGGCCGCAGCCGCGGCGGCAGAAGGCGCCTCCGCCGTGGCGCGCAGCCTTGTGTCGGGGCTGGTTTGGTCTCCACCGCCGAAGACGGAAAACTAGAGGCATGCGCGTATATCCGACTTTCTTCAGGCTGGCCTTTTCATGGATGGACGCCGAACGCGCCCACAAAATCGGATTCAAGGGCATCCGCCTGGCCCATACCACCGGCGCCGGGCGCCTGCTGGCACGCTTTACGGCCCCGCCCGCATCCCTGCAGACGAGCGCTTTTGGGCTGACGTTCCCGTCGCCGTTCGGGCTGGCCGCCGGCTTTGACAAGGAGGGCCACGGTATCGAGGCCCTGACCGAACTCGGTTTCGGCCACGTCGAGGTGGGGACCATCACCGGCCGCGCCCAGCCTGGCAACGAAAAGCCGAGGCTTTTTAGGCTTATCGATGACCGGGCAGTCATCAACCGGATGGGGTTCAACAACGACGGCGCCGCGGCGGTGGCACCCCGCCTCAAGTCTGCCCGGGCTGCCCTCCAGCGGCGGCATCCCAAGGTGCGCCCGCTCATAGGGGTGAACATCGGAAAGAGCAAGGTGGTGGAACTTGAGGACGCCGCGGAGGACTACCTGATCAGCGCGCGCAGCCTTGCTCCGGCAGCGGACTACCTGGTGGTGAACGTCAGTTCCCCGAATACGCCGGGCCTGCGGCTCCTGCAGAACGTGGAAACGCTCCGGCCGCTCCTGGCAGCGGTGGGGGAGGAGTCCGACAAGGCGGCCGGACGCCACGTGCCGCTGCTGGTCAAGATCGCCCCGGATCTCAGCGATGAGGATGTGGACGACGTCGCGCGGCTTGCGCTGGATTTGGGCCTGGACGGCATTATCGCCACTAATACGACCATCGGACGCACAGGCCTCACGGCGGAGCCGGAAAGGATTGAAGCGTGCGGCGCGGGCGGCCTCTCGGGTGCTCCGCTGAAGGCCCGTTCACTGGAGGTATTGCGCCGGCTCAAAGCCGCCACCGACGGCCGGCTCACGCTGGTATCCGTGGGCGGCGTGGAGACGCCCCGGGATGTCCAGGACAGGCTGGACGCCGGTGCCACCCTGGTCCAGGGGTACACGGCCTTCCTTTACGAGGGGCCCTTCTGGGCAGCGCGCATTAACAGGCAGTTGGCAAAAAGCCGGCGCGGGGCCTGACACTGCCCCGTCCGGGGCGTCCGATAGGGACCAACAGCAACGCTGTCACGGGAATGCAGCAGCCCCCGGCGGTAATACCGCCGGGGGCTGCTTCATTCTGAATCACGGCCGGGAACAGGGCCCGGAGAAATCGGAGGGGTTCACGACGGGTACTGGCCGCGCCGGACCTGGGGCTTGGGGAGGCGCAGCTTCCGGAACTGCAGGGAGCGCATTGACCCGTACCAGACAGTGCCGCGTTCCACGTCTCCGAACTTCTCGGTGAGCCGCTTACGCAGTTTGCGGGACAGGATGAACACGTCCACGAAGACGGCCAGGAACATGACCCAGAACCCGCCCAGGACGTAAATCATCTGTTCACTCGTGGACGGCACCAGCAGGGAGATGATCACGAAGACCAGTGCGCCGAACATGAGGTACTCGCCGAGGCTGAACCGCGCGTCCACGTAGTCGCGGGCAAACCGTTTCTGCGGCCCTTTGTCACGGATCGGGAGGAACTTCTCGTCGCCGGTATCGAGCGCTTGGCGCATCTTCAGACGCTGGTCCTGGATGGCGGCACGCTCTGCCGCCTTCGAGGCCTTGCGGTCCTCGGGCACCAGCGGCCGCTTGCGGGCTGCCTCCTGGGCCTTGCGCTTGGGCGTGGGCACACCCTTCCCGGCAGCCTCGGCCTGCCGGGAAGCTGCCTCGGCAGCTTGTTGGTCTACTACATCCTGCGCCGCTGGCGCTTCCTTTTTACGTCCGAACACGGAAACAGAATACCTTGCAGGGCCGGACTGCCCGTCATGCGGCCGGACAGGCAGAGCCGCAGGTGACGCGGGCGGCGTGGGGTCGGGGCGTTATTTGTTGTGGTCTGTGACACAGGTAGTGTTTTGGCCATGACTTCACCATCAGCGGCGACCCCGCAACAATCTGTCGGTTCGGTGGCCGGCGTCGACACGGACGCCCTTCGGAACGCCGTCAGCGCAGCGTTTGGGACCACCATGTCCCAGCTGAAAGACCTGGTCAGTATTCCCGGTATTGCCTGGCCGAGTTTCGATCCCGCGCACCTTGACCGCAGTGCCGAGGCCGTTGCCGCCCTCGTGCGGGGCGCCGGCCTGGGTGACGTCCGGATACTTCGTTGCGACAAGGAGGATGGAACCCCCGGGGGGCCGGCCGTGGTTGCACGCCGCGAAGCGGCGGACGGCAAGCCGACCATCCTGCTCTATGCCCACCACGACGTCCAGCCGCCCGGCGATCCTGCGCTGTGGGAGTCAGAGCCGTTCACCGCCGTCGAACGCGACGGCCGTCTGTACGGTCGCGGGGCCGCTGACGATAAAGCGGGCATCATGGCCCACATCGCAGCCTACGGAGCCGTGACCCAGGTGCTCGGCGAAGAATTCGGGCTTGGTGTGACGCTTTTCTTCGAAGGCGAGGAAGAAGCGGGCTCACCGACCTTCCGGACGTTCCTGGAAACACACCGCGAGCTGCTCCGGGCCGACGTCATAGTGGTGGCCGACTCCAGCAACTGGAGGGTGGGGGTTCCGGCGCTCACCACCAGCCTCCGCGGACTGATCGACGGAACCATCGACGTACAGGTCCTGGAGCATGCAGTGCACTCCGGGATGTACGGCGGACCCGTGCTGGATGCGCCCACACTGCTGTCCCGCCTCATTGCGACCCTCCACGATGCCGAGGGGAGCGTGGCCATTGAGGGTCTTGTGGGCCGCGACGAAGCCACCGTGGACCTGACCGAGGCGGAATTCAGGGCGGACGCCTCTGTGCTCGACGGCGTGAAGCTGGCAGGCAGCGGGAGCATCGCATCGCGGATGTGGACCAAGCCGGCACTTTCCATCATCGGCTTCGATGCGCCTGCCGTTGACGTAGCTTCGAACACACTGCTGCCCAGGGCACGTGCGAAGTTCAGCCTCCGGCTGGCCCCCGGCCAAGTGCCGGCAGACGCCATGGAGGCAGTCCGCCGCCACGTCGAGACCCACGCGCCGTTCGGTGCCAAGGTGCTCTTCACGCCCGGGGAGAGCGGCAACGCCTACCTCACGGACCGGAGTTCGGCTGCTGCGGCATTCGCCATGTGGGCGCTGGGGGAGTCGTGGGGCGTACCGGCAGTGGAAATGGGCATCGGCGGTTCCATTCCGTTCATTTCTGACCTGACGGACCTCTACCCGGAGGCCCAGATCCTGGTGACGGGAGTGGAAGACCCAGATTCCCGGGCCCACTCGGCCAACGAGTCACTCCATATTGAAGACTTCCGGAATGCAGTCGTGGCCGAGGCGCTGCTGTTGGCACGCCTCAACAGCGAGGGTCTCGGCTGACCTCACGGGTCCTGACGGTTGCCTGGCGCGGCCATTGCGGGAACAAGTCGGGGATGGCCACGGTTACGCCTGCAGTTAGAGCTACGCGTCTGATCGACGTAGCATGTAGCTATAGCCCATACCGTTTCCGTAGGGGCAGGCACCGTGCATGCGGGGCCGCCAGGACCGTCGTTAGAAGGTAGGCCAATGAGCACTACGACCAATGAAAACAGCACCGAATCCACCGGCACGGCCAGTGCCGAACTGGCGAGCCACGAGGTTCAGCTGACGGACGTTGCCGCAGGCAAGGTCCGCAGCCTCCTTGAGCAGGAAGGCCGTACCGACCTCCGCCTTCGCGTTGCCGTGCAGCCGGGCGGCTGCTCCGGACTGATTTACCAGCTCTACTTCGACGAGCGCCTCCTCGAGGGCGACGCCGTGCGCGACTACGACGGCGTCGAGGTCGTTGTCGACAAGATGAGCGTGCCGTACCTCAGCGGCGCCAGCATCGACTTTGAAGACACCATCTCCAAGCAGGGTTTCACCATCGATAACCCCAACGCAGGCGGATCGTGCGCCTGCGGCGATTCATTCCACTAGCGGGCCCGCTTGCC
>NZ_JBFTZQ010000006.1:0-157878 GCF_056406715.1 Arthrobacter sp. P1_B11
CGTTTCAACGTCGGTCACGGCTCTTTCTGCTTTCCGGGGGGCCCGGTCTCCGGGCCTGCCTCGTTCCCCGGGAAGGATGTCGTTTCCGTGGGCTTTGTTTCCCGCGGCAACTGCGGTAAGTTACTGGTCAGTAACATATCTTAGGTGCAATGCCCGGAGTCTCTCAGGTCACTGCTGATCACCGCGAAGGAACACCATGTCCGAAGCCGCAATTGACATCAACAACCTTCCCTATGCCGACGGAGACTTTTTCGCCTTCGAGCAGTTGCTCAACAGCAAGGAGCAGGACCGGCTGGCCGAGATCCGCGCTTTCCTGGCCCGCGAGGTGAAGCCCATTGCGGTGGACTGCTGGAACCGTGGCGAGTTCCCCATGGAACTGATTCCCAAGCTGGCCGAGATCGACCTCGTCAGCCCAGTGCGGCGCCAGGGCTACTCCAATCTTTTTGCCGGCATTGTGCACGCGGAAGTCACCCGGGCGGATACGTCCATCGCCACGTTCATGGGCGTCCACGACGGCCTTTTCACCGGATCCATAGAAGCGCTGGCCTCCCGGGAACAGCAGGATGCCTGGCTGCCGGACATTTACTCCCTCAAGAAGATCGGCGCCTTCGGCCTGACGGAACCGCTGGGCGGCTCCGACGTTGCGGGCGGAACCCGCACCACGGCACGGCGCGACGGCGACCACTGGATCCTCAATGGCGCCAAGCGCTGGATCGGCAATGCCACATTCTCGGACTGGGTGGTCATCTATGCCCGGGATGTGACCGACAACCAGGTGAAGGGCTTTCTGGTGGACACCACCCTCCCCGGGTTCAGCGCCACCAAGATCGAGAACAAGATCTCCCTCCGGACGGTCCAGAACGCGGACATCACACTCGAGAACGTGGCAGTCCCGGAGTTCTTCAAGCTGGCCAACGCCGACAGTTTCCGCGACACCAACAAGGTCCTCAAGGTCACACGCCTCGCCGTGGCCTGGCAGGCTGTGGGCCAGCAGCTGGCCGCCTTCGACGTCGCCCGCCGCTACGCTGTGGAACGCCATCAGTTCGGACGCCCGCTGGCCTCCTTCCAGCTGGTGCAAAGCCAGCTTGTGCAGATCCTGGGGAATGCCGTCAGCTCCATGGGCATGATGGTCCGCCTGTCACAGCTGGAAGACGCCGGGCAGGCCAAGGACGAACAATCAGCGCTTGCAAAGGCCTTTACGACCGCCCGCATGCGGGAAAGCGTGGCCATGGGCCGCAGCCTGCTGGGCGGAAACGGCATCGTCACCGACTTCGAGATGGCCAAGATCTTCGCCGACGCCGAGGCCGTCTACTCCTACGAAGGGACGCACGAAGTGAACACCCTGGTCACGGGGCGCGCCATCACCGGCGTTTCGGCCATCGTCTAGTGGTCCGGCCATCGTCTAGTCAGCGCCGGTACCAGCCGGCTGCCCCCTCCTGACGCGTGCGGTCAGCCGGGAGGATCCCGCTCCAGTGGCAGAAGGATCGATGGCCTCAGATCCAGGACGAATTGCAGTGGATTCACATAGTCGTCTCCCCGGCGCACACCCCAGTGAACGCATGGCGTCGCCCCGCAGTGCCCGGGGAGCAGCGTGCCCAGGGGGTCTCCCTTGCCCACGGCGTCGCCCTTCGAAAGTGTGCTGCGCACGGGTTCGAAGCTGCTGCGCAGGCCGTTGCCGTGGTCAACGGTGATGACGGGCCGGTCCACCACAACTCCCACGAAGCTGACGGTGCCGTTCTCCGGGGAGGTGACGGGGGCGCCGTCGGACGCCGACCTGAGGTCCACGCCGCGGTGCCCGCTAAGCCACGGCTTGTCCGGCGGATCGAAGGCCCGCAGCACTGCGGGCCGGGGAGTGAGCGGCCAGATCCACGACGGCGCAGCGGGCGGCACAACCGCCGGACTGAGCCCGGTGCCCGGCGGACCGTTTCCTGGAACAGCCGAGGGCGCCGCGGCCGCAGCGGCGATCAGGAGAGCTGTCAGGAGGACGGAGGCTTTCATCTGTCCAGCTTTGCGCCTATGCCGGATGGTGAAAACAGGCGTCGCGCCGTATGTGGAAAACGCCCGCGGAGTCGTGGAAGTTGGTGCATCGGCGGCGGACCGCTGTAGTACACTTGACGGAGCAGTTTGCTGTGCCCTCAACGTATTCCAATTCTCTTGGGTAGCGTCAGCACGCCCCATTCAGGAGTGCGGGGGAGCAGCAGCTGACTACGCGTATCCAGCCCTCCAGCACCGGAAGCCACAGGTTCCCGGCGGAGGATTGTGCCTCTTGCGGTCAGGTCCGGCAACGGTCCTGATGAGAAGCGCAATGGATGCCAGGAGCAACGCCTGCCTTGGGCGAAGCTAATTAACCGTCAACTATTGGCAGGGTAAGAGCGGCCTACGGGCTCTCTCATGAATGACCTGCCGGAAGGAGCGTCGGCATGCCCGTCGTAACCATGCGCCAGCTGCTTGACAGCGGCGTCCACTTTGGACACCAGACACGTCGTTGGAACCCGAAGATGAAGCGATTCATCTTCACGGAGCGCAACGGCATCTACATCATTGACCTCCAGCAGTCGCTGTCCTACATCGACCGCGCGTACGAGTTCGTCAAGGCCACCGTTGCACACGGCGGCACCGTGCTCTTCGTCGGCACCAAGAAGCAGGCCCAGGAAGCAATTGCCGAGCAGGCCACCCGCGTTGGCCAGCCGTACGTCAACCAGCGTTGGCTCGGCGGCATGCTGACCAACTTCCAGACGGTTGCCAAGCGTATCCAGCGCATGAAGGAACTCGAAGAGATCGACTTCGACGACGTCGCCGGTTCCGCTTACACCAAGAAGGAACTGCTGCTCCTCCGTCGCGAACTCACGAAGCTTGAGTCCAACCTCGGTGGTATCCGCAACCTCACCAAGGCACCTTCCGTGCTCTGGATCGTGGACACCAAGAAGGAACACCTGGCTGTTGACGAAGCCAAGAAGCTCAACATCCCGGTTGTGGCCATCCTGGACACCAACTGCGATCCCGACGAAGTCGACTTCCCGATCCCGGGCAACGACGACGCCATCCGCTCCGTGAACCTCCTGACCCGCGTTGTTGCTGACGCTGTTGCAGAGGGCCTGATCGCCCGCAACCAGCGTGCAACCGGCACTGCCGAGACCCCGGAAGAGCCGCTGGCCGAGTGGGAGCGCGAACTCCTCGAGGGCAGCAAGGCCGAAGCCGCCGCTGCTGAGGCACCTGCTGCTGAGGCACCGGTTGCAGAGGAAGCCCCGGCTGCTGAGGCGCCGGCTGCTGAAGCTGCCCCCGCTGCAGAGGAAGCCCCGGCTGCTGCCGAGGCCACCGACGCCGAGAAGTAAACAACTCCACCGGGATTTCCCGGCGCTGTTCCCAGCGCCGGGGTAACTGACAGGATGGCGGCTCACCAGGTGAGCTGCCGTCCTGTCGGTCCGTACACCACATAAATTTTCTAGACAGAGGGGTTCACATGGCGAACTACACTGCCGCTGATATCAAGGCTCTGCGCGAGCGCACCGGCGCCGGCATGATGGATGTCAAGAAGGCTCTCGACGAAGCCAACGGCGACGCCGAGAAGGCTATCGAGATCATCCGCATCAAGGGCCTGAAGGGCGCTACCAAGCGTGAAGGTCGTTCCACCGCTGAAGGCCTGGTTGCTGCCAAGGTCGACGGCAAGGTCGGCGTGATGATTGAAGTCAACTGCGAGACCGACTTCGTGGCCAAGGCTGACAAGTTCATCCAGCTCGCCGACAGGGTCCTGGCCATCGCCGTCGAGTCCGGCGCAGCCGACCTCGAGACCCTGCTCGCCACCGACGTGGACGGCAAGCCGCTGTCCGAGGTTGTTGTCGAAGAGGGCGCCATCCTCGGCGAGAAGGTAGTAGTCCGCCGCATCTCCCGCATCGAGGGTGCCACGGTCGACGCTTACCTGCACAAGACCTCCAAGGACCTTCCGGCCCAGGTCGGCGTTCTGTTCGCCGTTGATGGTGAAGGTGAAGCTGCTGCCACCGCAGCCCACGACGTCGCGGTCCACATCGCAGCCATGGCCCCGAACTACCTCTCCCGCGAGGATGTTCCGGCTGACCTGGTCGCGTCCGAGCGCCGCATCGCCGAGGAGACTGCCAAGGCCGAGGGCAAGCCCGAAGCCGCCATGACCAAGATTGTGGAAGGCCGCGTGACGGGCTTCTACAAGGGTGAAGTCCTGGTCGACCAGGCCTTCGCCAAGGATGCCAAGAAGTCTGTTGCGCAGATCCTCGAAGAGGCCGGCGTCAAGGGAACAGCCTTCACGCGTTTCCGCGTCGGTTCCTAGTCAGACACGCAAGGGGGGTGGTCACTTCGGTGGCCGCCCCTTTTGCATGCACCGGCCACAGCGGGATATGAGCTTTGGCCGCACAGCACGATAACCTAGCTCAGAACTCACCAACGGGAAGGCACCATGGAAGCCGTCAATACTTCAGTCCAGTCAGAGAAGAGCAGGCGCCGGGTCCTCCTGAAGCTGTCCGGTGAGGTCTTCGGAGGCGGCAAGCTCGGCGTCGACCCGGACACCGTCCGCGGAGTCGCCAAACAGATCGCCGCAGCCGTTCCCGACGTCGAGGTTGCCATTGTGGTGGGCGGCGGCAACTTCTTCCGCGGAGCCGAACTGTCCCAAAGCGGAATGGACCGCTCACGTGCCGACTACATGGGCATGCTGGGAACAGTCATGAACTGCCTGGCACTCCAGGACTTCCTTGAGCAGGCCGGCGTCGGGACCCGTGTCCAGAGCGCCATCACCATGGGACAGGTCGCCGAGGCGTACATTCCACGCCGCGCCATCCGCCACATGGAGAAGGGCAGGGTGGTCATCTTCGGTGCCGGTGCCGGCCTGCCGTACTTTTCCACGGACACGGTGGCCGCACAACGCGCCCTCGAGGTCCACGCGGACGTGGTGCTCATGGCGAAGAGCGGTGTGGACGGCGTCTACACCGCCGACCCCAAGAAGGATCCGACCGCCGAGAAGCTGGAAAAGCTCAGCTACGACGACGCGCTTCGCCGCGACATCCGGGTCATGGACCAGACGGCCATGACCATGTGCAAGGACAACAACCTCTCCATGGTGGTTTTTGGCATGGAAGGCGAAGGCAACGTCACGCGTGCCATCCGCGGTGAAGAGCTGGGAACGCTGGTCACCCCCTAGTTACAGCTAGGATATTTCTAGGAAGGTTCCGTCCATCGGGCGGAACCAGGATTGTGAAATGCCCCGGTCCGCCGGGAACCGATTTCTGAGGAGAGACCGTGATCGAAGAAACCTTGCTCGAAGCCGGGGACAAGATGGACAAGGCAGTCGAGGTAGCCAAGGAAGACTTCGCCTCGATCCGGACGGGCCGGGCAACCCCGGGCCTCTACAACAAGGTGATGGTGGAGTACTACGGAACCCCCACGCCCCTTCAGCAGCTGGCGTCCTTCGCGGTTCCCGATGCGCGCACCATCCTGATCACCCCGTACGACAAGACCGCCCTGCGCGACATTGAACGTGCCCTTAGTGACTCTGAAGTCGGAGCCAACCCGTCCAACGACGGCAACGTTATCCGCATCACCATTCCTGACCTCACTCAGGAACGCCGCAAAGAATACGTGAAGATCGTCAAGTCCAAGGGCGAAGACGCCAAGGTCTCCATCCGCAACATCCGCCGCAAGGCCAAGGAAACCCTGGACCGCCTGGTCAAGGACGGCGAGGCCGGCGAGGACGAGGGCAGCCGAGGGGAAAAGGAGCTCGACGCCATCACCAAGCAGCATGTCGACGGTATCGATGAGCTGCTGAAGCGCAAGGAAGCAGAGCTGCTCGAAGTCTGATGGGCCAAGCACAGCAGGCCCCCGGAGCGCGGGCGCGATCGCGGACCCGGCAGCCGAGGCCTAATCCGACTCCCGGAGCCGGGCGCAACCTGCCGGCGGCAACCGCCGTCGGACTGGCCATGCTCTTCGCAGTGCTGGGCGGGCTGCTGTTCCTGCCGCTGGGTTTCGTCGCAGTGACCACCACGTTCGCCGTCTTTGGAGTGTGGGAAATCTTCCGCGCACTGGAGGCCAACGGCACGCGGCTGCCCATTGTCCCGGTGATGGTAGGCACCGTGGCCATGCCGTTTTCGGCCTACTTCGGTGGGCTGGAAAGCCTGTTGTTCGCCTTGCTGGCCAGCAGCGTGGCTGTTCTCCTGTGGCGCTCGGTCGAAAGCGCCGTCGGCTCATCACGCAGCATTTTCGCCGGTGTCTTTACCTTGGCGTGGGTTCCCTTCCTGATCAGTTTCGCCGCACTGCCGCTCCACGTTGCGGTGGGCGTGACCCCCATAGGACTGTGGCCCGGCGGAGCGGTGCCTGAGGGTGCCTGGCAGGTGGTCATTCTGCTTCTGCTGGTGGTCTCCAACGACACCTTCGGCTACTTGGTGGGCGCTTCACTGGGCAAGCACCCGATGGCTCCCAAGATCAGTCCCAAGAAATCGTGGGAAGGCTTTGCCGGATCCATTGCGGGGGCGATGGTGATTGGCATCCTGGCCTGTGTCTTCGTACTCGGGAAACCGTGGTGGGTGGGAGTGATTCTCGCCGTGGGAATGGTGGCATCCTCTACCGCCGGCGATCTTGCGGAATCCATGGTCAAGCGCGAACTCGGCATTAAGGACATGAGCAGCATCCTTCCCGGCCACGGCGGGGTCATGGACCGGCTGGATTCCATCGTCTTCGCGTCCCCGGTGGCCTTCCTGCTGTTCGTCCTCGTCTCCGGGGCCTGACAGCTACCCGGCACGGGGCGGCACACCGCAACGCCCTAAAATGGTGCGGTTACGACTTAGCTGAAAAGCATTGAAGGAAACATGGTAAGAGTGGACAGCAAACGGCAGATTCCCGCGTCTTTCGAACGCGTGGCCCGCACCGTATACGGTTATAACGCCAAGCAGGTGGACCAGTTCCTGCAGCGGGCCCGCGTTTCACTCGAGACACCCGAGACGGCCGTCCACCCCATCCGAAGCGCCGACGTCCGGGCCGTGTCCTTCGACCCCGTCAAGGGCGGATACGCGGCCACCAACGTGGACGCGGCGCTGGACCGGCTGGAGGATGCCTTCGCCCGGCGTGAACGCGACGAACTCATAGCCGAGCAGGGAGAAGAGGCCTGGCTGCGGCAGATCGGGCAGCTTTCCGGAACTCTGAGGGGCCGGCTCCACCGGCCCGACGGCGAGCGGTTCCGCCGCCCGGCCAAGAAGAAGGCGCGCAGCTACAGCACCAAGGACGTGGACCGGCTGTGCATGGACCTGATCGGCTACCTCGAAGAGGACAAGCCGCTCAGCGTCGATAACGTCCGCCGCGCCGTGTTCCGCCCGGCCGTGGGCCAGGCCGGCTACGAGGAAACCCAGGTGGACGCCTTCCTGGACCGGGTGGTCGAACTCATGGCTGCCATCGACTGACCCCAACATGACGCAGCACTCCGACCGCCGTGGAACGCGTGTGATTTAACGCTCTGTGGCGAGGGGCCGTTCGGGCGTATGGAGCCTGGTCATCACCTTGGTGATCGTTCGCGGGACCCGTTTTTTCGTGGCCCTGGACGTCAGGATCATGACGGCGAAGGCGGCGGGCACTGTCCACGCCGCGGGTTGCGCCAGCCAGAAGGGTGTGCCGCCAGCGCCGAGTGCACCGCCGGCCACCATGGCTCCGCCGCAGAGCAGGCCGCCTGTCGCCATGCCTGCGATGGCGCCGGCGTCGGTAAGGCCCCGCCACCAGATGCCCAGCAACAGCACCGGGCAGATGGTCGAGGCCGTGAAGGCGAACACCAGTCCCACGCTGCCGGCCAAAGCCAGGGAATCCGTCATGAACGCCAAGCCCAGCGGAACCGTCGCGGAAATGAGCGCGGCCAGCCTGAATCCGCGGACGCTGCCGCCGAGCACATCCTGGCTGATCACGCCGGCGAGGGAAACCACGAGTCCCGACGTTGTGGAGAGGAAAGCGGCAAAGGCGCCCGCCACGACCAGCGCGGACAGCAGTTCGCCGGCCGGTCCGCCGATGAGGCGCCCGGGCAGCAGCAGGACGAGTGCGTCGGCCTGCCCCGCCTGGGCAAGTCCCGGCGCGAACACCCGGCCGGCGAGCCCGTAGGCCGTGGGGAACAGATAGAACACGGACAGCAGCCCCAGCACGATCAGGGTGGTCCGCCGGGCTGAATGCCCGTCCGGGTTGGTGTAGAACCGAACCAGCACATGCGGCAGTCCCAGCGTTCCGAACAGCAGGGCGACCAGCAGCGAGATGTTCTGGTACGGACCGGCGGGGGCCAGCCCCGTGGGGTTCGTGGCAGCAGCGGCCACCGCGGGGGTGCCGTTGTCTGTCAGGGCCAGGACGATGAAAACAAACGGTACGGCCAGCGCGGTGAGCTTGAGCCAGTATTGGAAGGCCTGCACGAAGGTGATGGAGCGCATCCCTCCGGCCACGACCGTCAGGCACACGACCACCACGACGGCCGTGGACCCCACCCATGCCGGCAGGCCCGTCGTGGTCCGGATCGTGAGGGCAGCGCCATGGAGCTGGGGGACGATGTACAGCCAGCCCACGATAACCACGGCGAGGCTTGTCACCCGCCGCACGGCCCGGGAATCCAGCCGGGCCTCGGTGAAATCGGGAATCGTGTAGGCCCCCGAGCGGCGGAGCGGGGCGGCCACGAACAGCAGGAGCATCAGGTACCCGGCCGTGTAGCCCACGGGGAACCACAGGGCATCGGTGCCGGACAGCAGAATCAGTCCGGCCACGCCCAGGAAGCTCGCGGCGGACAGATACTCGCCGCCGATCGCGGATGCATTCCACCAAGGCCGGACGGTGCGGGACGCGACGTAGAAGTCGCCGGTGGTCCGGGAAATCCGGAGCCCGTAGAAGCCGATGACGGCCGTGGCGACGGAGACGGCTGCGATGGCAAGGATCCCCACGGCGGGGTTCACCGGGCCATCACCTGTCCTCGGCGAGGTCGCGGTAACGGGCCTCGTTCCGCGCGGCGCTGCGGATGTACAGCCAGGCGCTGAGCCCCGTCACAGGGTAGATGCCTGCGCCCAAAAGCAGCCAGTCGAAGGGGATGCCGGCAACCCGTGACTCCGCCAGTCCGGGGATGGCTGCCAGCAGGAGCGGAAAGGCGCCAAGGATCAGGAGGAAGCCGCCCGCCACCACGAGGGCAAGCCGCAGCTGCGAACGGATCAGGGACCGGACGAAGACCTGCCCCACCGCTGATTCCTCTGCCGCTTCCCGCGACTGGAGGACAGGCCTGGCCGCGGAGCGCGGCGCCGTCACCCTGATCCGCGTCATGCCTGCGGCCGGATGCGGGTCGCTTCGAGCTTCTCCCTGACAGCCGGCAGAAGCCGCCGGCTGATCGGCAGTTCGGCGGCCTCCACGGTGACACTGGGGCGGGCTGCGGTCAGCTTCAGGTGCGTGACGTGGGACAGTGCAATGAGGTAGGAACGGTGCGTCCTGATGAAGCCGGCGTCCGCCCACTGCTGCTCAAGGTCCGCCAGTGGGACCCGGATCAGATAGCTGGCATCGGCGGTGTGGAGCCTGGCGTAGTCGCCCTGCGCCTGGACATACATGACGTCGTCGCGCCGGATCATCCTGGTGGTGCCGCCCTGGTCAACCGTGATCATCTCCGGCACCGCGCCGCCGTCGCGGATCAGTTCGCTGATCCGCCCCACAGAACGGGCGAGCCGCTCGGCACGCACCGGCTTCAGCAGGTAGTCCACCGCCGCCAGCTCGAACGCCTCGAGCGCGCAGTCCTCGTCGGCGGTGACAAATACGACGGCCGGCGGCCGGGCGCTGCGGGAAATCACCCGTGCGATGTCCAGGCCGGACACCGCCGGCATGTGGATATCGAGGAAGACAGCATCCACGGACTCCGCTTCCAGAGCCCGCAGCGCCTCGGCCCCGGATGATGCGCGGTGGATTGTGCCGATACGGTCATCCTTGCCCAGCAGGAAGGCGAGTTCTTCAACGGCGGGCAGCTCGTCGTCGGCGACGAGGACGTTAATCATGGTTCTAGGTTATCTTCCGGTCCGGGAGGGTTCAGGCGTCATGGCCAGGCTGGGACTTCGGAACCCGCATGGTGATCAGCGTCCCTTCCCCTGGAGCCGTCTCGATCACCAGTCCGTGGTCGTCACCGTAGACCTGGCGAAGGCGTGCGTCCACGTTCCGCAGGCCAACGTGTTCGCCGTCCGTATGCCCCGCGAGCATGGACTGGAGCTGCACCGGATCCATCCCCACGCCGTCGTCCTCGATGGTGACTTCCGCGAATGCGCCGGAATCGTTCGCCGCGATGGTGATGTGTCCGGGCCCCTCCTTCGCTTCCAGGCCGTGCCGGACGGCGTTTTCCACCAGTGGCTGCAGGCTCAGGAAGGGAATGACCGTGCTCAGCACTTCGGGGGCGATCCGCAGGCTCACCTGGACCCGATCGCCGAACCGTGCCCGTTCCAGCAGGAGGTACCGGTCGATGCACCGCAGTTCCTCGGCCAGGGTGGTGAAATCGCCGTGCCGGCGGAACGAGTACCGGGTGAAGTCCGCGAACTCCACCACAAGCTCGCGCGCCCGCGTGGGGTCGGTATTGATGAAGGATGCGATCGCGTTCAGGGAGTTGTAGATGAAGTGCGGACTGATCTGCGCCCGCAGGGCCCGCACCTCCGCCTCCATCAGCAGCGTCCGCGAAGCATCAAGTTCGGCCAGCTCCACCTGCGCTGCCACCCAGTCCGCCACTTCGCTCGTGGCGCGCACCAGGCCGGCGCCGGCGGACGGGGCAAAGGCCGCAACTACGCCCACCACGCGGGACCCGGCCCTGATCGGCGCAATGACGGCGGACGCAATGCGCCCGACGGACAGGACGGGATATTCCCCGGCATTGATCACTTGGGTCCGTCCGCCCGTGAGCACATCCGCGGCGAGGCCCATCAGCCGCGGCCTGAGCTCATCGGCGGCACCGTCCCATGCCAGCACCCCGGACACGTCCGTGATGGCCAGTGCGTCGCAGCCCAGCAGGGCCCGCAACTGTTTGCTGGCTTTTGAGGCCCCCGCGGGATTCAGTCCCGTCCGCAAGTGCTGGCCGGCTTTCGACGCCGCGTGCAGCGTGTTGTAGGTGGCCCGCTCGGCATCGGTGCCCAGCTCGCGGAAGGAACGGAGCACCTTGAGTCCAACGCCGACGACGACGGCGATCGCCAAGGCGATGACCGCAACGGCCGCCGCGGAATAGAGGGGAGAGTCGGGCATGCAGCCAGCGTAGCGCGTGCCGTTTGCCGCAGCATCGCGACCGCTAGGCGACCGGTTTTCCGCGACCACTGGTCACGCCGCACAGGAAGGGAGCACAGTGATGGGAGTCACATCGGCGGAGGATTGTGCGGCCGGCGGTGTGGGAGGCAGTCTCAATGAGGAGGAATGATGGGTAATGACGCCCGAACTCCGGACGTAGCGGCGTCCGCGGACTTCAAGGAAGTCCAAGCCACCGAGCAGTTCAGGGAACTGCGTAAGCGCCACCGCAGCTTTGTGTTTCCCATGGCCATTGCATTCCTGCTGTGGTACTTCGCCTATGTGCTGCTGGCCGACTACGCCGCGGACTTCATGTCCACCAAGGTGTGGGGGAACATCAACGTCGGGCTGATCATGGGCCTGCTGCAGTTCGTCACCACATTTGCCATCACCGGCTGGTACGTCAGCTACTGCAACAGGAGGCTGGACCCCATCGCAGCGGAGATCCGCCACGGTATTGAAGGACACGAATTCGACAAAGCGGGCAACCGCGTGGGCGGGGAAACTCCATGATCAGCATTCCAGCGGCGGTCGACGTCGCCGCGCTCAAGGACACAACCCTCCTGAACATGGGGATCTTCGGCCTGTTTGTCGCGGTCACCATGGTGATCGTCCTGCGGGCGAGCCGGAACAACAAGACCGCGGCTGATTACTACGCCGCCGGCCGGTCCTTCACCGGATCGCAGAACGGAACGGCCATCGCGGGCGACTACCTGTCCGCGGCCTCGTTCCTGGGCATCACGGGCGCCATCGCCGTCAACGGCTATGACGGCTTCATGTACTCCATCGGTTTCCTGGTCGCGTGGCTCGTGGCGCTCCTACTGGTGGCGGAACTGCTCCGCAACACCGGTAAGTTCACCATGGCCGATGTCCTCTCCTTCCGCCTCAAACAGCGCCCGGTCCGCATCGCGGCAGCCATCTCCACGCTGGCCGTCTGCTTCTTCTACCTCCTCGCCCAGATGGCCGGCGCGGGCAGCCTGATCTCCCTGCTGCTGGGCATCAGCGACTGGGGCGGCCAGGCCCTGGTGATCATCGTCGTGGGCGCCCTCATGATCATGTACGTCCTCATCGGCGGCATGAAGGGAACCACGTGGGTGCAGATCATCAAGGCGATGCTGCTCATCGCAGGTGCCGCCGTCATGACCTTCTGGGTCCTGGCGATCTACGGCTTCAACCTCTCCGACCTGCTGGGCGGCGCGGTGGAAACCGCGAAGAACCCGGCAGTGCTGAACCCCGGACTGCAGTACGGCAAGACCGAAACCTCCAAGCTGGACTTCATGTCCCTGGGCCTTGCCCTGGTCCTCGGCACGGCAGCCCTGCCGCACGTGCTGATGCGCTTCTACACCGTGCCCACGGCCAAGGAAGCCCGGAAGTCCGTTGTGTGGTCCATCGGGCTGATCGGCCTGTTCTACCTCTTCACCCTGGTCCTGGGCTATGGCGCTGCCGCGCTGGTCGGTGCCGACACCATCAAGGCAGCCCCGGGCGGGGTCAACTCCGCAGCTCCGCTGCTTGCCTTCTACCTGGGCGGACCGCTGCTCCTGGGATTCATCTCGGCGGTGGCCTTCGCCACCATCCTCGCCGTGGTGGCCGGGCTCACCATCACAGCTGCGGCGTCCTTCGCCCATGACATCTATGCCAGCGTCATCGCCAAGGGAAAGGCCGACGCCGACACAGAGGTCAAGGTGGCGCGACGCACTGTGGTGGTCATCGGCATCATGGCGATTCTCGGCGGCATCTTCGCCAACGGGCAGAACGTGGCCTTCCTGGTGGCGCTCGCGTTTGCCGTCGCGGCCTCCGCCAACTTGCCGACCATCATCTACTCGCTGTTCTGGCGCAGATTCACCACCCAGGGCGCCGTCTGGAGCATGTACGGCGGCCTCGCCTCGGCGATCATCCTGATCGCGTTGTCGCCGGTGGTCTCCGGAGCGAAGACGTCCATGCTTCCGGGCGCCAACTTCGCCGTCTTCCCGTTGAGCAACCCGGGCATCGTGTCCATCCCGCTGGCATTCTTTTTGGGCTGGCTTGGCACGGTCCTGGACAAGAAGAGGGAGGACACCACCAAGCAGGCCGAGATGGAGGTCCGTTCACTGACCGGCGTGGGCGCCGAGAAGGCCGTTGACCACTAGCCCCGTGAGCGATGATCCGGGCCGCTGACATGGCGGCATGACGGAAGCTCCCGCGCGGCTGAACTGCACCTCCGAAAGTTGGAGCCGCGCGGGGGCCTCCCGTCTTCAGGGCTGCTTTGTCGCAGTGCTCTGACCGCGGCGGTCAGGGACCGTGGTGTCCTCCCGCGCCGCTGTCGAAATGGCTTCCGTGCGGGACGGCGAACTGTCCGGCGGCGGAGGCCGCGAGTCCCGGCGTCGCTATGGCAGCCACGGCGACAGCTCCCGCGAAGGCCGCTGCGAGCATCCGTCCTGCACCGGAAGCGCCGGCCGGGCTGTCAGTGCCGGGGAGTCCGCCGTCGTCCGTCCTCCCAAGGGCCTGGCGGCGCAGCCAGCCTTGGGCGGCGATGATAGTGAGGGTCAGCAGCAGGGCGGCGAGGTGGCTGACGTTGAGGCCAGCCATGTTGCCGCTGCCGCCGGTGACAATTGCCAGCAAGTGGACGGCAGCGGCGGCCGGCAGCAGGACGGCGGACCAGCCTGGCAGCGGAAAGCTGCTGTTTCTAAGGGCCGCCACAGTCCAGCCCAACAGGGCGACTCCCCATATGGCCGCAGCTGTGGCAAGGGGCATTGGCCATGGGTGGCCGGGCAGGCCTCCGGCCGCGAACAGGCTGGAGGAAATCGCGAGGTTGACCGCCGCCGTGCCGAAGCCTGCAAAGCCGGCGAGCAGCCGGACGGCCGTTTCCCGTGGGTTCTCCAGAGGCAGGACTGCCTGGCCGCCGTTCATTAGACGCGGACTGCGGCGGGGGTTTTCTCGACGGACAGGCCGACGCCCAGCAGCAGAACGGCGCTTGCCAGGTGCAGCACGTTGTCGGCACCGTTGAGGGCGATGATGTTCAGCGGCGAGCTGAGCAGGAACAGGCCAAGGATGCCCACCAGGAGGTACACGGCGCCTACGCCTGCGTTGATGGTCCGGGCTGCCGGGACGTTTTTAAGGCCCGCATACAGCAGTGCCGCGCCGATGGCGAGGTGAATGACGTTGTGCAGGGGATTGACTTCGAAAATGATGAGGTTGGCGCCTTCGGTGGAGAAGAAACCGATTCCCGAGGTCACGGCGAATCCGACAAGCCCCACGAGGAGGTAGACGGCTCCGAAGGCGGTGGCAATGAGGCGGTTCGGTGAATTGCGCATGGCCCGAATCCTTCCGGTAGGGCCGGGACACGCGTCCCGGCCGGGTTGCGGAGCCCCGGACGGGACTCTCGGAAGCAATTCGGACCACACCGGCCGGTGGATGGGTGACGGTCAGGTCTTGGGCTTGAGCCGGATGGTGACCATCTTGAGCTCGTCCGTCCCGGCGAAGCGGTAGACGAGTTCGATGTCCCGCCCGTTGCACTGAATGAGGCCCGCCACGTCGGCGATGTTGGTGCCGTTCTGGGCACTGACTTTTAGGTCGTCGTAGGACGTGGTGCACGACGGGTCCAGGTTCAGGCTGCGGACCCCCGAGGCGAAGTCTTCCAGGGACAACCGCTGCTTCAGGGCAGGGTCCATAAAGTCGTTGTAGGCCTTGTTGGTTTCGCCTGAAATGACGAGCCTGGTGAAATCATCGGCGAGATCCGAGGCATGGCGTGTTGCCCCGCCCACGAGATTCACCAGAAGGGTGACTCCCACGGCAACCAGGAGCAGGACGCCGCCCACGATCCCCAAAACGATCCAGAGGCCTTTCCGGCTCTTTGCCGGAGGCTGGCCCGGCAGGCTGAAAGGAGTAGGGGGCAGGGTGTTCCTGCCGAACCGCTGCCGGGTATACGGCTGCTGGCTGGTCGGCTGCTGGCCGCCCGGCCCGTTGGGCGGCGTCGGCCCTGGTTCATGCGGGTCCGGGGTGTTGCTCAAGGTGGGCCTTTCCGGCAGCCGCTGCACCGGCGCGCCTGGTTGCTGGGCCCGCTGCCGGCGCCCGGTCACTTCACGTGGGATTAGCCTATAGCCCGGTCCCGGCAGCACGGGAACGGGACAACGGGTTTAGCTCTGGTCGGTCGCTGAGCCACGGTCCAGGAGCGGCTGGATCCGGAAAGGGATCAGCTCGCCCATGGCCAGCGCCGTATCCGTCCTGTCCACGCCGTCGCAGGCGAGGATTTTTCCGTTGATCCGGAAGAGGTCTTCGGCGTCGAGGGCCACAACGCGCAACAGGAGGTCTGCCGAGCCTGTGAGCCCGTAGCCTTCCAGGATTTCCGGCACGCTGGCCAGTTCCTCTGCCAGGCTTCCGAGCTTCTGCTGCTGGACGTGCACCGAGATGAAGGCCATTAGGGGGTAGCCGAGGGAGACCGGGTTGATGCGCCGTTCAAACGAAAGGAAGACGTGTTTCTTTTCGAGCTGGGCCATCCTGGCCTGGACCGTGTTCCGCGACAGGCCGAGCTTCTGGGCCAGTGCCACAACAGTCCGCCGGGGATCGCGCGCCAAGGCCGAAAGGAGCCGGGTGTCAGTGCCATCCAAAGCTTGCATAATGCGCAAGGCTAGCACGGTCTGGGCCGTTCATATGATGCATTGTGCTCAGTTTTTGCGGCGGTGGTTGTACCGCCTGAGCATTGTGAGTATGGTCACAATTATCCGGAGCAACGGCGCCCGGAAGGCCGGAATGCGGCGGGATCACGAGTCCTTCCGCGGGACGGTGACACGACGTCAGAAGGTTGCACAACTGTGTTGACAGACGAGTTGGGCCAGGGCGGTACAGCCGCCGGGGGCCCGGGCAACAGGGCAGGACATCAAGGCGGGGCCGGCCAGAACCTGGTCCAGCTGATCACCCCCACAGGGGAACGCGTCAGCCACCCGGAGTTCGACCCCTGGGTCCAGGACATTTCAGACGAGCAGCTGGGCACCCTGTACGAGGACCTGGTGGCCATCCGGCGGATCGATACGGAAGCCACGGCGCTGCAGAGGCAGGGCGAGCTTGCCCTCTGGCCGCCGCTGTTGGGCCAGGAAGCGTCGCAGATCGGTTCTGCCAGGGCGCTCCGGGCCGACGATTTTGTTTTTTCCAGTTACCGCGACAACGGAGTTGCCTACTGCCGCGGAGTGGATCTGACCGACATTGTGCGTGTCTGGCGGGGCAACGCCTCCTCGGGCTGGGACCCCTACACGGTCAACATGGCGACGCCCCAAATAATCATTGGCGCCCAGACCCTGCACGCCACCGGCTACGCCATGGGCATCCAGAACGACGGCGTAGATTCCGTGGCCATCACCTATTTCGGCGACGGCGCCACGAGCGAGGGCGACGTCAACGAGGCCTTGGTCTTTGCAGCCAGCTTCCAGGCGCCGGTTGTGTTCTTCTGCCAGAACAACCACTGGGCCATCTCCGAACCGGTGCGGCTCCAGTCCCACATCCAGATCGCGGACCGCGCGGCAGGCTTTGGCATCCCCAGCATGCGCGTGGACGGCAACGACGTCCTGGCCGTCATGGCAGCCACCCGGGTTGCCCTGGACCGCGCCCGGCGCGGCGGCGGCCCGACCTTCATTGAGGCCGTCACCTACCGGATGGGCCCGCACACGACGGCGGACGACCCCACCCGGTACCGCGACGCCAACGAACTGGAGGACTGGGCCGCGAAGGATCCGATCCGCCGCGTCAAGGCGCTGCTGGACCGAAAGGGCCTGCTGACCGAGGAATTTGAAGCCGCCGTGCAGCAGAAGGCCGATGCCGTGGCCCGCGAGATGCGTGCAGGCTGCATCAATATGCCCGAACCGGAGCCGCTGGACATTTTCAAACACGTCTACAGCACGCCGAACTCGTGGCTGGACCGCCAGCAGGACCATTATTCCCGTTACCTGGCATCCTTCGGTGATCCCGCAGGAGCCCATTCAGAAGAAGGTGCACGCTGATGACCCAGATGACCTTTGCCCGGGCAATAAACTCCGGGCTTCGCAAGTCCCTTGAAAACGATCCCAAGGTCATCCTCATGGGCGAGGACATCGGAACCCTTGGCGGCGTCTTCCGTGTGACGGACGGGCTGCAGAAGGACTTCGGCAAACACCGCGTGGTGGACACCCCGCTGGCCGAGTCCGGAATCATGGGCACCGCGGTTGGGCTTGCCTACCGCGGCTACCGTCCGGTGGTGGAGATTCAGTTCGACGGGTTCATTTACCCTGCCTTCGATCAAATTGTGTGCCAGGTGGCCAAGCTTCACTACCGCACGCAAGGCGCGGTGAAAATGCCCATCACGATCCGCGTTCCGTTCGGCGGAGGAATCGGTTCGCCCGAGCACCACTCCGAATCTCCCGAGGCCTACTTCACGCACACCTCGGGCCTCCGCGTGGTCAGCCCGTCCAGCCCGCAGGATGCGCACACCATGATCCAGCAGGCCATCTCCTGCGATGACCCGGTGCTCTACTTCGAGCCCAAGCGCCGCTACCACGACAAAGGCGAAGTGGATGAGTCCCTTGACGCTGCCGGTTCTCTGTCAATAGAAAAGGCCCGGGTGATCACGGAGGGCCACGACGTCACGCTCGTGGCCTACGGGCCGCTCGTGAAGACCGCCCGCGACGCCGCCATGGCAGCCGCTGATGAAGGCGTGTCCGTGGAAGTCATCGATCTCCGCTCGCTGGCTCCGGTGGATTTTGCCACCGTGGAGGCGTCCGTGCGTAAGACCGGCAGGATGGTGATCACCCATGAGGCCGGACAGTCAGGCGGCCTGGGCGCCGAGCTTGCCGCCAGCATCACCGAACGCTGTTTTTACCATCTCGAGGCGGCACCCGTCCGCATCACAGGCTTCGACGTGCCGTACCCCTACTCCAAGCTCGAGATGCACCATCTTCCCAGCCTCGACAGGATTCTCGACGGCGTGGACCGCGCGCTCGGCCGCCCGAATTCGCTGAGCGGGCTGGAAGGATGACCGCCACCATGATCAAGGAATTCCGGCTCCCCGATCTCGGCGAAGGCCTGACCGAATCCGAAATCGTCAGCTGGAAGGTGAACGTCGGAGACACCGTCACCCTGAACCAGATCATCGCCGAGGTGGAAACCGCCAAGGCTGTGGTGGAGCTTCCGTCGCCCTTCGCGGGAGTGATTACTGCCCTGCATGAGCAGCCCGGCACCGTGGTGGAAGTCGGCAAGCCGATCGTCTCCTTCGAGGTGGAGGGCGACGCCGGCGGCCAGCCCGCCGATGGCGGGGAGACCGAGGCGGCCCCCGCCAAGAGGGAACCGAACCTCGTGGGGTATGGTGCCGTCGTCGAAAGCTCCGGCCGCCCGGTGCGCAGGCAGCGCAACTTCGCGGCAGCGTCGATGCCGCTGGTTGAGCCTGTGCAAACCCCGCCCGTCGAAACTAGACCTGTGCAAACCCCGCCTGTCGAATCCACGCCTGTGCAAACCCCGCCCGTCGAATCCACGCCTGCCGAACGTCCCCGGTCCACGCCGCCGGTTCGTAAGCTGGCCAAGGACCTCGGGGTGGCTTTGGGGGAAGTTCTGGGCAGCGGCCCGGGCGGTCTCATAACCCGGGATGACGTCCGGAATTTCGTGGGCGGCGGGGACCTCCCGGCCGCGGCCCAGGAGCTCGCGGCGGCAGGGGCCGGGCAGCCCCAGGGGCGCGGTGGGTACGGCCAGGGCGAGCGCGAAGCGCGCACGCCTATCAAGGGAGTCCGCAAGTTCACGGCGGCAGCCATGGTGTCCAGTGCTTTCACAGCGCCGCACGTCACGGAGTTCCTCACCGTTGACGTCACGCCTGCGATGGAGCTGCTGGCCCGGCTCAAGTCCGGCAAGGCCTTTGCGGGGCTCAAGCTGACGCCGCTGACGCTCGTGGCCAAGGCAGCGCTGATTGCCCTGCGGCGCAATCCCACCCTGAATTCCCGGTGGGACGAAGCCAACCAGGAGATCGTGCAGTTCAACTATGTGAACCTCGGGATTGCGGCGGCCACACCCCGCGGCCTCACCGTTCCCAACATCAAGGACGCGGACCGGATGACGCTGTCCGGGCTGTCCACGGCACTCGCCGAACTGACCGAGACGGCCAGGGCCGGCAAGACCAGCCCGTCGGACCTTTCCGGCGGCACCATCTCCATCACCAACATCGGGGTCTTCGGCATCGACGCCGGCACGCCCATCCTGAACCCGGGCGAGGCCGCGATCCTGGCCATGGGCGCGGTGCGGAAGATGCCGTGGGAATACCAGGACCAGATCGCCCTCCGCCAGGTCATGACCCTGAGCCTCTCCTTCGACCACCGGCTGGTGGACGGCGAGCAGGGTTCAAGGTTCCTGGCGGACCTCGGTGCCCTCCTCGCCGATCCCGGCATGGCGCTCGCGATGGGCTAGAACGCAGAAGCTGCCCTGGCCCGCATAACCGTTGACTGGCAGCAACGGTCATGCGGGCAAGGGCCGCTCATGCGCGCTAAGCCGGGGGAACGGGGGCCGGGGGAACGGCGGGGGCAGTCAGTGCCGCGAGTGCCATGTTCTCCAGCAGAGGCCTGGCCGACTTGATGGCCATTCGCCGGCCATGGTTCCTCACCGAGTGGGGAGTGGAGTTGATCAGCCCGAAGGTCGCATGGGCACGCATCCGGAGGTCTGCCGTTTCCGTCTCGGTGTGGATTCCCGCCAGCACGTCAACCCAGAGCTCCACGTAGCTGCGCTGCAGTGCCCGGACCTCCGCCTGGTCCTCGTCGGAAAGGTTGCTGAAGTCCCGGTCCTGGACACGGATCACATCGGGGTTGCTCAGCGCGAAGTCCACATGGAACTGCACTAGCCTGCCCAGGGCCGCTGCAGGGTCCCCGGCATCGGCCACCACGCGCTGTCCGCCGTCGAGCAGGTCCTGGCTGACGCTCAGCAGCAGGGCACCCAGCACGGCCTGTTTCCCCGGAAAGTGGCGGTAGACGGCCGGCCCGCTGACGCCGGCGGCGGCCCCGAGGTCCTCCAGGGAGACGCGGTTGAAGCCGTTGACGGCGAAGAGCGACGCGGCGGCGGACAGCAGAGCCTGCCGTCGGGTTTCCTTGGCTCGGCTGCGCTGGGTGGCACGGGTCGGCTGGGCACCCTCGGCCAGGGCGTCCGGCTGTGAGCCGTGGCCGCCGCCGGCAAGCCGGCCCTGCTCCGTGATCGGCACATTTCCTCCTCGCAACTGCAAACTCTAGCAACCCGCGGCTGTGTTGGACATCACAGTTAATAGAGACTAACCTAAATCTCAGTTACACGGCACTAACCGAAAGCAGCCAGGCCGGGCAGTCGGGCCGGTCAAGGAATGGAAGTAGTCAATGGAGACACTCGCCAGCCGGCTGGATCCCACCAGCGAGGCCTTCGCGGCCAACAGCCTTGCGCAGCAGGCGCTCGCAGGCGAGCTGCGCAAGCGGCTCGCCACGGCAGCCATGGGCGGTCCGGAGAAATCCCGCGAGCGCCACATGGCCCGCGGAAAACTCCTTCCGCGCGAACGGATCGACCAGCTCCTCGACGACGGCAGCCCCTTCCTGGAGATTGCCCCGCTCGCAGCAAACGGCATGTACAACGACGATTCGCCGGGTGCCGGGGTGATCGCCGGCATCGGGCTGGTCCATGGCCGCCAGGTCCTGGTCATCTCCAACGACGCCACCGTCAAGGGCGGCACGTACTACCCGATGACGGTCAAAAAGCACCTCCGGGCCCAGGAAATCGCGCTGGAAAACAAGCTGCCCTGCATCTACCTCGTGGACTCCGGCGGCGCCTTCCTGCCGAAGCAGGACGAGGTCTTCCCGGACAAGGAGCACTTCGGGCGGATCTTCTACAACCAGGCCCGGATGTCCGCGGCCAAGATCCCGCAGATTGCCAGCGTGATGGGCTCCTGCACCGCCGGGGGCGCCTACGTTCCTGCCATGAGCGACGAAACGGTCATCGTCCGCAACCAGGGAACGATCTTCCTGGGCGGCCCGCCCCTGGTAAAGGCCGCCATCGGCGAGATCGTCACGGCCGAGGAACTCGGCGGCGGAGACGTCCACTCCAGGATCTCCGGCGTCACGGACCACTTGGCCGAAAACGATGAGCACGCCCTGCAGATCGTCCGGGACATCGTCTCCACCCTGCCGCGGCCGGCCGCGCCCGCCTGGGACGTGGACACCGCCGTCGAGCCTGTAGCGGACACTGCCGAGCTCTACGGCGCTGTCCCCACGGACGTCAACGCGCAGTATGACGTCCGCGAGGTCATCGCCCGGCTGGTGGACGGCAGCAGGTTCCATGAGTTCAAGAAGAATTACGGCACCACCCTCGTGACCGGCTTCGCGAAGGTGCACGGCCACCCCGTCGGGATCGTGGCCAACAACGGCGTGCTCTTCAGCGAGTCATCGCTCAAGGGCGCGCACTTCATCGAGCTGTGCGACCAGCGCGGCATCCCGCTGGTCTTCCTGCAGAACCTCTCAGGCTTCATGGTGGGCAAGGACTATGAACAGGGCGGCATCGCCAAGAACGGCGCCAAAATGGTCACCGCCGTGGCCACCGCCCGCGTGCCTAAGCTGACAGTGGTGATCGGCGGATCCTTCGGCGCCGGCAACTACTCGATGTGCGGCCGGGCCTATTCCCCGCGTTTCCTCTGGATGTGGCCTGCGAGCCGCATCTCCGTGATGGGCGGCAACCAGGCCTCGAGCGTGCTGGCCACCGTCAAGCGCGACCAGTATGAGGCCGCCGGGCGCGAATGGTCGGCCGAGGACGAGGAAGCCTTCAAAGCCCCCATCAGGCAGCAGTACGAGGACCAGGGCAGCCCCTACTACTCCACCGCGCGCATCTGGGACGACGGCGTGATCGACCCCGCGGAAACGCGCACCGTACTGGGCCTTGCCCTTGACGTCGTCTCCCGCGCCCCGCTGCCGGAGACATCCTTCGGCCTCTTCCGGATGTGAGCAAGCAGTGACGAATCCAGCAGTGACGAATCCAGCAGTGACAGCAGTGACCCGTCCGGCGGTATCCGCTTCCGATGCGGGGACCGAACCGGCCATGTTCCAGACTGTCCTGGTCGCCAACCGCGGCGAGATCGCCTGCCGGGTGATCCGGACGCTGCATGCCATGGGTATCCGGTCGGTGGCCGTCTACAGCGATGCCGACGACGGCGCCCGCCACGTGCGGGAAGCGGACACTGCCGTGCGGATCGGGCCCGCTGCCGCGGCCGAAAGTTACCTCAAGATCGAGGCGATCATCCGGGCGTGCAAGGACACCGGCGCGCAGGCGGTGCACCCGGGGTACGGCTTCCTCAGCGAGAACGTCGAGTTTGCGCGGGCACTCGCGGCGGCCGGCATCGCCTTTATTGGCCCCGGCATCGAATCCCTGGAGGTCATGGGGGACAAGATCCGTTCCAAGAATCATGTGGCCGGTTATGGCGTTCCGGTGGTTCCCGGCATCGCCGAGCCCGGCCTGACGGACGAGGATCTGATCAGCGCCGCCGCGGCCGTGGGATATCCGTTGCTCATCAAGCCGTCCGCGGGCGGCGGCGGCAAGGGCATGCATGTTGTTGAACGCCCGGAGGACCTTCCTGCCACCCTGGCCACAGCCCGCCGCGTTGCCGCGAGCGCATTCGGCGACGACACCCTGTTCCTGGAGCGGCTGGTCATGGCTCCGCGGCACATTGAAGTGCAGGTGCTGGCCGACGGCCACGGCAACGTGATCCATCTGGGGGAGCGCGAGTGCTCCCTGCAGCGCCGGCACCAGAAGGTGATCGAGGAAGCGCCGTCGCCGCTGCTGGAATCCATGAACGACGGCGGCGTGACCCGCGCGCGCATCGGGGAGGCCGCCTGCCAGGCGGCCCGCAGCGTGCACTACAGCGGAGCAGGAACCGTGGAGTTCCTCGTCTCGGACAACGCCCCGGACGAGTTCTTCTTCATGGAGATGAACACCCGCCTGCAGGTGGAGCACCCGGTCACCGAAATGGTCACGGGCGTGGACCTCGTGGAGTGGCAGGTGCGCATCGCCGCCGGTGAGGTGCTCACGGTGGCACAGGACGACGTCGTGCTTGAAGGCCACGCCGTTGAGGGGCGCGTGTACGCGGAGGTTCCTGAGCGGAACTTCCTGCCGTCCTCCGGCGAAGTGGTGCTGCTCGATGAACGCGGGATCATCTTTACCGCCCTGGCAGACCTTGACTCCGCGAGCCCGGCGTCAGCGGACCCGCACATCCGCATCGACTCCTCCCTGCAGACCGGGCTGGAGATTTCCAGCGACTACGACCCCATGCTGGCCAAGGTCATCGCCTGGGGCCCCGACCGCCAGTCGGCGCTGGACAAGCTGGACACGGCCTTGGGGCGGTACACCGTTCTCGGTGTCGGGACCAATGTGGAATACCTGCGGCTCCTGATCAACGATGACGACGTCCGCGCCGGCCGCCTGGACACCACGCTGATTGACCGCAAGATGCCGAGCCTGACGTTCCGGAGCGCAGGGGACGCGGAGCTCATGGCAGCAGCCTTGCAGTTCTGGGTCATGGACGAAGGTCCTGACGGCGTCGCATCCCCGTGGGACACCGTCCGCGGCTGGCGGCTGGGCCGCCCCGCGCCCTGGAGGATGAGCTTTGGCCTTCCCGGCGGTGACCTTGCCACGGTGGCCGTCACCTGGCAGAGCAACCTGGACCTGGGACACGCCCTGGTCCGGGTCAATGACGGCCCTGAGTACAAGGTCATGGTCCTGGGGCTGGCCAGCAGTTCCATCGACTTGGACGTTGACGGGCAGGAGTTCACGTTCGCGCTGGGATCGTTCTGGGAGGACTACCCCCGGGAAGGGCGCCCGCAGAACGTCTACGTGGGCAGCGGCGGCTGGTCCTGCGGACTCGAAGTGCTCAACCGCGAGTCTCGGCTTGCGAGGGTGCTGGCCGCCATCGAGCGTGAAGTGGGCGCGGCGGACCCGGAAGTCCGCTCTCCCATGCCCGGGACCGTCGTTTCGGTGTCCGTGCACGACGGCGACACGGTGGAAGCCGGTGAGGTGCTGCTCTCGGTGGAGGCCATGAAGATGGAACACCAGCTCGTGGCAGAAGTCGCCGGGACGGTGCACATCACGGTCAGGACCGGGGACCTGGTGAAGGCCGACCAGGTGCTCGCCACGATCCACGCGGACCCGGCGGCCGACAATGCCCAGGACCCTGCCGCCGACAAATCAGAACCAACAATTCAAGATCCAACACATGAACGTAAGGGAGCCTAGCTATGGCCGATTTTGAGCTCAGCGAGGAATACCAGGACCTCAGCAACACCGTCCGCGAGTTTGCCGATGAGGTAGTGGCGCCGGTCTCGGCCAAGCACGACGAAGAACACAGCTTCCCGTACGAGATTGTCTCGCAAATGGCGGACATGGGGCTGTTCGGTTTGCCGTTTCCGGAAGAGTCCGGGGGCATGGGCGGAGACTACTTCGCGCTGGCCCTCGCGCTGGAACAGCTGGGCCGCGTGGACCAGTCCGTGGCCATCACCCTTGAAGCAGGCGTTTCACTCGGCGCAATGCCCGTCCACCGCTTCGGGACCGAAGCCCAGAAGCAGGAGTGGCTGCCGCTGCTCGCCTCCGGAAAGGCGCTCGCAGGGTTCGGGCTGACCGAACCGGAGGCCGGCTCCGACGCCGGCGGCACGAAGACCTCCGCGAGGCTGGAGGACGGGCAGTGGGTCATCAACGGCAACAAGGAATTCATCACCAACTCCGGCACGGACATCACCAGGCTGGTGACCGTCACCGCCGTGACCGGGCAGCATGAGCGCAAGGACGGCAGCATCAAGAAGGAGATCTCCACCATCCTGGTGCCCACCAACACGCCGGGGTTCAAGGCGGAGAAGGCCTACAACAAAGTGGGCTGGAATGCCTCGGACACCCATCCGCTGACGCTGAAGGACGTCCGTGTTCCGGAGGCCAACCTGCTCGGCGAACGGGGCCGTGGCTACGCGAACTTCCTGTCCATCCTCGACGAAGGCCGCATCGCCATCGCGGCACTGGCCACCGGGGCGGCCCAGGGGTGCGTGGATCTCTCGGTCAGGTATGCCAAGGACCGCAGGGCGTTCGGCAACAACATCGGCAAGTACCAGGCCATCTCCTTCAAGATTGCCCGCATGCAGGCACGCGCCCACACAGCCCGGCTGGCGTACTACGACGCGGCCGCCAGGATGCTCGCCGGCAAGCCGTTCAAGACCCAGGCGGCCATCGCTAAGATGGTCGCAGGCGAGGCGGCCATGGACAACGCGCGGGATGCCACCCAGGTGTTCGGCGGCTATGGCTTCATCAACGAATTCACCGTGGCACGCCACTACCGCGACTCCAAGATCCTTGAGGTCGGGGAAGGCACCACGGAGGTCCAGCTGATGCTGATCGCCCGCGAACTCGGGCTCTGAACGGCCCGGGGGCCGAGCCTGACGAGACACCTGAAAGGATCAACGATGATTGACAAGGTTGTTGCCAGCGCTGCGGAGGCCGTTGCGGATATTCCCGACGGCGCGTCGCTCGCCGTCGGGGGGTTCGGTCTCTGCGGGATCCCGGTGGCCCTGATAGATGCCCTGCATGAGCACGGCACCAAGGATCTGGAGACGGTGAGCAACAACTGCGGCGTCGACGACTGGGGTCTCGGGATCCTGCTCAGGGACGGGCGCATCCGCCGGACCATCAGCTCGTACGTCGGGGAGAACAAGGAGTTCGCCCGGCAGTACCTTTCCGGGGAACTTGAGGTTGTGCTGACACCGCAGGGCACGCTCGCCGAGAAGCTGCGCGCCGGCGGTGCCGGCATCCCCGCGTTCTACACGAAAGCAGGCGTGGGCACCCAAGTGTCCGAAGGCGGGCTGCCACAAAAGTACGACGCCGACGGCGGCATCGCGATCGCCTCCGAACCGAAGGAGGTGCGGACCTTCAACGGCGTGGACTACGTCCTGGAAGAGTCCCTCGCCCCTGACTTCGGCCTGGTCCACGCCTGGAAGGGCGACCGGCACGGGAATCTCGTCTTCCACGCCACGGCCATGAACTTCAACCCGCTGTGCGCCATGGCCGGCCGGACCACCATTGCCGAGGTTGAAGAGCTGGTGGAACCGGGGGAGCTGGACCCCGAACACGTCCACCTCCCCGGCATCTTCGTCCAACGGGTCGTCGTGGCGTCGCAGGGCGAAAAGCGCATCGAAAAGCGGACGGTGGCACTCTCGGCACCTTCCGCAGCCGGTACCACCGACCAGGCAGGAGCGTAGCCATGGAGTCGATCAGCTCACAGGGGGCGCCGCCCCGTCCCGAGGCCGTCCGCCACGAATACCGGCGTGCCGCAACGTCGCACCCGGAAGGCAAGGGCTGGACACGGAACGAGCTCGCTGCGCGGGTGGCGCAGGAGCTCACGAATGGGCAGTACGTCAACCTTGGCATCGGGATGCCCACGCTGATCCCCAACTACATCCCCGCCGGTGTGGAGGTGGTCCTGCATTCGGAGAACGGCATCCTGGGCGTCGGCCCCTATCCAGGCGAGGACGAGGTCGACCCCGACCTGATCAATGCCGGCAAGGAAACCGTCACCGTCAACAAGGGGGCAGCCTTCTTTGACTCCTCGCTGTCGTTCGGCATGATCCGCGGTGGGCACGTGGACGTGGCAGTGCTCGGCGCCATGGAGGTCGCCGCCAACGGCGATCTGGCCAACTGGATGATCCCGGGCAAGATGGTCAAGGGCATGGGCGGCGCCATGGACCTGGTCTTCGGCGCCAAAAAGGTGATCGTGATGATGGAGCACCTGGACCGCAACGGCAAACCCAAGATCGTGGAGCGGTGCACGCTGCCGCTCACGGGCCAGGCCTGCGTGGACCGGATCATCACGGACCTCGCCGTGATTGACGTGGTCGCCGACGGCAGGTCATCCAGGCTGGTCCTGCGCGAGCTGGCTCCCAACGTGTCTGTGGACGATGTGGCTGCGGCCACCGGCGCCGAGCTGTTCGAAGAAGACCAGGAACTGACTGTATGACGGCGGGCCGCCAGGAACAGAAGGCCGACGGGGATTCGACCGGCTCCACCAGCGTCAGCCCCCGCGTTGTTGAACAGCGGGGCCTCTACTTCGACGAATTGGAAGAAGGAGTGGTCTACGCCCACCGGCCGGGCCGGACGGTCACCGAGACCGACAACGTCCTGTTCACCACCATGACCATGAACACGCAGGGACTGCACCTTGACGCGGCGTGGAGCGCGGGGCAGCCGTTCGGCCAGCGGCTGGTGAACTCGATGTTCACCCTGGCTACCGTCGTTGGGCAGTCCGTCACCCAACTCACGCAGGGGACCATCATCGCGCAGCTTGGCCTGACCGATGTGTCCTTCCCCGGCCCGCTCTACCACGGCGACACTTTGTACACCGAGACCGTCATCACCGGAAAGCGGCTCTCCGGATCGCGCCCGGGCCAGGGGATCGTCACCATGAAGCACACCGGCCGCAACCAGGACGGCGCGGTGGTTGCCTTGGCGACACGCAGCTGCCTGATGTGGACCCGGGAGGCACACCTGAAGGCGGAGACGGAAGCGCAGAAGGAAAAATAATCGGACAATGACTGTATGACTTTCGTGATGGGCCCCGCCCTGCTGTTCTGCCCTGCTGACCGCCCCGAACGCTTCCAGAAGGCCGCCGAGCGCTCCGATGCCGTCATCATTGACCTCGAGGACGCGGTGGCGGCGCCGGACAAGCAACGGGCCCGGGGGGCGATCCTGGCCCAGCTCGGCAGTTCCGGCGAAGGGCCGGAGCTCGACCCCAGCCGGACCATCATCCGGATCAACCCGGCCGGCACGGAGGACTTCGAGAAGGACCTCCATTGCCTGGCGCACACGCCATACCGGACGGTGATGCTGGCCAAGACCGAAAGCGCGGAGCAGCTGCGGGCCCTCGAGGGCTTCCACGTAATCGCGCTGTGCGAAACGGCCGCCGGGATCGTGAACGCGCCGGCCATTGCCGCCGCACCCAACGTGGTGGCGCTGATGTGGGGGGCAGAGGACCTCCTCGCGTCCCTCGGCGGGACGTCCAGCAGGAAGGACGACGGCGGCTACCGCGCCGTTGCGCTGCATGCCCGGTCATCGGTGCTGCTCGCGGCAGGGGCCTTCGGCAAGGAAACAGTGGACGCGGTCTACGTCAACATCCCGGATCTCGAGGGGCTGACCGAGGAGGCCCGGGACGCCGCGGCGTCCGGCTTCAGCTCAAAGGCCTGCATCCATCCGAACCAGGTCGCTGCGGTCCGCGCGGCCTACGCACCGGCCGACGAGGACGTCGCCGCCGCCCGGGAGCTGCTGGAGGCTGCACGTACGGCAGGAACCGGGGTGTTCCAGTTCAAGGGCAAGATGATCGACGGGCCCATCCTCAAGCACGCCCAGTCCACGATTCGGCGGGCCGGGGTCTCTGCCTAGCGGGAGCCCCAGCAGGAGCCGTTCCTTACTGCCGCCGTCCCGGAGCGTGCCTTAGGGAGAGCGGCGGGATGGCTTCATACAGCGGAGTCCGGATCCAGCGCTGGCCGGTCTCGCGGAACTCGGCCCGGTTGGAGAAGCGGTACAGGTAGGTGCGGGCGCGCACCCAGCGCGGGCGTTCGCCGTCGAACGGATCATTGCGCAGCAGGCGCAGCACCGCATGGTCGGCCTCCAGCAGCTTGGCCAGGAAGGTGTAGAACCATTCCTCGTGCACGGTGCGCAGGGGAAGGAACCACATGAGCCAGTCGAGCCGCAGGTGGTAAGGGGCCCACTGGCGCGGCAACCTGCGGACATCGCCGGGTTTGCCCTTGAAGCCGTACTCCCGCCAGTCCTCCGAGTCGGGCTCCTCCTCCATGGTGCCCTCGACAGCCACCTCAATCCGTTGCTTCGTCACCGTGCCGAACGCGCCGTAGGTGTTCACCAGCTGCCAGCGGTTGAAACTGGCGTTCATCAGCTGGTGGCGCGAAAACAGGTTGCGGACGGGCCAGTAGCTGAGTGCCGCGAGCAATAGTGTCACTGCGAGGGTGATGACGAGCCACCACAGCGGCGTTTGCCGGCCGTCACCAGCCGTGTGCCGGTCCAGCGGAATCACCGGCAGCACCGCATGCGCCACGGGATCGCTGACTGCCGCGAAGGCCAGCACTATGGCGATCCAGTTCAGCCACGCGAAGTTGCCGCTGGCCACGAGCCACAGCTGCGTAAAGATGATGATGCCGGCCGCGATACTCGCGACCGGCTGCGGGGCGAAGAGGAAGAAAGGCACCACAAGCTGGGCGAAGTGGTTGCCCACCACCTCCAGCCGGTGGAACGGCCGGGGCAGGAGATGCGCCTGCCGGCTAAGCGGTCCCGGCATGGGCTGCGTCTCATGGTGGTAGTACAGCGCCGTGAGGTCGCGCCACTCCCGGCCGCCGCGGATCTTGATCATGCCCGCGCCGAATTCCAGCCGGAACACCAGCCAGGCCACGAGGATCAGGATGGTCCGGGGCGGATCCGTCTGGTCGGAGCCGAGAAAGGCCACCGTGAACCCGGCCTCAAGGAGCAGCATCTCCCAGCCGAAGCCGTAAAACGTTTGTCCCACGTTGACGATCGACATGTACAGCAGCCACAGCGCAAGGAAGGCGATCAGCGGCAGCCACGGCGGCCCCAGCTGCGGAAGCCCGGCAACCAGGGTGGCTGCAACGGCCAGTCCCGTGCAGCACACCGAACGCAGCAGCCGGTCGGAGTAGCGCCAGCGGAACAGCGTGGGCCTCCGCAGCCTGCTGAACCCCTCCAGATAGTCGGGTACGGGCAGGAGTCCGCGCTCGCCGAGCAACGCAGGGAACTGGTTTAGGGACGAAAGGAACGCAACGAAGTAGAGCGCGGCGATGCCACGCTGCAGCACCTGCCGGGCGAATTCGAAGTCCCGCGCGTCGAACCAGGAGGCCCAGTCCACCCTTCCACGTTACGCCCGCCGCGGAGGGCGTCAAGGCACTTCCGGGCGGCGGCACTCTCGATCGTTGAGGAGTGCCCGACGGGGACAACCAGTCGCGGCATTAGGATCGGAACATGTTTGCACTGGTGCTCATCGCGGTCGTTGCGGGGGCCTTGGCGCAACGGCTTGCCGGCCTGGGCTTCGGGCTCCTGGTCTCGCCGGTCCTCGTGGTGCTCCTGGGTCCGTTCGACGGCGTGATGATCATCAACCTCTGCGGCGCGGCCTCGTCACTGCTGATCCTGTCCAGGGTGTGGCGGCACGTCAGCTGGCGGCGCTACCTTGGCCTCGCGGCTTCGGCGCTGACCGGCGTAGTGCCCGGCGCCTGGCTGGCCAGCCACGCCCCGGAGGCGCCGCTGGAGGTCTGCATCGGAGCCCTGTTGATCCTGGGGCTGTTGGCTTCTCAGCGGCTGAACCGCAGCGACTGGCGGGTCTCGGGCCCGGTACCGATGGTCTCGCTGGGATTTACCAGCGGACTCATGAACGCGGCGGCGGGAGTGGGAGGCCCGGCCATTACGGCCTACGCCATCGTGACGCGCTGGGAGCAGAAGAGCTTCGGAGCCACCCTGCAGCCGTACTTTGTGACGACCGGGCTGTCCTCGCTGCTGAGCAAATACCTGTTTTCCGGGGGCCACCTTCCGGCCCTGGAAGGCTGGCAGTGGCTGGGCATCCTGGCCGCAATGGTCTTGGGGATCGTGGCCGGCGACCTCCTCTCCGGCAGAGTCCGGCCCGGGGTCGTCCGCAGGATTGTTGTGGCGATCGCCTACGCCGGAGCTGTGTCCACGATGGCCAAGGGCGTGGTGGAGATGGCATTGGGCTAGCCTCCTGCCACGTCGCGGCATGCGGCAGGCGTCCGCTGTGCGGGATACTTAAGTCATGCAGACTTCGGGCGCCAGCCGTTCAGCCAGCCGACCAGCAACGGGCCAGCCGCGCAGAATCGTCCTTCTCGGATCCACCGGTTCGATCGGCACCCAGGCAATTGACGTCGTCGACGGCGCCCCGCACCTTTTCGAGGTCGTGGCGCTCAGCGCCGGCGGCGGCAACCTGGAACTCCTCGCACGGCAGGCCGTGCATACGAGGGCGCGCGCGGTGGGCGTCGCCTCCGGCGATCCCCGCCGCCTGCAGGACCTGATCGATGACGCCGCCCGGGCGGCCGGGCTCGCGCGGTACCGTCCGGAGATCATCGCCGGCCCGGACGCCTCCACAAGGATCGCCGCCGTGGAAGCGGATGTGGTGCTCAACGGCATCACCGGCTCCATCGGCCTGGCGCCCACGCTTGCCGCCCTCGAGGCCGGAGCAACACTCGCGCTGGCCAACAAGGAGTCGCTGATTGTGGGCGGCTCCCTCGTCAAAGCCGCCGCCGGGGAGGGCCAGATCGTGCCGGTGGACTCCGAACACTCCGCCATTGCCCAGTGCCTGCGCTCCGGCTCTGCCGCCGAGGTGGACAAGCTCATCCTGACGGCGTCCGGCGGCCCGTTCCGCGGCCGCACCCGTGAGCAGCTGGCGGACGTCACCCCGGAAGAAGCTTTGGCCCACCCCACCTGGGACATGGGCCTGATGGTCACCACCAACTCCGCCAGCCTGGTCAACAAGGGATTGGAAGTGATCGAGGCGCACCTGCTGTTCGACATCCCGCTGGACCGGATCGACGTCGTGGTCCACCCGCAGTCAGTGGTCCATTCCATGGTGCAGTTCGTGGACGGCTCCATCATCGCCCAGGCCTCGCCGCCGGACATGCGCCTGCCCATCGCGCTCGGTCTGGGTTGGCCTGACCGTGTTCCGCAGGCGGCCACGCCCTGCGACTGGACGCAGGCCACCAGCTGGACCTTCGAGCCGCTCGATGTGAGCGCCTTCCCGGCCGTCGGGCTTGCCAAGGACGCCGCCAAGCAGGGGAGCACTTATCCGGCTGTATTCAACGCAGCCAACGAGGAGGCTGTGGTGGCCTTCCATGAGGGCCGCATCCGGTTCACGGACATTGTGGATACCATCGAAGCGGTCCTCAGCGAACACCCGGGTTCCTCCCGGTTAACGGTCGAGTCCGTGCTGGATGCTGAAAAGTGGGCACGAGCCCGCGCCCACGAACGTTTAGCAGTGAGCAGTCTCTAGGAAGCAGCAGATCGAAAGCATGAGTCCCGTTATCCTCTTCATCCTCGGTGTCGTCTTCGTTGCCGTCGGCATCGCGGTGTCCATTGCCCTGCACGAGGTGGGGCACCTGCTTCCCGCCAAGCTGTTCAAGGTGCGCGTCACCAAGTACATGATCGGCTTTGGCCCCACTGTCTGGTCCACCAAAAAGGGCGAGACGGAATACGGTTTCAAGGCCCTTCCGCTGGGCGGCTATGTGTCGATGATCGGCATGTACCCGCCCAACAAGGTCGACGGCTCGGTGCGTCCCTCCAGCACCGGGATGTTCCAGACGCTCGCCACCGAAGCCCGGTCCATGGCCCACGAAGAGGTGGGGCCCGGGGACGAAAACCGCGTGTTCTACCGGCTTCCGGTGTGGAAAAAGATCATCGTGATGCTGGGCGGACCCGCGATGAACCTGCTGATCGGCGTCGTGCTCACCGCCGTGCTGCTCATGGGGTTTGGTGTCGCCACGCCGACGACGACCATCGCCGACGTCTCGAAGTGCCAGGTCAAGGCGGGGGAGACCGTCGATCCGAACTCCGCCGCCTGCAAGCTGACGCCTGCCGCCTCCGCCGGTATCAAGCCGAACGACGTCATCACGTCCTTTGACGGCAAAGCCGTCACCGGCTGGGATGAGCTCACCGGCTGGATCCGCGCGTCCGCGGGACGCAAAGTCAGCATCACCGTGGAGCGGAACGGCGCACCGGTGACCACGACCGTCACGCCCGTGCTGTCGGCGCGGCCGGTCATCGGCGAAGACGGCCGGCAGGCGAAGGACTCCCAGGGCAAACTCCGGTACCAGGACGTCGGCTTCCTCGGCATTGGTGCGCAGACAGCGCTCGTTGCCCAACCGGCGTCGTCCGTCCTGCCCATGGCGGGGGAGAACATCCGGCAGGTTGCCGGCGTCATCCTCAATCTTCCTGCCCGTGTTGCCGGAGTGGCGAAAGCCGCCTTCAGCGAAGAGCCGCGGGACCCGAACGGTCCCATCAGTGTGGTTGGTGTGGGCCGGGTGGCCGGCGAAGTTGCCGCAATGGAAGACGTGCCGGTGCAGTCCAGGCTCGCCGCCCTGGTGGGCCTGCTGGCGGGCCTGAACTTCGCGCTTGCGGTGTTCAACTTGGTGCCGTTGCTGCCGCTCGACGGCGGCCATGTGGCTGGGGCTCTGTATGAAGCGGCCCGGCGGCGCGTTGCAAAGCTCTTCGGCAAGCCCGACCCGGGTGCCTTCGACATTGCCAAGCTGCTTCCCGTGACCTACGTCGTGGCAGCCCTGCTGATGGGGATGGGTGCGCTGCTGATTTATGCGGACATCGTGAAACCGGTAAATCTCTTCGGATAACCCCAAACAGCTGATATCGAGTAATCAGCCGATTTTGGATGATTTATCATAATCAGTCTGAAGTGATTGATATTGAGCGATATGCCGCTTACGGTTGAGCAATGTACGTCATGACAATCGACCAGCGGGGCAGCCGCACCGATATTGACCGGGTGCCCGAGCTGCTGGACGGACTGCGGCGGCTTTCCCGGGGCCGCTTTGAACGTTCAGTGGGGGATGAGATCCAGGGCGTCCTCGACATGCCGGCCGACGTGGTGGAGGTGGCCATCCACGCGCTCCGCAGCGGCCGCTGGTATGTGGGGATCGGCATCGGCCCAGTGAATGAGCCGCAGCCGGTCAGTCCCCGGGAGGGATCGGGGGCCGCCTTCGTGGCGGCACGACAGGCCGTGGACCGTGCCAAGGCTGCCGCCAGCCACGTTCCGGTGGCGGTGGTGTCGGGCGGTGTCCGGCGCGGTACGGCGGCCGCGGGCGATGCGGAAGACGGAGTCAGGGCGTGCGCCAATGCAGAAGCTGTTTTGCGCCTCGTGGGGAGGCTCATCAGGGAACGGACTGAGGCCCAGTGGCGGGTGGTAGACGCGCTCCGGGCCAGAAACGGACGCGATCCCGGTCGCCACGGACAGCAAAAGCAGGTTGCCCAGGAACTGGGAATCAGCGAACAGTCGGTGAGCCGGGCCATCATCAGGTCCGGATGGCAGGAAGAATGGGCGGCGAGACCGGCGGTTGAAATGCTGCTGGCCACCGCCCATGGGCTGATCCTTGACGCGTCCGGCCCGGAAGCACCCAACCGAGGAGAACGGTGAACGCACTCTGGATCACACTGGCCCTGGTGGCCGCAGGGTTCGTGGGCTGGCCTGTGACCGCACTGGTGTTCAGGCTCGCCCGGACTATCGACGACAAGGCGGATGCCACCGCCGGCACGGCAGAGAACGCCGACGATCCTTCGGCCGATGTCACCGTGGACTCCGGGACCACCGGGGATCCCCAGGACGCCGCGGATTCCAAGAGCACGGTGGATTCCAAAAGCACGGCAGATTCCAAAGGCACGGGCGCCGGCAACACGGTGGACGGCGACATTACGGTCACCCGGGAAACATCGCCGGAGCCGCCCGCAACGCGGATCCTGCGCGGCGGAGCCATCATCGGAGTGCTTGAGCGGCTGGCCGTCTGCCTGGCCATCCTGACGGGTCAGCCCGTGGCCATTGCCTACGTGGTGGCCATCAAGGGCCTGGGGCGCTTCGCTGAACTCAAGGAGACCCCCGTGGCCGCGGAGCGCTTCATCATCGGGACCCTCACCTCCATGCTCTGGGCAGCGGGTGTCGCGGCCTTTACGAAGGTGGTGCTCCTCGGGTAGGGCGGCCGCGGGATAGGGTATCTGTATGACTGTTTTCGCTGTTGAGTACGTATACGATGCCGAGTCCGCGGATGTCCGTGCCGCCACCCGCCCGTCGCACCGCGAATGGACCGCAGGGCTGGCCGAGGAGGGCGTGCTCCTCGCGAGCGGCCCTTACGGTGACGGCGCCGGTGCCCTGCTCATCTTCAAAGCCGCCGACGAGAACGCGCTGAACGACATCCTCAAGCAGGACCCCTTCGCCGCCGCCGGCGTCATCTCCGGCACACGCACCACGGAATGGGCTCCGGTGACCGGCCTCCTGGCCGACCACGCCTAGCCCTTCCCGCTAATTTTCTTCGATACAAGGAGTCCACGTGACCTCGGTCAGCCTGGGAATGCCATCCGCACCGCCCCCCGTCCTTGCTCCCCGCCGCAAGACACGGCAGATCAAAGTCGGCTCGGTGGGCGTCGGGTCCGATTCGCCCGTCAGTGTGCAGTCGATGACCACCACGCCCACCACGGACATCAACGCCACCCTGCAGCAGATCGCCGAGCTGACGGCGTCCGGCTGCGACATCGTCCGGGTCGCCTGTCCCTCCGCGGATGACGCCGAGGCCCTCCCGATCATCGCCAGGAAGTCCCAGATACCGGTCATCGCCGACATCCACTTCCAGCCGAAGTACGTCTTTGCGGCCATCGAAGCCGGCTGCGCCGCCGTGCGCGTCAACCCCGGCAACATCCGGAAGTTCGATGACCAGATCAAGGAAATCGCCAAGGCAGCCAAGGATCACGGCACTTCCATCCGCATCGGTGTCAACGCCGGATCCCTGGAGCCGGGCATCCTGAAGAAGTACGGCAAAGCCACCCCGGAAGCCCTGGTTGAGTCCGCGGTCTGGGAAGCGTCCCTGTTCGAGGAGCACGGTTTCCACGACTTCAAGATCTCGGTCAAGCACAACGACCCGGTCATCATGGTGGCGGCGTACGAGATGCTCGCCGAGAAGGGGGACTGGCCGCTGCACCTTGGCGTGACCGAGGCGGGCCCCGCGTTCCAGGGCACCATCAAGTCGGCCACGGCCTTTGGGGCCCTGCTCTCGCGCGGCATCGGCGACACCATCCGTGTCTCCCTGTCCGCCCCGCCGGTCGAGGAGATCAAGGTGGGCAACCAGATTCTGCAGTCCTTGAACCTGCGTCCGCGCAAGCTGGAAATTGTGTCATGCCCGTCCTGCGGCCGTGCCCAGGTGGACGTCTACACCCTGGCCGAACAGGTGACCGCCGGACTTGAAGGCATGGAAATCCCGCTGCGCGTAGCTGTCATGGGCTGCGTGGTCAACGGACCGGGCGAAGCACGCGAAGCTGACCTGGGAGTTGCGTCCGGCAACGGCAAGGGCCAGATTTTTGTGAAGGGTGAGGTCATCAAGACTGTCCCTGAGAGCCAGATTGTTGAGACACTGATCGAAGAGGCCATGCGTATCGCGGAAGAGATGGGGGAGGCCGATGGCGAAGATGCTGTCAAGGGTGGCCCCGTGGTTAGCGTCTCATAAAGACGGAGCCGCTCCGGACCGTGTGACCGTGCGGGCACTGGGTGCTGCGGATACGGCCGGGCTGCGCGAGTTGGCCGCTGCTGATCCCGTGGCGAATGTCTTCATCCTGGCGCACCTGGAATCTACGGGCACGGCCGCCCCGACTCCAGGGGGCGCCAGTGTTCTGGGCGTTTTCGACGACGGTTTGCTGGTTGGTGCCTGCTGGGCGGGCGCCAACCTGGTGCCGGTCCAGCTCGCGCCCGCGCTCACCGGGGCGGTGGCTGCCGCGGCGCACCGCTCCGGCCGGAGGTTTGCGTCCATCTTCGGTCCGGCGCACACAGTGCTTGCCTTGCACAATCACCTGGAGCAATTGGGACATGTGGCGCACGAAGTGCGCCCGGACCAGCCCCTCATGACCATTGCCGGTCCGCCAGCCGTAGAACCCAACTGGCAGCTGGGGTTCGGCCAATACGCTGACTTCGACACCATTCTCCCGGCCTGCGCGGCGATGTTCGAGGAGGAAGTGGGCTATTCGCCGTATCTGGGCGGCCGGGACTTCTATAGCCGCCGGGTCGCGGGACTGATCCGACAGGGGCACTCCCTGGTTCACCTCAGCGACGGCGAAGTGGTGTTCAAAGCCGAGCTTGGCGCCGTGACCACCGAAGTGACGCAGGTGCAGGGCGTGTGGATGAACCCCAGCTACCGCGGACTGGGCCTGAGCGCCGGCTACATGGCTGCCGTGGTGCTGCTCGCCCAGAAAATGGCGCCGGTCACCAGCCTCTATGTCAACGACTACAACTCCCGCGCCCGCGCCACCTACGAGCGAGTAGGCTTCCGCCAGGTCGGGACTTTTGCCACGGTGCTTTTCTAAGGCCAGTGCATTTCTGAGCCCGGTGCTTTTCCGAGGCCGGTGCTTTTTCTGAGACCGGGCTTGAAATGGGTGACTGCCATCACATAGGTTCTAACTGACCGTGCCTTCGGGCGCGGATGGTCTCAGAGAATTGGCGGCATGACCGGCCGCGGAGCCACGCCGCCACAGGGATGACCAGCCGGAGACGGCCAGGGGCTTCCGCTGTGGGGCGTGGCTCTTCTGCGGCAGCCCCCGCCGGGAAGCGTCTGTTGCCGGAGCGCGCGGAAGCCCCGGCGCCGCCTTGCCGGTAGATTAGTACCCAGACAATCAGCACTTTCCCCCAGAAACGGATACTGACCCGTGGTCCTTAGACTCTCCAAGCTATTCCTGCGCACGCTGCGTGAAGATCCCGCCGACGCCGAGGTGGCCAGCCACAGGCTGCTCGTGCGCGCCGGATACATCCGCCGTGCCGCGCCGGGTATCTACACGTGGCTGCCCCTGGGGCTGAGCGTGCTGCGCAGGGTGGAACAGGTAATCCGCGAGGAGATGACCGCCATCGGCGCCCAGGAAGTCCACTTCCCGGCCCTGCTCCCCAAGGAACCCTACGAGGCCACGAACCGCTGGACCGAGTACGGCGAGGGCATCTTCCGGCTCAAGGACCGCAAGGGCGGGGACTACCTGCTGGCTCCCACCCATGAGGAGATGTTCACCCTGCTGGTCAAGGATTTGTACTCCTCGTACAAGGACCTTCCGCTGAGCATCTACCAGATCCAGAACAAGTACCGCGACGAAGCACGTCCCCGTGCCGGCCTGCTGCGCGGCCGCGAGTTCATCATGAAGGATTCGTACTCCTTCGACGTCGACGACGCCGGCCTGGACGCGAGCTACAACGCGCACCGCGGCGCCTACCTGAAGATCTTCGAGCGCCTTGGCCTCGAGGTTGTTCCGGTGGCAGCCACGGCAGGTGCCATGGGCGGTTCCCGGAGCGAGGAGTTCCTGCACCCCACCGAGATCGGCGAAGACACGTTCGTGCGCTCCGCCGGCGGCTATGCAGCGAACGTGGAGGCCGTGACCACCGTGGTTCCCGCCGAGATCGACTTCACCAACGCTCCGGCGGCCGTCATAAGGGACACGCCGAATACCCCGACCATCGACACCCTCGTGGCCGCTGCCAACGAGCTCGCTCCCCGGAGCGAGGCCGACGGCGGCGATTGGACGGCCGCTGACACGTTGAAGAACGTGGTCCTCGCCGTGACGCTGCCGACGGGTGAGCGCCAGATCGTGGTCATCGGCGTCCCCGGCGACCGTGGCGTCGACCTGAAGCGCGTTGAGGCGAACATCGGCGCTTTCCTGCCAGTGGCCGGCGAAATTACGGTGGAGGCCGCGGGCGAAGAAGACCTCGCCAAGAACCCGCTCATCGTCAGGGGCTACCTTGGCCCGGGGATGTCCCTGGACACGCCGCTGCTCGGCACGGAGGGCGCATCCAGGCTCCTCTACCTCGTGGACCCGCGCATCGTCGGCGGCACGTCATGGGTGACCGGTGCCAACATGGCCGGCAAGCACGTGTTCGGCCTCGTGGCTGGCAGGGACTTCGGCTGGGACGGTGTGATTGAGTGCACCGAAGTTCGCGCAGGCGACGAAGCCCCGGACGGCTCGGGCCCGCTTGAGACCGCCCGTGGCATCGAGATGGGGCACATTTTCCAGCTCGGCCGCAAGTACGCGGAAGCGCTTGAGCTGAAGGTCCTGGATCAGAATGGCAAGCAGGTGGTGGTGACCATGGGTTCCTACGGCGTGGGCGTGACCCGTGCCGTGGCTGCCCTCGCGGAATCCAACCATGATGCCCGGGGCCTGGTCTGGCCGCGGGCAGTGGCTCCGGCCGACGTCCATGTCGTGGCCGTGGGTCGCGGCGAGGAGATCTTCGCCGCGGCGGAGCAGCTCGCCTCGGAACTCGAGGCCGCCGGCCTCGAGGTTATTTACGATGACCGCCCCAAGGTCTCCCCGGGCGTCAAGTTCGGCGACGCTGAGCTCATTGGCGTGCCCACCATCCTCGCCGTCGGCAAGGGACTTGTGGACGGCGTCGTAGAGATCAAGGACCGCCGCAGCGGTGAGGCCGAAAACGTTGCAGTGGACAAGGCTGTTGACTTCGTGGTCAACGCCGTCCGCAACAACTGACTGCCCGCAGCCGCCAAGGTGGTCTCGGGTTTCGAATCGATCCAGCTCGCCACTGTGATCCTGATAGTGGTGGCCGGCTTCGCTGCCGGCTGGGTGGACGCGGTGGTGGGCGGCGGCGGGCTGCTGCAGCTTCCTGCGCTGCTGCTCGTTCCGGGGATCACCCCGGTGCAGGCCCTCGCCACCAACAAGATGGGTTCCATCTTCGGCACCAGCACCAGCGCCGTCACCTACTACGGCCGGGTCCGGCCTGACCTGAGGACTGCGCTGCCCATGGCGGCCATTGCGCTGGCCGGCAGCTTCGGCGGGGCCTTGCTGGCTGCCCGGCTGCCGGCCGAGGTGTTCAAGCCGATCATCGTAGTGGCGCTGGTTGCCGTCGCGCTTTTCACTGCCCTCAAACCCGACGCCGGGCACCTGACGGTCCTCAGGCACGACGGCGGCACCCACTATGTGGTGGCCTGCACCATCGGTGCCGTGATCGGCTTCTATGACGGATTGATCGGCCCGGGCACGGGCTCGTTCCTGGTGATCGCACTGGTCTCGGCGATGGGATACGCGTTCCTTGAGGCAAGCGCCAAGGCGAAGATCGTCAACCTGGCCACGAACGCCGGTGCGCTGTTGTTCTTCCTGCCGCACGGCTCCCTGCTCTGGGGGGTCGGCCTGGTGCTGGGTCTGGCAAACATGGCCGGCGGCTATTTGGGGGCGCGCACGGCGGTGAAACAGGGGAGCCGGTTCGTGCGCCTCGTCTTCCTCGCGGTGGTGGGCGCCCTGATCATCAAACTCGGCTTCGACGTGTGGCAGGAAAACTTTGCCTGACCCTTCGCTTGACCGGGAGTTCCCGGCCCGACAGAATCTGGTGGGATCCCCCTCGTAACAACCCCCGGGGTCGGCGTAGCATGCATCTATGTCAGCGGGTGCGGAGCCCTACAAGGAAGCCCTTGCGGCGGCCGTGCGCCATGCCACCCAGTGGCTCGCAAGCCAGCCGACCCGCCCCGTGGGTCCGCGGCAGGCGGCCCGGGAGTTGGCCGCAGCATTCGGCGGCGAGCTGCCGCAGTCCGGCATGCCTCCGGCGGACGTGGTGGACTACCTCGCCAGCCATGCGGAACCCGGGCTCATGGCCATGCCGTCGGGCCGCTTCTTCGGCTGGGTCATCGGTGGCACCCTGCCGGCCGCCATGGCGGCGGACTGGCTTGTCAGCTCATGGGACCAAAACGCGGTCCTCCGCTATGCCACCCCCGCCATGGCGGCCATCGAGGAAGCAGCAGGCGGCTGGCTGCTGCAGTTGCTGGGCCTGCCGGAGGACTCCGACGTCGGCTTCGTCACCGGAGCCACCATGGCCAACTTCACGGGTCTGGCGGCCGCACGCTGGCGGCTGCTCAAAGACGCCGGCTGGAACCTGGACCGCGATGGGCTCTTCGGCGCGCCGCGGATCCACTGCATCGTGGGGGAGGAGCGGCACGAGACGATCGACCTCGCCCTGCGCTACCTGGGCCTGGGCAGTCCCACCGTGGTGGCGTCCGACGACCAGGGGCGCATCGATGCCGCGGAGCTGGACTGTGCCCTTGACCGTGCGCTGAGCTCGGGCCCGGCTCCGGTGCTGGTGTGCCTGCAGGCCGGCAACCTGCACTCGGGCGCCTTCGACCCCTTCGCCGCGGCGATCGCAGTGTCCAAGGCACACCGCGCGTGGGTGCACGTGGACGGGGCATTCGGACTTTGGGCGGCAGCCGTCCCCGAGTTCGCCGGGCTGACGGCAGGGCTCGGACGGGCCGACTCGTGGGCCACCGATGCCCACAAGAGCCTCAATGTCCCGTACGACTGCGGCGTCGCCGTCGTCAAGGACGCGCAGGCCCTGCGCAGCGCCATGGGGCTGAACGCGAGCTACCTCATCCAGGATGCGGATGGTGCGGGTGATCCCAGCCAGAAGGTTCCGGAACTTTCGCGCAGGGCCAGGGGTGTGCCGGTGTGGGCCGCGCTGAAGTCACTCGGCCGGGATGGCGTGGCCGAACAGATCCGCCGCCTCGCGGCCTCCGCGGCCCGGCTCGCGGAAAAGCTTGCGGTGCTTGACGGCGTGGAAGTGCTGAACGACGTCGGCTATACGCAGATTTCCGTCGCTTTCGGTGACGACGCCACCACCCGTGAGGTGGCGGCGAGGCTCATAGCCGACGGCACGGTGTGGATGTCCGGTTCGCGCTGGCACGGCAGGGACGTGCTGCGGATCTCCGTCAGTAACTGGACCACCGACGCCGCCGACGTTACCACGGCAGCCGAGGCGGTCCGGACTGCCCTCGAAGGCGTCCGGACCGGCGCCCGCTGACCGCCAGGCCGAAGGCCCTTATGCCGGAGTCGTCCGCCCGGCTGCCCGCCCGGGTTCAGGCAGCGTTCGCGGGTCCGGGAGCCCGTCCAGGGTGCGTCCCGCCAGCGTGCTGGCAACCCACAGCGACCGGGCCAGATCTCCGCCGTGGTCCCGCTTCGAGGCGTAGTGGAGGGCGTTGTCGACCTCCCGCGCGAGGCTCCACTGCCGGGCTGCTTCGTCGTCAAGCCCGGCCGCCCTGCTGAAATCGCGGCATCGTGCCCGCAGGCCTGCCGCGGGATCCGCGGCGGGCAGGTCAGCCATCCGGTTCCACAGCACGGGGGCCACCGCGAACTCAGCCTCGCCCACCATCGGCTGCGGATCGATGGCCGCGAAATTACGGTGTCCAGGCTTCTCCGTGGCGCCGGGGCGGGCCAGGATGTTGAGGAAGTGGAAGTCGGTGTTGACCAGCACGTCGGCTCCTGAGCGGCGGCCCACGGCACCCCTGGTCTGGCACACCTCCAGCGCAGCCTCAAGGAGCCAACGGGGAAAAGGCTTTCCCAGCTGCTCCCACTCGGCCGGCAGATCGTCGCTCCATTGCTCGGCCCGGGCGGCCACGTGCAGAAACTCCCGCCATTGCGGCTGACCGTCCGGAACGAGGCTCAGTTCCCGCATGAGCCCGCCCCACACCTCGGCGGCGACGTCCATGGGCTGGGTCTGGAGCGACCGGCCGGAGTCCAGGCGCTCCAGCAGCATGGAGCAGGTTCCTGCATCGGAAGCGAGCAGGCGGACGGCCCCCCGCCCGTTCCACAGGGCCAGGGCATGCCGTTCCACGACCGCCTCGTCGTGGGGGAAGGCAACCTTCAGGGCTGCACGTGTTCCGCCCGCAAGCACCGGCACCACAATCCCGCCGTGGCCGCTCCATGGGAACGTTCCCGGCATAAGGTCAAGGTCGAGCTCCCACTGCTCCATGCGGCTGCGGATCAGGTCGGGGAGGGAAGCAAGCCATGCCCGGCCGGCACTGCTGCTGGAGTAGCGGCGCGCCAAATCGGGCGGAACGGGAACGGCTGGTGGCTGGCTCATCGGTTCCAGCGTAGTTGACCGGGCTGTCGCAGCCCTGGAATTGCGCTAGACGATCCCGCTGGCTCCGAGCAGGTTGCCCAGGGCGAATGTCGCCGCCAGGGCAAGTCCGCCGCCCACCACCACGCGCACAGCGGCGCGCATCCTGGATCCGCCGCCGATCCAGGCTCCGAGGGCGCCGGTCAGGGCCAGAGCCACCAGTACGGCGCCGAAGGTCACGGCAACGCGGATGTTTTCGGGCGGCAGCAGGATGGCGAGCATCGGCAGGATCGCGCCCAGGGTGAATGCTATGGCCGAGGCAAACGCTGCGTGCCACGGGCTCACAATGTCCTGTTCATCGATATTCAGTTCCGCGGACAGGTGCGCTGCCAGCGCATCATGTGCGGTGAGCTCCCGGGCGACGTTCTGCGCCGTTTCCTCACTGAGGCCCTTGCTCCGGTAGATGGCCGCCAGTTCGAGCAGCTCTTCCTCGGGCTCTTCGGCAAGCTCCCGGCGCTCCTTTTCGATCAGCGCCTTCTGGCTGTCGCTTTGGCTGCTGACAGATACGTATTCGCCAAGCGCCATGGACACCGCGCCGCCCACCAGCCCCGCGGCACCGGCCGCAAGAATGGGGCCGTGCTCGCTGGTCGCACCGGCTACGCCCACCACAATCGCGGCGACCGACACGATGCCGTCGTTCGCGCCGAGGACACCGGCGCGAAGCCAGTTCAGCCGGTGGACAATGTCGTTGTTGTGGGGCTCGCTTTGGTGGTGTCCGTCGTGGGGCAATCCTGCAACGTCCGCTGACTCCATCTCTCCAGCAAACCACCAGGGCGTCCCCGCTGCCAGAGTCCAGCCGGATATTAAGGAGGTGAGGACAGGTCCGCATGCGGCGAGGGCGCAGCTTCCGGCAGCACGGGGAGCTGGGAGGTGTCCAGCACGAGGCCGGGTACGGGGCCGGGATCGGACCCCCAGCCGATGGAACTCTGCGTGGCCGCAAGGAGCGAGGCAATGGCCCATTTTCTGGTGGGGCCTTCACTCAGTGCGACGAGATCGCCGTAGACAGGGAGCGTTCCCGCTTCCAGGCTGGCCAGTCCGGCGGCGGGGTTTTTCAGGAAGGAGGCATCGAGCGTGTAGCCCGGCTCCCGGGGCGGGATCTGGGCACAGTGCAGGCGGCTGTGCGTCTCTGCTTCGTCCGCGCGTGCCTCGTGGCTGGTCAACAGGACCTTGGCCCGTTGTGTCGCCTGGCCAGCGAGTCGAGTGAGCGCAACCTGGTAGCCGTAGACGGTCTCTACCTCGGTGCGGACAGTCCTTTGCAGCGCAGCCGTCAGGCTCGCTGCGCCGGACGCCGTCGCGGGGCCGGACACTGGCGCGGCGCCTGGGGCCGGCGCCGAGGTGGCGGCCGGCGCCCCGGAGGCCGTCCCCAATTCCGCAGAGGCCGTACCTGGCGAACCCGGCGCACTGTCACCTGGGCCTGGGCCCGGGCACGTGACCGTGGAATTGGCCAACCGAGCGGGCGCGGCAGGAAGTGCAGGCGCTGGCGTTCCGGAGGCCTGGGCAAGAGCCGCCGCCTGGAGCAGCTGTGCGGTGCCGACCGCGGACAAAAGGCGGGCCATCCCGCCGTCGGCCGTTTCCGCATGGGTGAGGCGCTTCCGCCCACTGGCAGAGAGCCCGGCCACCAGTGCGGGGACTGTCGCGGGCGCCGCGGCAGCCGCAGCTGCAGTTCCGGATCCAGACGCCGAAGGCGCGGCGGAAGCGGCGGCGGTGGCCTCGTCGGAGGGCAGAATCAGTGCGCGGGCCTGGGTAGTCAGCAAAGTCACAGTCCGCGAATAAATCTGGCGCTGGGCGCCGGAAGCGTCCACCGCGAGCTGCAAGCTGACTGCCCGCAACCGCATGGTTTCAGCCAGGGCGGAGGCCCGTGCCTGCTCGGAAAAAGGGGGTGCGGCCGGGCGCTGGGCTTCCCGTGGAATCAGGGCAAATCCGAGGCTGAGGACCAGGAACGCGGTGAAGGCGGCCAGGGCGAACCGGAAATAGCTGGCCGGCCGGCTTCTTTCCCTGGTGTCGTCTTTCACAACAGACCATGTTGTCACGGCCGCAGGGAACTCCGTGCACCAAGGCGGCCGGAAAATGGCTACGCTAGTACTCACAACATCATCTATCGGGAGGCGGCCGGCATCGTGAGCAATGCAGAAGCCACGACTTCATCAGACCGGACCGACGCGGGAAAGTCTGAGCCCGCGGCTGTCCACAATCCCGAGGCTGAACGCCTCCGGTCTTTGCTTGAGCCCGCGGTCCAGGCACACAGGCTGTACTTGGAGGATGTTGCCATCAACATCGCAGGCTCCAACCGCGTTGTCCACGTAGTGGTGGACCTGCCGCAGGAAGAAACGGGCGGGGTCAGCCTGGACGTCATTGCAGACATCTCCAGGGAACTCTCCGACATCCTGGACAACGATCCCAGCACGGACAGCCGCCCGTACGACCTTGAAGTTTCGTCGCCCGGCGTGGGGCGTCCCCTGACAGAGCCCCGGCACTGGCACCGCGCCCGCGGCCGGATGGTGAACGTCAACGTCATCCAGGGCGAAAACGTCACGGGCAGGATCCAGTCAGTGGACGACTCCGGCGTGACCCTGGTCCCCGAAATTGCCGTGAAAAAGGGCATGAAGCCGAAGCAAGGCGATCCCGTAAAACTTCCTTTCGACAAGATCCGCAGCGGAAAAGTCGAAATTGAGTTCAGCCACCTCGACGAGGCCGGTCTGGAAAATGAGCACAATGGACCTTCTGAGGAGGCCTGATGGATATTGACATGAGCGCACTGAGACTCCTGGAGCGTGAGCGCGAAATCCCGCTGGATCTCCTCATCCCCACGATCGAGCAGGCACTGCTGGTTGCCTACCACAAGTCTCCCGGGGCCTTCGAGAAGGCCCGCGCTGAACTCGACCGCAAGAGCGGCCACGTGACCATCTGGGCCACCGAGATCGATGACGACGGCATGCCCATCGGCGAGTTCGAGGACACTCCTGCGGGCTTCGGCCGCATCGCGGCAAGTACCGCCCGCCAGATCATCCTCCAGCGCCTGCGCGACGTCGAGGACGACAACGTCCTGGGCGAGTTCAAGGGCCGCGAAGGAGAGCTCGTGGCCGGGCTGATCCAGCAGGGCAACAACCCGCACATGATCCAGGTCAACCTTGGAACGGTCGAGGCTCTGCTTCCGCCGCCCGAGCAGGTTCCGGGGGAGAAGTACATCCACGGAAACCGACTCCGTGCCTTCGTCATTGACGTCCACCGCGGCACCAAGGGCCCGTCCATCACGCTGTCCCGTTCCCACCCGGGCCTCGTGCGGAAGCTCTTCGAACTCGAGGTTCCGGAGATCGCCGACCACTCGGTGGAGATCGTTGCCCTGGCCCGTGAGGCCGGACACCGCACCAAGATCGCAGTTAAGGCCAACACCCCCGGCATCAATGCCAAGGGCGCCTGCATCGGCGAAATGGGTTCCCGCGTCCGGGCAGTCATGACCGAGCTGAATGACGAAAAGATCGACATCGTCGACTTCAGCGAGGATCCGGCAACGTTCATCGCCAGCGCCCTGTCACCGTCGCGTGTGAATTCCGTCACCATCACCGACGAAACCACCCGCTCCGCCCGCGTCGTGGTGCCGGACTACCAGCTGTCGCTGGCCATCGGCAAGGAGGGCCAGAACGCCCGCCTCGCCGCCAAGCTGACGGGCTGGCGGATCGACATCGTTTCTGACGCCGCGGCGCCGCGCGGCTAGAAGAACGTTTTCGCAGTTCGGCCCAGGCTGAACCGGCACCCGAACTGCCTGCCATGGCGGCGGGCAGTTTCGGGTCATTGGCCCCCAAGGGGCTAGAATAGAACATGACCGCGCCTAGCAGCCGGCATCAGTGTGTCTGTGTGTGCCCACGTTTCTGCCCGATGGCAGCAACTGGCCCCCGGGCAGGCAGATAAATACAGGCAGGAAGATACTCGACAGTGGCAGCAGTGCAACACCTCGGGAATCAGCCGCAACGTACCTGCATCGGATGCCGGAAAAAAGGGTCGCGGTCTGAGTTACTCCGGCTCGTCTCCGACGCCGGCGGATCATCCGCCGTCGCTGTGGATGAACGACGCCGGATGGCTGGCAGGGGTGCATGGCTGCACCCCAGCGAAGCGTGCCTGGCCCTGGCGGTCAAGCGGCGTGCGTTCGGAAGGGCCCTTAACGGCGCGACCGGAACCGCCGCCGTCGAACGCCGGATAACGGCAGGAACGCTAGTTGCGGACGCCCCGGCGGCTGCAGCAACAACCGTCCAACCTGAAAGCGGGTCAGAAAACTGATGGAAACCCGATGAGTTCCCAGCGATGAGTGCGCAACGATGACAACTTTGTTGCGCTCTGCAATGGACCTTTCAGCTGCACTCGCGGCGGAGGTCCGCAGTAAGAAGTAGACGGTTCGTGCCTGGCTCGGTGCGGACCGAGACAGGAGAAATGTGGCCAAGGTCCGCGTACATGAGCTTGCTAAAGAGCTCGGTATTACTTCCAAAGATGCAGTAACCAAACTGCAGGAACTGGGCGAATTCGTTCGCTCCGCCTCTTCCACCATTGAGGCCCCCGTCGTGCGGAAACTCCGCAACGCCTTCCCGGCTGCGGCCGCTTCCAAGACCGAAGCACCCGCAACCGCTCCCAAAGCTCCCGCCGCGGCAGGAGAATCACGCCCCGCCCCGGCTCCCGGCCCCGCTGCCCCCAAGGCTCAGGCACCTGCCCCGGCACCGGCCCCCGCACAGGCACCTCAGGCGGAAGCTCCGGCGGCGCCTGCAGCGCCCGCTGCTCCCGCTGCCGCAGCACCTTCGGCCGCCGCCCCCGCAGCTCCCTCGACGGGCGCCAAGCCCGGAGCGCGCCCGGCACCCAAGGCTGAAGCGCCGGCTGCGCCCGCAGCACGACAGGGCGGCTCGGCACCTCGACCGGGCGGTCCCCGTCCCGGCAACAACCCGTTCGCGACGTCCCAGGGCATGCCCCGCGGCCGTGGCGGCGACGGAGACCGTCCGTCGCGCCCGGGCAACAACCCGTTCGCACCTTCGCAGGGCATGCCGCGTCCCGGTGGCAGCCGCACTGACGGCGACCGCCCCGGCGGTCCGCGTCCCGCGGCAGGTGCCGGCGGTCCCCGTCCGGGCGCTCCGCGTACCGGTGGTGCTCCGGGCGGTCCCCGTCCCGGTGCTCCGCGTACCGGTGGCGCTCCGGGCAGCCCCCGCCCCGCAGGTGCCGGTGGAAACCGTCCTACTCCGGGCATGATGCCCAACCGCACTGAGCGTCCGGCACCGGCTGGTGCAGGACGTCCCGGTGGCGGCGGCCGCGGTCCGGGCCGTCCAGGCGGCGCTCCCGGAACCGGTGCTCCCGGTGCCGGCGGCGGCGCTCCGGCCGGCGGTGGCTTCGGCAAGGGTGGCCGCGGTCGCGGCGGAACCCAGGGTGCCTTCGGTAAGGGCGGCGCAGGCCGCGGCAAACAGCGCAAGTCGAAGCGTGCAAAGCGCCAGGAACTTGAGCAGATGAGCGCTCCGTCGCTGGGTGGCGTGAGCGTACCCCGCGGCGACGGCAACACCGTAGTGCGGCTTCGCCGTGGCTCGTCCATCACGGACTTCGCTGACAAGATCGAGGCGAACCCCGCCGCACTGGTGACCGTGCTCTTCCACCTCGGTGAAATGGCAACGGCAACCCAGTCGCTGGATGAGGAAACCTTTGCCCTGCTTGGCGAGGAGCTTGGCTACAAGCTCCAGGTCGTTTCGCCGGAGGATGAGGAGCGCGAGCTGCTCTCCACCTTTGACATCGACTTCGACGCCGAGCTGGAAGCCGAAGGCGACGAAGACCTCGAGGCACGTCCTCCGGTTGTCACTGTCATGGGCCACGTCGACCACGGTAAAACCCGGCTGCTCGATGCCATCCGCAAGTCCGACGTTATGGCGGGCGAGCACGGCGGCATTACGCAGCACATTGGTGCCTACCAGGTCACGCACACCCACGAAGGCGAAGACCGCAAGATCACCTTCATCGATACCCCCGGCCACGAGGCGTTCACCGCCATGCGTGCCCGTGGTGCGAAGGTCACCGACATCGCCATCCTGGTGGTCGCAGCGGACGACGGCGTTATGCCGCAGACCGTTGAAGCCCTCAACCACGCGCAGGCAGCCAACGTGCCGATCGTTGTGGCTGTGAACAAGATCGATAAGGAAGGCGCCAACCCGGACAAGGTCCGTGGCCAGCTGACCGAATACGGCCTGGTTCCGGAAGAATACGGTGGCGACACCATGTTCGTTGAGGTCTCTGCCCGCCAGAACCTCAACATCGACGAGCTGCTCGAGGCTGTCCTGCTGACCGCAGACGCAGCCCTGGACATGCGCGCCAACCCGAACAAGGACGCCCGCGGCATCGCGATCGAAGCCAACCTCGACAAGGGCCGCGGTTCCGTGGCAACTGTCCTGGTGCAGTCCGGTAGCCTGCGCGTCGGCGACACGATCGTGGCCGGTACGGCCCACGGCCGTGTCCGTGCGATGTTCGACGACGACGGCAGCGCCCTGACCGAGGCCGGCCCGTCCCGCCCCGTCCAGGTGCTGGGTCTGTCCAACGTGCCGCGCGCCGGTGACACCTTCTTCGTGACAGCTGACGAGCGCACCGCCCGCCAGATCGCCGAGAAGCGTGAAGCTGCCGACCGCAACGCTGCCTTGGCCAAGCGCCGCAAGCGCATCAGCCTGGAAGACTTCGACCAGGCCGTCGCCGAAGGCAAGATCGACACCCTCAACCTCATCCTCAAGGGTGACGTGTCCGGTGCCGTGGAAGCCCTCGAAGACGCGCTGCTCAAGATCGACGTCGGCGAGGGCGTCCAGCTCCGCGTTATCCACCGCGGTGTCGGTGCGATCACGCAGAACGACGTCAACCTGGCAACGGTCGACAGCGCCGTCATCATCGGCTTCAACGTCAAGCCCGCAGAACGGGTTGCCGAACTGGCAGACCGTGAAGGCGTGGACATGCGCTTCTACTCAGTCATCTACGCAGCAATTGATGACATTGAGCTGGCTCTTAAGGGCATGCTCAAGCCGGAGTACGAAGAGGTCCAGCTTGGCACCGCCGAGGTCCGCGAGGTGTTCCGTTCTTCCAAGTTCGGCAACATTGCCGGTTCCATCGTTCGCTCGGGCATTATCCGACGCAACTCGAAGGCCCGCATCAGCCGCGCCGGCAAGATCATCGGCGACAACCTCACCGTTGAGACGCTCAAGCGCTTCAAGGACGACGCCACTGAGGTCCGCACGGACTTCGAGTGTGGTATCGGTCTTGGCTCGTTCAACGACATCACCGAGGGCGACATCATCGAGACCTTCGAGATGCGCGAGAAGCCGCGCGTCTAAGTTGTTCGTTTGACGAACTAGAGCAGTACTGGTCGGGGCCGTTGGATTTTTCCGGCGGCCCCGCCCCTTCGCCGGACGGGTTGCGATCTGCGATCGCAACCCGTCCGGCTCCGACAGCGGCGTCAGCCTTCCCAATGCTCGCAAGCTCGCATCGGGGCCCTCGGCTGCCACCTTGGATGCCACTCCCAAGCCGCCGGAAAAACTCCAACGGGAGTCCGTCGTAGACTCGCCCTAGGTGCGTGGCAATAAACCAACGAGAGTACGTCAGCTGCTATCGCGCCGTCGTACATCCAAATATTTAGGAGTGGAAATGGCTGATCCGGCACGCGCTGCCAAGTTGGCGCAGCGGATTAAGGTTGTTGTTGCAGAGGCTTTGGGCCGGAAGGTGAAGGATCCGCGGCTTGAGGGCATTACTGTTACCGATGCGCGTGTGACCAATGACCTGCAGCATGCCACCGTCTACTACACGGTGTTCGGTGACCAGGCCGTGCAGGCGGATGCGGCCAAGGGGCTGGAGAAGGCCAAGGGCGTGCTGCGGCAGGAAGTGGGCCGGAACATCACCGTCCGGCTGACGCCTACGCTCGAGTTCGTCGCGGACCAGATCCCCGTGAACGCCTCCAACCTTGAGGAACTGCTCCGCGCCGCGAAGAAACGCGACGCCGAGGTTGCCGCTTTGGCCGAAAACGCCAAGCACGCAGGCGACGCCGACCCGTACAAGAGCGACGTCCCGGTTGACGTGGAGATCGACGAGGACGACTTCGACGAAGAGGACATTGACCTCAGCGGCGATGTCGAAATTGACGAGGACCAGAGCAAGTAACCAGCGTGCAGAAGTCGTGCGGCCGGATCCCTGGGGATCCGGCCGCACCATTTTTGTCATATGGATGTTGTGTGCCCGCCAGGGGTTCCCCGGCGTTTGCCTGGCGCCGGTTTCAGTCGTCTGAATCGTGCTCCAGGGGCACGGACACGACCCGCCCTTCGGGTGCCTTGTTAGGTTCCGGGAGGGAATTGACGGTGGCGTAGAGGGTGTCACCCCTGACATCCACGTCTGCGGCGAGCGTTGCCGGCAGCACCACGTGTTCCTTGCCGGAGTGGGCAGAAAGCCGGAGCACGCCCGCGCCAAACAGAGACGCCACATAGACGTTGCCCTCATCGTCCATGTCCAGCCCGGTGGGGGACATCACGTCGTCGGCAAACATCTTGACGCGGCCGCTGTGCGGGTTGATCTTGAACACTGCGCCGCGGGCGCCAAGGGCCGGGTCCTCCGGTCCGCCGGGGAGCGATGTCACGTACAGCCAGCCGTCCGGTCCCCGTTTGACGTCGGTGGGTACCGGCTCGAAGTTGTAGGTTTGGCCGGACACGCAGCCGGGCAAGCCCACAGCCTTTGCCTCCGCGGCGGTGAAGCGGTGCGGCCGGGGCGGCAGGACAGCCACTGTTTCGGTCTCGCCGGTCCTCACATCAACCGAGACGATGCTGTTGGCGCCGGCATCGGCCACGTAGATGGTGTCCCCATAGACTTCGATTCCGTAGGGATGGGAGTCCACATGTCCCTTGTAGGAAGCTTCCACTTGCGGTGGCAGCTGTGCCGCGCAGGCGGTGGGAAGGCTCCGGAACCCGTAGGAGTTGCCGGCGTCGGCGTTTTCTTTCGTTTCGAGGGCGGCCAGATCGCCTACGGTACGCTGCTTGCCGTCCGCATCTATGCTGCGGAGGTGACCGGCCAGCGCAATTTTTCCTCCGGTGCCGGCCCCTTGGCTTTCAGCGAAATAGACGGTCTTGCCGCGGCGGTCGCTGCCCGCGACATCCCAGGCGCTCTTTTCGTAGACTGTGGTGACGCTTCCGTTCCGGCCGATCCGCGTTAGTCTGCCGGCGAATTCTTCGCTGACCAGGACGGAGCCGTCATGTCCGTCGCTGATGTGGAGGGGGCTCAGCAGGCCCTTGGCCAGCACGGCGGGTGCCGGCGTCTTCGGGTCCGGGACAGCCTGTGCTGCCGGAGCGAAGGACAGAAGGAGCGAGGCGGCGGCGAAGGCTGCCGTACGTGATCTTTGCTTTTTCATGCTGTCTCCAACGTCAATGGTGATCATCCAGAGCATTGAGACCGTTAGTGGGCCGGAAAGACCCGTTCCCCCTGACGCGCGCAGTCTAGTCCCGCTGGTCCGGAGCTGTCGACGGGCGCGGGAAACCATCCCTGCAGGCGGGGGGAAATTGGGCGCATCTGGCTATGATCAGATCATGCTTGCGCAACCTTCAGCGGCAGATGTCCGTGAGTACCTGACTCAGGCGGTAGCCCTCGCCGAACGGAACGTGGCCGCCGGGGGCGGACCCTTCGGCGCGCTGGTGGTCACCCCTGACGGGACGGTCCATGAAGGAGTAAACCGGGTCACCCGGGACAACGATCCCACCGCCCACGCTGAAGTGGTGGCCATCCGGACCGCGGCGGCGGAGTCAGGCAATTTCGATCTCGGCGGTGCGGTCCTCTACGCCAGCTGTGAACCGTGCCCGCTCTGCCTCGCTGCTGCGCTGTGGGCGCGAATCGACCGTGTGTACTACGCCGCAGACCGACACGGCGCGGCGGCCGCGGGGTTCGACGATGCAGTTTTCTACGAGTATTTCGCCGGTACACGCCCGGAACTGCTGCCGGTCAGCCACACGCCCGTTCCGACGTCGGGCGTCCCCTTCGACGCTTGGCGCAACAACACTGAACGCACCGATTACTGACGCTGGTGACCGGCCTAACTGCTGATGGGTTCTTGTCCCCGCGCGGGATGCCTGTTGCCGCCGTCGTGCTCCCGTTCCGGAAGCCGGGTGACGCCCTCCACGAGTTCAGCCTGGCTGCCGCACAGCGCGATCCGGATCCAGCCCTCGCCAATAGACCCGAAGGCGGTTCCGGGCGCAAACGAGACGCCGGAATCGGCGAGGAAGCGCCGGACCCAGCCCCGGACATCGCCGCCGCTTAGATGTGACACATCCGCCCACAGGTAGAAGGCCCCCTGCGCATTGAGGAACCGGATGCCTTTGGAGCGCAGGATGGCGGAGGCCGCGTCCCGGTTGGCACGGTAGTGCTCCCGCGCGTGCGCCACGTAGTCCTGCGGGCCGGTGAGTGCGGCCAGGGCCGCATACTGCGACGGCGAGGCAACGCAGGAGACGATGGCCTCCATCACGTTGTTCATCCGCTGCTCCAGACCGGGCGGGCAGACGAGGGCCCCTATCCGGAGTCCGGTCAGGCCGTAGGTTTTGGACAGCGTAAGGGACGTGAATACTCTCGCTTCGCCGGGAACACTGCTGTCAAAGCGCGCCGGGCTGACGTGGGGGACATCGTAGGTGAAGGCCTCATAGCATTCGTCCGAAATGATCCAGAGGTCATGCCTTCGGGCCAATTCCACGAGCTCGCGGGTCAGATCCTCGCCCAGCACCGCACCGAGGGGATTCGACGGCGAATTGAGCATGAGAACGCGTGTCCGGTCCGTGATGAGCGCTTCCACATTCTCGATCCGGGGCTGGAAGTCGTGCTCGGGGTAGAGGGGATACCTGACAGGGACGGCATTGACCAGCCGGCTGGTCATGGCGAAGGTGGGATAGCCGGGATTGGGGATCAGGATTTCGTCGCCCGGGCCGAGGAGGAGGCTCATGGCCAGGTGCAGACCCTGCTGGGCGCCGTCAACCACGTATACCCGGTCGGCTTCGATGCCGGTGCCGGACTGCTCGCGGAATCTGTCAGCGAAGGCTTCCCGGAGAGCCGGGATCCCGGCGTTGGGAGTGTAGTTCGTTTCGTCCCGGTCCAGGCAGGCGATTCCGGCGTCCAGGACATGCCGGGGAAGCGGGAAACCGGGTTCGCCGATGCTCAGCACCACAGCGCCGGGGGTGCGCCAGGCCGCCTCGGTGATTTCGCGGATCTGGTTGACGGGGACATCGCTGATGTGCGGCGCAAGCTCAGGCATGACTGCCATCCTAGCCCCGGCCTGTCGGCTGGCGCACCGGCCGGCACACCGGCCGGCACACCGGCTGGCAGGCTGGCCGGAAGGTCGGCAGGGCGGGGCCGGACCGGGCTGGCCGGCCGCCCCGATATACTGGGAGGCGTGCTTTCTGGACTGGTAATAGTGGACAAGCCGCAGGGATGGACCAGCCACGATGTGGTTGGACGGATGCGGCGGATCGCCGGTACCCGGAAAGTGGGCCACGCCGGAACGCTGGATCCCATGGCCACCGGCGTGCTCGTGGTCGGAATCAACAAGGCCACGCGGCTCCTTACCTACATCGTGGGAACCTCCAAGACCTACACGGCAACCATCCGGCTCGGCGAATCCACCGTCACGGACGACGCCGAGGGCGAGGTCGTGGCCACTGTGAGTGCCGCTGCTGCCACGGAGGACGCCATCCGGGCCGGGATCGCATCGCTGACCGGCGAGATCCAGCAGGTGCCCAGCAGCGTCAGCGCCATCAAGGTCAACGGAGAGCGCGCCTATGCCCGCGTCAGGTCGGGTGAAGACGTAAAGCTCGCCGCCAGGGCCGTGACCATCCACCGCTTCGAGGTGCACGGAATGCGCCGCGAGCGGGGCGGGGACGTGGTGGACATTGACGTCACCGTCGAATGCTCGTCCGGGACGTATATCCGTGCCCTGGCCCGCGACCTGGGCGGTTCACTGGGCGTCGGCGGCCATCTGACGGCGCTGCGCCGGACCCACGTGGGGCCGTACTCGCTGGACCAGGCCCGGACGCTCGAGCAGCTCGCCGAGGAACTCGAAATCCTGGAAATGTCCGAAGCGGCCAGGGCCCTCATGCCCAACCGGGAACTGAGCGCGGAGGAAACCACCGAGATATCGTTCGGCCGCCGGATCGCTGCGGGAGCCCCTGCGGGCTCCGCGGAAGCGGCCACCGCGGACCGTCCGGCGGCCGCGTTCGCCCCCGACGGATCACTCGTGGCCTTGCTTGCTGACACCGGCAGCTTCGCCAAGCCGGTGCTCGTATTCGCGCCCGGAACCGGCGGTTCGCCCACCAGAGAGCAGGCCGGTTAGCCTTGGACGCATATTTCTACATCATCCTGGGCGTCGGACTCCTCTCCACCGTCACCTGCGCGGTGGCGGGAATCCTGAAGAAAGCCCCCAACGATGTCACTATTCTGTCGGTGGGCGCCGTGGAGTTGTCGCTGCTGGTGTACCTCGTCGGTTCGATCGTCCGGGTTATTGCGGGGGAACAGATCGCAGGCGAGGCCTGGGAATTCTGGGGCTATCTCGTCACCGCCCTCATGCTGCCCGTCGCCGCGGTGTACTGGTCCATCCTGGAACGGACCCGCTGGAGCAACTTTGTCCTTGCCGCCGTCGGCGTGACCGCCCTGGTCATGGCCGCGCGAATGAACCAGATCTGGTACTGAAGTGGAAGAAGCACACAACGTGACCGCAACTCCCAAAACCGCCGCAAGCCCCCGGAACACGCGCAACACAGGCCCGGGACGGCTCCTCATCGCGGTGTATGCCGTGTTCGCCATTTCAGCCACAGCGCGGGCCGGCTACCAGATTCTCACCAAGTTCTCCGAGGCGCCACTGGCCTACGTGCTGTCTGCCCTCGCGGCCCTCGTCTATGTCGTGGCCACGGTGTCGCTCGCCAGGCCGGGCCGGACCTGGTTCCGTGTCTCGGTCATCGCCGTGCTCGTGGAACTGGTCGGAGTGATCGTCGTCGGCGCGCTGAGCGTGTTTGACGCCGTCCAGTTTCCGCACGAGACGGTGTGGTCCCTGTTTGGCCGCGGCTACGCCTTCATCCCGCTGATCCTTCCGGTGCTGGGCCTGGTCTGGCTCTACCGCAGGCGGCCATCCGCGCCGGCCGCCTAGCTGCACCCCATCTGGCGGCACCACACCCGGCAGTACTGCACTGCCGCTTACTTCTTGCCGAACAGGTCTCCGAGGATCCCGCCGAGGCCGCCGTTGTTGTTCGTTGACGGCCGCCCGGATGTTGACTGATCCGGCTGGTCCTCGCCCGGCAGATCAACGTCAATGACCTCGCCCGGCGTGACGGAACGCTGCGCCGGTTCGCCCTCCATGCCAGTGGCTGGCTCGGGGCTCTGCGCGGGCCCAGGCGGCTGAGTCGGCTCGGGCTGGTCCGAAGCCGGAACCGGGCTTGCCTGGGACTGCTGTTGCCGGCCTCCGCCCAGAAGGCCGCCGAGGATGTCACCCAGGCCTCCTTGTCCCTGGCCGCCCGCGCCGGCAGCGCCACCCAGAATGCCGCCCAGGATGCTGCCCAGATCGATCCCGCCCGCCCCGCCGGAGGCCTCCCCGCCAGGAAGCGGGGACTGGCCGGTACCCTGCTGGGCGCCGCCAAGGATTTTCTTCGCCAGGTAGGACATGACAATCGGCGCGAGGATCGGAAGGAGTTTGCGGATGAGGTCCCCGCCCACGCCGCCGCCCAGGTTGGCGGCACCAGCCAGCTGGTTTGCCACCTGGTCCTGCTGGCCGCCAAAGACGTGGCTCACGATTTTTTCGCCGTCGTCGGTGTTTACCTGGGTGGCGTCCACTCCGCCGTCGACGGGTCCCGTCCGGTGCTGCGCCAGCGCCGATTCCAGGGACGCCGCGCCGTCCGGAGCCTGCGCATTGTTTTGCATGCCGGCGAGGAGCGTGGGGACGGCGGCCTCCACAGCGGCCTGCGCGGTAGCGGTATCGGTGCCAAGCAGCGTTGCGATCTGGTCCACCGGGATCTGCCCCAGAAGCTCATGGATGTCAGTCAAGGGATACTCCTTCTGGCCCGCTGAGCGCTCGGGCGTCATGGGAAGCGGCACAAGCGTGCGTCGCCGGACAGCTGCCTTTGCATCCTAGTCCGGGACCCCGGGGCGCGGTAGGTTCTGCCGAACCGCGGCGCCGCGGGCGTCCATGACCCGCAGCGATTGCAGGTAATCTTAGAGAGTTCCGGCGCCTGGGAGGCGCCCGGACGGGTTCCTGTAAGGCAGTAAAAAGGCGAGGTTGATGGTTCACATCTGGAACGATCCGACCGAAGTCCCCGACGACTTTGGTCCTTCCGTTGTCACTATCGGCAACTTCGACGGAGTCCACCGCGGGCACCAGCAGGTGCTGTCCCAGCTGATCCGGACGGCCAGGCTGAACAGGGCAAAGTCCGTGGCCGTGACGTTCGATCCCCACCCGGCGCAGGTCCACCGGCCGGAGGCCGCACCCGAGCTCATCATGGGCCTGCAGGACAAACTCCAGGCGCTGGGAGAGCTGGGCCTGGACGCGGTGCTGGTCATGAAGTACTCGCTGGAGCTTGCCAGCCTCACTCCCGAGGAATTCGTCGGAACGGTTCTTGTTGACAGCCTCCACGCCAGCCACGTCGTCATCGGCCATGACACCCGCTTCGGGCGGGGCAATTCCGGTGACCTGAACACCATGCGCGAGCTGGGGGAGAAGTTCGGCTTCGAAGTCCTGGTCATCAGTGAATTCGGTTCCGAGGGTTTTCCCCTCCACGACGACGGCGGCACGGACCGCCGCTGTTCGTCCACCTGGGTGCGTGAAGCGTTGAACGGCGGCGACGTTGCCACGGCGGCCGCCGTGCTCGGACGCCCGCACCAGATGCGCGGTGAAGTGGTCCACGGGGCGGCCCGCGGCCGCGTGCTCGGTTTTCCCACGGCCAATCTCTCCCATGACGCCAGCGGCTTCATCCCGGCGGACGGCATCTACGCCGGCTGGCTGGTGGACCAGGGTGGCACCCGGTGGCCGGCCGCTATTTCGGTCGGATCCAACCCGACCTTCGACGGCGTCAGCCGCCAGGTTGAGGCCCACGTCATCGACCGCCCGGAAGAGTCCGCAGACGACTTCAATCTGTACGGCCAGACAGTAGTGGTGGAGTTTGTCGTCCGTCTCCGGGGCATGGTGGCATACCGTGGGCCTGAAGCCCTCGTGGAGCAGATGCGCCAGGACGTCGTGCAGACCCACGACCTCCTCCTCAAGCGCTGATTTGTCAGCCCCACACAGTACTGGCAAGGAAGGCAACACTGTGACCGTGGAGAAGAACACCAGAAAACTGGACAAGGGGATCGTCCGCGATTTCAGTTCCAGGATGAGTTACGGGGCATACCTGCAGTTGCCCACGCTGCTCAGTGCCCAGCGGCCTGTCAGCACGCCGGAACACCATGACGAAATGCTGTTCATCATCCAGCACCAGACCACCGAACTCTGGCTCAAGCTCGTGCTCCACGAGCTTCGCAGCGCGGCGGAACACCTCCGGGCGGATGATCTCGGGACGGCCCTGAAAGGGATTGCCCGGGTTAAGCACATCCAAAAAACCCTCACGGAGCAGTGGTCGGTGCTGGCCACGCTCACGCCCACCGAGTATTCGCAGTTCCGCGGTTTCCTCGGCAACTCCTCAGGATTCCAGTCCAGCCAGTACCGGGCAGTGGAGTTCGTCCTCGGCAACAAGAACCGGAAGATGCTGCCGGTGTTCGAATCCGACCCGGAGGCTCACGCGCTGCTCCAGGAAGTCCTCGATGCCCCGAGCATCTACGACGAATTCCTGGCCTACCTGCACCGCAAGGGCTATGACGTGCCCGCCTCCGTCCTTGACCGCGACGTCAGCAAGGCGCACGAGTTCACCCCCGAGCTCGTGCCCCTTTTCAAGCACATCTACGAAAATGCGTCCGACAACTGGGGCGCCTACGAAGCGTGCGAGGAGCTCGTGGACCTGGAGGACAACTTCCAGCTGTGGCGGTTCCGCCATCTGCGGACCGTGCAGCGCACCATCGGCATGAAGGGCGGAACCGGCGGCTCCAGCGGCGCGGCTTTTCTCCAAAAAGCCCTTGAACTCACGTTCTTCCCGGAATTGTTCGCCGTACGGACGGAGATCGGCCAGTGACCACCGTTCACGGCACTGAAGACGCGCTCCGCCAACGTGCGGCCCTGCTGGACGCCGAGGATCCCCTGGCACCGTACCGTGCGCGTTTCATCGGCACGGACACGGAGCTCTCCTACCTTGACGGCAACTCCCTGGGCCGCCCGCTCAAGAGGACGGCCGAGGACATCAACGCCTTCATCCATGCGGGCTGGGGCGCCCGTCTGATCCGGGGCTGGGATGAGGAATGGCTGGAGATGCCCCAGGCCATCGGGGACCAGCTGGGACATGCCGTCCTGGGTGCCGCCCCGGGCCAGACCATCATTGCCGATTCCACCACGGTGGTGCTCTACAAGCTGATCCGCGCCGCGCTTGCGGTGGTCAAGGACTCCGCAAGGACAGAGATCGTCCTGGACACGGACAACTTCCCGACCGACCGCTACCTCGTCGAGGGCATCGCGCGGGAGGAAGGGCTGACCCTGCGCTGGATCGACGCAGACCCTGCCGCCGGGGTGACCGTTGAACAGGTGAGCGAGGCCGTAGGGCCGGCAACCGCCGTCGTACTTCTCAGTCATGTGGCCTACCGCTCGGGGTTCCTTGCCGACTTGCCGGCCATCACGGCGGCGGTGCACGACGCCGGCGCGCTGGTGGTGTGGGACCTGTGTCATTCGGCGGGGTCAGTGGAAATAGGGCTGGATGCCAGCGGCGTTGATTTCGCCGCCGGCTGTACTTACAAGTACCTCAACGGCGGCCCCGGCTCGCCCGCCTTTGCGTATGTCAATGCCAGGCATCTTCCCGGACTGGCCCAGCCAATTTGGGGATGGATGGGCCGGAAGGACGCCTTCGAGATGGGGGCCGGCTACGAGGCCGCCCCCGGTATCCGCGGCTTCCTCAGCGGGACCCCGGCCATCTTCGGAATGATCGCGATGCGAGGCACATTGGACATGATCGAGGAAGCGGGAATGCCGGCCATCCGGGAAAAGTCGCTGCGCCTGACCGCCTACGCTTTGGAGCTGCACGATGCCTGGCTTGCGCCGGCCGGCGTGAAACTCGCAACACCACGCGCCCCCGAACAGCGGGGGAGCCACATCAGCCTCGACCATCCGGCCTTCCGGGAAGTGACTGCGTTGTTGTGGGACAGGGACGTCATCCCCGATTTCCGCGCACCGGAGGGCATCAGGATCGGACTCTCCCCGCTGAGCACGGGGTTCACCGAGCTCCACCGCGGCATGGCGGCCGTCCGCGACCTGCTGCCGCGTGCCTGACCTTCACGCCCTGCCGGCCTTCACGTGCCCGGCGGGGCGGCCGGAGTCGTTTCGACAAGGCTGGGGGCGTTTCGACAAGATTGCAACAAGGCCGGTAAACTAAGCGGTGGATCCGGCTGCAGTCCGTGGTTGCTGGATCCTGTTTCGCGCGCACCGGCCCCCGTTTATCGGGATGGTCCGCGCCGGCACACCCGGCAGTGAGTTACTGACTCGGGCCTCACGGCACATCTCTAGGAGTTATTGTGGCACTTGAAGCCGCTGTAAAGCAGTCCATCATCAAGGATTTCGCAACGTCCGAAGGCGACACCGGTTCACCGGAGGTCCAGGTTGCAGTCCTGACTCAGCGGATCAAGGATCTCACTGAGCACATGAAGGAGCACAAGCACGATTACCACACCCAGCGCGGTCTGCTGGCCATGGTCGGTCGTCGCAAGCGCATGCTCACTTACCTGAAGAACACTGACATCGCCCGCTACCGTTCGCTCATCGAGCGCCTCGGCCTGCGCCGCTAGTCAGGCATTACGGGCGGCCCTTTCCGGAGCGGAACGGGCCGCCCGCTTCACAGATAATTAAACAGGAGGATCAACCGCATCACGCATTCGCGGTCCTCGGTAGTGATCCCCGGGAACGGCTTCGACGTCTTGAAGCCCCGGCCCGTGGGTCTCGATCGATGACCGGGTGCAGTGCAGGCCAGTAGACAGATGCTGGCCTGGGTTGATGCGGCTGGACTTCCGTTAAACAAGAAACGGAGGTGACTCTCTTGGAGGGTCCCGAAATCCAGTTCTCAGAAGCCGTCATTGACAATGGCCGCTTCGGCAAGCGTGTAATCCGCTTCGAAACCGGCCGTCTTGCCAAGCAGGCAGCCGGCGCAGCCATGGTGTACATCGACGAAGACACTGCCCTGCTGTCCGCCACCACCGCCGGCAAGCACCCGCGCGAAGGCTTCGATTTCTTCCCGCTGACGGTCGACGTCGAAGAGCGCATGTACGCTGCCGGCCGCATCCCGGGCTCGTTCTTCCGCCGCGAAGGCCGTCCGTCCACCGAGGCCATCCTCGCGTGCCGCCTCATGGACCGCCCGCTGCGTCCGGCCTTCGTCAAGGGCCTGCGCAACGAGGTCCAGATCGTCGTCACCGTCCTGGCGATCAACCCCGACGAGCTGTACGACGTGGTGGCCATCAACGCCTCCTCGATGTCCACCCAGCTCTCCGGCCTGCCCTTCTCCGGCCCGATCGGCGGCGTCCGCGTTGCCCTCGTCGCCGACGAGAACGGCTCGCAGTGGGTAGCTTTCCCGAAGCACTCCCAGCTCGAGAACTCCGTGTTCAACATGGTCGTCGCAGGCCGCATTGCCGGTGATGACGTCGCCATCATGATGGTCGAGGCCGAAGCCACCGACAACTCCTGGAACCTCATCAAGGAACAGGGCGCCACCGCCCCCACCGAAGAAGTTGTTTCGGAAGGCCTCGAGGCTGCCAAGCCCTTCATCAAGGCCCTCTGCGAAGCACAGGCCGACCTGGCAGCACGCGCCGCCAAGCCGACCGTCGAGTTCCCGGTCTTCCTTGACTACCAGGATGACGTCTACGCCGCTGTCGAGGCTGCCGCCGCTGAGAAGCTGGCCGCCGTCTTCCAGATCGGTGACAAGCAGGAGCGCGACACCGCCTCCGACGCACTCAAGGACGAAGTCACTTCTTCCCTGGCCGGCCAGTTCGAGGGCCGCGAGAAGGAACTGTCCGCAGCATTCCGCTCGGTGACCAAGCAGGTTGTGCGCCAGCGCATCCTCAAGGACCAGATCCGCATCGACGGCCGCGGCCTGACGGACATCCGCCAGCTCACCGCCGAGGTGGAGGTTCTGCCCCGCGTCCACGGTTCGGCCATCTTCGAACGCGGCGAGACCCAGATCATGGGTGTCACCACGCTGAACATGCTCAAGATGGAACAGCAGATCGATTCGCTGTCGCCGGTAACGCGCAAGCGCTACATGCACAACTACAACTTCCCGCCGTACTCCACCGGTGAAACCGGCCGCGTGGGTTCGCCCAAGCGCCGTGAAATCGGCCACGGCGCCCTGGCAGAGCGCGCGCTCGTGCCGGTCCTGCCGTCCCGTGAGGAATTCCCCTACGCCATCCGCCAGGTGTCTGAGGCTCTCAGCTCCAACGGTTCGACGTCGATGGGTTCCGTCTGCGCCTCCACCCTGTCCATGCTGAACGCCGGAGTGCCGCTGAAGGCCGCCGTCGCCGGCATCGCCATGGGCCTGGTCTCCGACCAGGTTGACGGCCAGACCCGCTACGCGGCCCTGACCGACATCCTCGGCGCCGAAGACGCCTTCGGCGACATGGACTTCAAGGTCGCCGGTACCTCCGAGTTCGTCACGGCCATCCAGCTGGACACCAAGCTCGACGGCATCCCGGCCTCCGTGCTGGCAGCAGCACTGAAGCAGGCCCGCGAAGCCCGTCTGCACATCCTTGAGGTCATCAACGCAGCGATCGACACCCCGGACGAGCTCTCCGAGTTCGCACCGCGCGTCATCGCCGTCAAGATCCCCGTGGACAAGATCGGCGAGGTCATCGGGCCCAAGGGCAAGATGATCAACCAGATCCAGGAAGACACCGGCGCCGACATCTCGATCGAGGACGACGGAACTGTCTACATCGGCGCCACCAACGGCCCGTCGGCTGACGCTGCACGGTCCGCGATCAACGCCATCGCCAATCCGCAGGTTCCGGAAATCGGCGAGCGCTACCTGGGCACGGTCGTCAAGACCACCACCTTCGGTGCGTTCATCTCCCTGACCCCGGGCAAGGACGGCCTGCTGCACATCTCCGAGCTGCGCAAGCTCGCGAGTGGCAAGCGCGTGGACAACGTCGACGACGTCGTCTCCGTGGGCCAGAAGATCCAGGTCGAGATCACCAAGATCGATGACCGTGGAAAGCTGTCCCTGTCTCCCGTTGTGGCTGAAGAGGAAGGCGCCGGCGAAGCCGAGCGCGTTCACGCCTCGGCAAACGCGGAGGGCTCTGACGACTAACAGCAGTCAGGGGCGGTAACTCCCCAGCAGACGACGGCGGGGCCGGTGGTTGATCCACCGGCCCCGCCGCCGTTAACCCCACACACTCCGGCGTCGCGGCCCGCTGGTACGATTGCAGGCAGATTTGGCTCCGCTTCCTGAAAGGCCTTGATGACTGTCGTACCCCTGCCGCTGGCTCAGAACCACCCCGGCGACACCCTGATCCACGGCGCCGACGGCGGCTCGGTTGTGCGCCGGTCCGTCCTCCCCGGCGGGGTGCGTGTCCTGACCGAGGCGATGCCGGGCCAGCGCTCCGCCACTATCGGATTCTGGGTGGGTGTGGGGTCGCGTGACGAGGCACCCGGCCAGCACGGTTCGACCCACTTCCTCGAGCACCTGCTGTTCAAAGGCACCAAGCGGCGCACCGCGCTCGAAATCGCGTCGGCGTTCGACGAGGTCGGCGGGGAATCCAACGCCGCCACGGCGAAGGAGAGCACCTGCTATTTCGCCCGCGTGCTGGACACGGACCTGCCGATGGCCATCGACGTGATTGCGGACATGATTACCGGCGCCGTCCTGGACCCGGGCGAAATGGAGCAGGAACGGGACGTCATCCTGGAAGAAATCGCCATGGACAGCGACGACCCCACAGACGTGGCCCATGAGCATTTCGTCGCCGCCGTTCTTGGAACGCATCCTCTCGGACGTCCCATCGGCGGCACCCCTGACGCCATCAGGGCTGTAGCCCGCGACTCGGTCTGGGACCACTACCGGCGCTACTACCGTCCGGATGAGCTGGTCATTACCGCTGCAGGCGGCCTGGAGCACGACGTCGTGTGCCGCCTTGTGGTGGACGCCCTCCACGCCGCAGGCTGGTCGCTTGAGCCCGACGCTGCCCCGGTGGAGCGCCGCTCCACGGAGCGCGCGGACATCACCGGCACGTCAGGCCTGCACGTGGTCAAGCGTCCTGTGGAGCAGGCCAACATCATCATGGGGTGCCCCACCATCGTGGCCACCGATGAGCGACGGTACGTCATGAGCGTGCTGAACGCAGTACTGGGCGGCGGGATGTCCTCGCGCCTGTTCCAGGAGATCCGTGAGAAGAGAGGGCTTGTTTACTCCACGTATTCCTTCGCCTCTTCCTACGCCGACGCCGGCTACTTCGGCATGTACGCCGGCTGCACGCCCACCAAGGTCCGCCAGGTAGTGGAACTCCTGGGGGCGGAGCTGGACAAGCTTGCAGACGGCGGCATTTCTGACGACGAACTCCGCAAGGCAGTTGGCCAGCTGTGTGGCGGGATCGTCCTCGCCCTGGAGGACACCGGATCCCGCATGTCCCGGCTGGGCCGCGCCGAACTCGTCTCCGGCGAGTATCAGGACATCGACGAGACGTTGCGGCTCATCAAGGCCGTGACGGCGGGGCAGGTGCAGGAGCTGGCCCGCGAGCTGGCAGCCGCGCCGCGGACGGTGACGGTTGTGGGTCCCTTCGAAGAGACGGAAACCTTCGGGCTCTGATGCGGCGCGAGGGGTGGCCCCCAGCCGGCGCGGCACCGGACCTGCCCCTGACCATGCCGCTGGACATGCCCGCGGCGCGGGATCATCATGGAGCCAGACCACTCCGGTATTCCACTCGGAGTCATCCGACTCGGAGGAAGAATGGACCGGCCGCATCCGGGGACAGCGCACGAGGCGCTCGGGATTTTCGTCGGACGCTGGCTGGGCACCACTGAGCTGGCCTCATCGCCGTGGGGGCCGGCCCGAATCGCCACCGCGGAGGTGACGTTCACGCGGGCAGCCGGCGGGTTTGCGGTGGTGCAGACGTACCGCCACACCGAGGCCGACGGCACGCACTTCGAAGGCCACGGCGYCTTCACCGTCGACCCGGACCACGACGAAACCCTCTGGTACTACGTCGACAGCATGGGCAGGCCCCCGGCAGCGCCGGCCCGGGGCGCCTGGCATGATTCCACGCTGACCGTGGAGCGGCACAGTGACCGCGGAACTGCCCGGCACACGTTCCGGGTTGATAATGGCATCCTCATCCACACCGCCGAACTCAGGCTGGGGGACGCGCAGGACTTCAGCCCCTTCATGACGTCAATCTGCCGCCGGGCGTGACCCGCAGTCCGGGTCTGAGCCGCTTCGTTCTTAACCGCCGGCGAAGGGCGGCAGGACGTCCACCACGTCGCTGTCGGAGAGAACCACAGTGCGGTCGCGGACGGCAACCTCGTTGAGCAGGAAGCTGCTGCGGGCAAGGATCCTCGCCAGCGGTGGCGTCCCGGCAGGCGGCTCGGGGCGTTCAACCTCGAGCACGGCGGCCAGCAGCGACTCCACCGTGGCCCCGGCGGGAAGGTCGAAGCGCTCTTCCTCCATGCCTGCCGCGGCCCGTGCGGCAGCGAAGTAGCGTACGTTCAAGGGTTCAGCCTCCGATGGCGCTCATGCTGCGGTCCGGCTGGACGAAGTCCGGGGCGTCGAGTCCCACGTGGTCCATGCCGTGGGCCCTGGGCTTGACCCACATGGCGTCCTGCCAGCGTTCCGCCAGTTCCTGATCACTGGCTCCGTCGCGAAGCAGGCCCAGAAGGTCGAACTCCTCGCGGGAGAACAGGCAGCTCATGATCTTGCCTTCGGCCGTGATGCGGGTCCGGCGGCAGTCCGAGCAGAACGGCTCGGTGACCGAGGCGATGATTCCCACGGTGCCCAGCACCGGTCCGTGCGGATCAGCTGACCCCGCCACCCGGCGTCGTACTTCAAAACGCTCGGCAGGCGCGCCGTCCCGGACACGCGGATCCGGGCTCAGGAGGTAGTCCGCGGAGAGGAGGTCCCGGATTTCCGCCGCGGTGATCATGTTCCGCCGTGTCCAGCCGTGATCGGCGTCGAGCGGCATCTGCTCGATGAACCGGAGCTCGTAGCCCCGGTCCAGCGCCCAGGCGAGCAGGGACGGGGACTCGGCGTCGTTGATTCCGCGCATCAGGACGGCGTTGAGCTTGACCGGCCCCAGGCCTGCCGCCCAGGCTGCGTCCACGCCGGCGAGGACACGGTCCAGGAACGGGCGCCTGGTCAGTTCGGCAAACGTTTCCTCGTGCAGGGAATCGAGCGAGACGTTGATGCGGGTCAGCCCGGCCGCTTTGAGCGCGGCGGCCTTCTTGTCCAGGCCTACCCCGTTGGTGGTCATGGAGATCGGGAGCTCGGGGTGCGCCTTCCGGAGGGCCGCAATAATGCTGACCAGATCCGCCCGGACCAGAGGCTCGCCGCCCGTCAGGCGCAGCTCGCGCACGCCCAGCAGGTCCACGCCCACCCTGACGATCCGCACGATTTCCTCTGCGGACATGACAGCCTGCTTGGCCAGCCACTCCAGCCCCTCGGCCGGCATGCAGTACGTGCACCGTAAGTTGCACTTGTCCGTGAGGGACAGCCTCATATCGGTGGCACGGCGTCCGTAGCGGTCTGCAAGCCCGGCAGGAGCATCGGCCGGGCGGGCAGCGGGAAGGCCCTGGGCACCCGGAACCGGGCTGCCTCCTTCGCGGGGCTGCGGCATGCCAAGCTGAACACTCATAAATTCAGGCTACGCCACGTTGGGCACAGCTCCACGCCTGTGACATTCCCGGGACGGGCGGGCCCGCCGTTCAGATCCATGCGCCGCGAGAAGGGGCAGGCGCGGGTTTGGGAATGACCCTGGAAAAGGCGCCGACGGTGGCCGGCGAACTTATGCTGGAAGGGTGAACGAGTCCCAGCCGGCAGTGCCCCGGGCAGCAGCCGGGCAACAGAACTACACCCCTGAACGCACCCGTGGACCTGTGCCGGTTACGGCGGCTGGGGCATCCCCTGCGGAACAGCCTGCCGAACAGCCGCCCGTCGCGTCCGGGCAAATTCCGGAACCCGGGCCCGGCGCTGGTGCGCAGCCCCGCGGCTGGGCTGCGGCCGCCGGTGTGGTGGCGGCAGGCACGGGACTGGTGGCCAGCGAGCTCATCGCCGGCTTCGTCAGCCCTTCACTGTCGACCATGACGGCGCTGGGCGGCGCAGTCATTGACGCAGCTCCGCCGGGAGTCAAAGATTGGGCGGTTTCGCTTTTCGGCACCGCGGACAAGATAGCGCTGCTGACCGGCATGGCCCTGGTGATCGCAATCCTCGCGGCCGTGGCCGGAATGCTGGAGCTGCGCCGCCGCTTCGCCGGTGCCGCCGTTTTCGCGGCCTTCGGCATCGTGGGCGTGGCGGCAGTCCTGACCCGCGCCCAGGTGACTGTCACCGCCGTCGCGCTCCCCGTGCTGGCGGCCGGCATCGGAGGACTGCTGCTCCAAAGCCTGATCTGGCGGCTGGCCGCCTGGCAGAAGGCCGCCGCACCACGTTCCCGCGGGCAGCGCCCCGGGCAGAACAGCGCGGAGCGGCGCAGCTTCCTGCAACTGCTCGGCGGCACCGCAGCGGCCGTCCTGGTGGGAGGCGCCTTCGCCACCGCCTGGCGGGGAGGCGCTGCCGGCGTCAGCGAGCTCCGCAGCGCTCTCCGGCTGCCGCCCCCACGTTCGCGGGCCGCGGGCATTCCGCAGGGCGCCCAGATTGGCCTGGCCGGAATGGTTCCCCTCGTCACCCCGAATCCCGATTTCTACCGCATCGACACCGCACTCTCCGCCCCTGTGATCGATCCGCGCGAATGGACGCTCAAAGTGACCGGCATGGTGGAACGGGAGGTAGAGCTCAACTTCGATGTGCTGCTGGCGAAACCCCTCACGGAACGGCATGTGACCATCGCGTGCGTGTCCAACGAGGTGGGCGGCGACCTGATCGGCAATGCGCTCTGGCTCGGCTGGCCCGTCCGTGAGTTGCTGGCGATGGCGGGGCCGAAGCCCGGCGCAGACATGGTGCTGTCCAAAAGCACTGACGGCTGGACAGCAAGCACGCCGCTGGAAGTCCTGACTGACAAAAACCGGGATGCGCTGCTCGCGGTAGGCATGAACGGCGATCCGCTGCCGCTGGAGCACGGGTTTCCGGTGCGGATGATCGTTCCCGGCCTGTACGGATACGTGTCCGCCACGAAATGGCTGACTGAGCTCAAAGTCACGAGGTTCGCCGACGACGTCGCGTACTGGACACCGCGCGGCTGGTCAGAGCGCGGCCCCATCAAGATCTCCTCGCGGATCGATGTGCCCCGCGACGGCCGGCCCGCCCGCGCCGGCACGGTGATGTTCGGCGGGGTGGCCTGGGCGCAGCACACCGGAATCGGCAAGGTGGAACTGCGCGTGGACCGGGGCAACTGGCAGCCGGCCGACCTCGCCCCGGGCATCTCGGTGGACACGTGGTACCAGTGGCAGCTCGGCATCGACCTTCACCCGGGACAGCACGAGGTCCAGGTGCGCGCCACGGACCTCCGCGGCGCCGCGCAGTCCGAGGAACAAAGGTCGGTCGCCCCGGACGGCGCCACGGGCTTCCACACCATTAGAGTTGACGTGAACCCGTAGCCGCCGTTCCCGAAGGCAGGACCATGCACAGCCAACCGCAGCCGCACGCCTCTGCCACCTTCGCCTCCGCTCCGGCAGCAGCCGCCGAAACGGGGCACGCCGCCCACGCCCACCGCACTGTGGCCGAACACCGGCGTGCCGTCCGGGAGCTCCTTGAGCCGCTGCCGGCCGCAGGGCGCACCGAGCGCCTTTCCCTCGCCGATGCCCTGGGCCGCGGGCTGGCGGAGACCGTGACCGCACCGGTCAGCCTGCCATCCTTCGCCAACTCCCAGATGGATGGCTTTGCCATCCGCGCTGCTGACGTGCCCGACGGCGGCGCGGAACTGCGGGTTGTGGCTCCGGTTCCGGCCGGCTCGCGTCCCGTCCCGCTGCAGCCGGGCGAGGCGGCCCCCATCATGACGGGAGCCATGGTCCCGGCGGGTGCCGACGCCGTCGTGCCCGTTGAGCGGGCTGTTCCGGCGAGGTTCCCGGTGCCCGGCGAAGTAGCGACGGTGCGGCTGCCCGCGGCGCCTGCCGGAACGTATATCCGCCGTGCAGGAAGCGACATCCGGGCCGGGGAAATTGCCCTGCCCGCCGGCACGTTTTTGGGGCCGGGCCAGCTGGGGCTCCTCGCAGCACTGGGACTGCCGGACGTCCTGGTCCACCCTGCACTGACTGTTCTGCTGGTCACCACGGGCGATGAAGTGGTGGAACCGGGCGAACCACTGGAGGACGGCAAGATCTACGACGCCAACGGCACCCTGCTGGAATCGTCCTTGCGGCAGGCGGGGCTGGCAGTGGTCAGGGCCGGCATCTCCACCGACAACCCCGCCGCGCTGCGCATTCTCCTGCGCAGCCACACGGCCACCGTGGACCTCATCGTCACCACCGGGGGAGTCAGCAAAGGCGCGTACGAAGTGGTGCGCCAGGCCATGGACGGCCAGGCCGTGGTCTTTCAGCATGTGGCGATGCAGCCGGGTGGCCCGCAGGGGCTCGGAACGTTCGACGGCGTCCCTTTCCTTGGGTTTCCGGGTAACCCTGTCAGTTGCCTCGTTTCGTTCGAGATGTTCCTGCGTCCCGTCCTCAGCGCACTTTTCGGCTCGCCCGCGCCTCGGGCCAGGATCCAGGGCCGGCTCGCCCAGCCGCTGACGTCGCCGGCAGGCAAGCATCAGGTGCGGCGGGGAACGCTGCTGCCGGACCGCACCGTGCGGCTCGAGGGCGGCGAAAGCTCCCACCTCATCAGGGCACTCGCGCAATCGAACGCCCTGGTCCACGTGCCTGAAGGAATCTCCGCGCTCGACGAGGGCGCCGAAGTGGAAGTATGGATGTTGTGACTGCACAAAATGACAGCGCCGGGCTTACGCACCTGCGCAACGACGGCACCGCCCAAATGGTGGACGTCTCAGGAAAACCCGAGACCACGCGTGAGGCCACGGCCACCGCAACAGTCCGCAGCACCGCGGAGGTCCTGGCGCTGCTGGGCACCGGCGGGCTGCCCAAAGGCGATGCCCTGGCTGTGGCCAGGGTGGCCGGCATCATGGCGGCTAAGAAGACACCGGAACTGATTCCGCTGTGCCATCCGCTGCCGATTTCGAAGGTGACCGTCGACTTCGAACTCGGTCCGGATACCGTGGACATCCTGGCCACTGTCAGGACCAGGGGAGTCACCGGCGTTGAGATGGAGGCCCTGACTGCCGCCTCTGTTGCTGCACTGAGCGTTTACGACATGATCAAGGCCGTGGACAAGCACGCGGTACTGACCGACATCAAAGTGCTCGCCAAAAGTGGCGGCAAGAGCGGGGACTGGACACTGTGAGCGGCACGCAACCCCACGTCCACGGCGAAGTCCAGGGCCGGAAGGCAGGCGTTGTCATTGCCTCAACGCGCGCCGCGGCCGGCTTGTACCGCGACGAGACCGGGCCCGTCATTGTCGACTGGCTCACCGAACACGGTTTTGAGACGTTTCCCGCCATGGTGGTCCCCGACGGCGAACCGGTGGGAGCGGCCATCCGCGCGCTCCTGACCCAGCAGCCCGCCGTCGTGATCACCAGCGGCGGCACGGGACTCAGCCCCGACGACCGCACGCCGGAAATGACGCTCCCGCTGCTGGACCGCGAAATCCCCGGCATCATGGAGGGCATCCGCCAGGCCGGGATAGCCAAGACCCCGCACGCCATGCTCAGCAGGGGCCACGCCGGCGCCGCCGGCAGGACCTTCATTATTAATCTTCCCGGATCACCCAAGGGCGTCATGGACGGCCTGTCCGTGCTGGACCCGGTGATCGGGCATCTCTGTGACCAGCTGGAGGGCGGACATGGGCACTGAAGCATCCTTTGAAGTAGTTCACGCGGTGCTGAGCACCGAGCCCATCTCCGTGGACCAGGCCATCGCCGCCGTGGAGTCGGACACGGCAGGAGCCGTGGTCAGCTTCAGCGGCGTGGTGCGGAACCACGACGGCGGGAAGGCAGTCGAGCGGCTCAGCTACAGCGCGCACCCCACGGCACACCAGGTGATGGCCGACGTCGTGGCGCAGCTGGTGGCCGAACACGCCGTCGGTGCTGATGCCCAGGCACCGCCGGTGAAGATCTGGGCTGCCCACCGGGTAGGACCCCTGGAAATCGGGGATCCCGCCCTGGTCTGCGCGGTATCCGCGGCACACCGGGGGCAGGCGTTTGCCGTGTGTTCCGAGCTCGTTGACCGCATCAAGGCACAGGTTCCCATCTGGAAGGAACAGTTCTTCGCCGATGGCACCGTGGAATGGGTCGGGGCAGGAGCCTGAGCGGCGGGTGACTTCCCGGCAAAAAAGCGGCCTTGACCCTTCCGTAACGTCAACCTTTAGAGTCGCATTAGCGGGCCGGACCGGCCGGCCGCTGATGGGCAAGGGGAGGACGCATGGACTGGTCCATCCAGGAGATAGCGAAGATCGCCGGCACGACGAGCCGCACGCTGCGCCATTACGACGACATCGGACTGCTCAGGCCGAGCCGGACCGGCCATAACGGCTACCGGTACTACAACTCCGCTGCCCTGGTGCAGCTGCAGCGCATCCTGCTTTTGCGCGAACTGGGCCTCAGCCTGCCAGTGATTTCTGACGTGCTCCGGCAGGAGACGGATGCCGTCAGGGCCCTCGGCGGGCACCTTGCGTGGCTGCAGCAGGAACAGGCAAGGCTGGCCAGGCAGGCGGCCTCCGTCCGGCAAACCATTGAGTCATTGAAAGGAGATGGGGAACTCGTGGCAGAAAATATGTTCGACGGTTTCGACCACACACAGTACAAAAACGAGGTCGAGGAACGGTGGGGGAAGGACGCCTACGCCCAGGGGGACTCCTGGTGGCGCGGAATGAGTGCCGAGGAGAAGCAGGCCTGGCGGCAAGGCTCCCAGGATCTGGCGACGGACTGGATCCGCGCCGCAGGGTCGGGCGCCGCAGCCGACAGTGCTGAGGCGCAGGACCTGGCGCGACGCCACGTCGACTGGCTCACCGCCATCCCGGGGACACCGGCGTCCCGGGGCGGCGACAGGAAGGGATATGTGGTGGGCCTTGGCGAGATGTATGTCGCCGATCCGCGTTTCGCAGCAAATTATGGCGGCGAGGCCGGAGCGGGCTTCGTCCGCGATGCTCTTCGCATCTATGCGGAGCGGCATCTCCAGGGCTGAGGAGAGCTGAGGGGTATAGCCGGGTCCGGAGCTTCTGGGGGGAGTGCGTCCGGACCCGGCAGTCCTGCAGCCGAGGGTTCGCGGCGATCTTCGACTTCAGGACACTCCAACTTTCGCCCGGGCGTCTTGAGGAAAGCCGCACCCTGCATCCCCGCCACATGGTCCCCCGCAGCCCCCCTCATGGGGGTGGTTCCCGCTCGTGGGGGGCAGGGGGCTTAGGACAGGGGGTCCCCGGTCCGGGTTTTCGTAGCAGAAGCGAGACACGATGACGCTCGCCGGGGAAAGCCGGCCAGCCGTTGCGACGGCTGGCCGGCTTGCCGGGCACGCCCGGACGACTAGCCCGGGCGGGTCTCAGGTCAGTGGGCGAAGGGGCTCTCTGGCCGATTGGAGCGGAAGGAGTGGGCCGATGGAGCCGGGAGACCCCGACACGGAGGCCCGACCGCACGGGCTTCACCCCGGGAACCCACTGGAGTCCGGGTCAAGGGAGCGGAGGGCTGGGGATCCTTCCCTGCGCGGTCAGGTCCTGGACGTCATCGCTGACGTCATTTCCGGAACAGCGACATCCCCCGAGGTGCGGCGCAGGCTGCTGTGGCAGCTGATGGAAAATCCGGGAAACCCGGAGCGGGCCTTGCTCTCACACCTCCAGGAATTGGAGGGGCCTTAATGCCGCCATGCATGCCCCCGCCGCACATGCGTGCGGCGGGTGAGGGGCGGCTTCTGGCAGCCAGGTAACTGGCCGTTACAGGACTTCCAGTGCCCCGTTTGCCTTGATGCCGGGGTCCCGGAGATGTTCCAGCAGAGCCCGTTCCGGGTGGCCGGGATTGTCAGCCAGATGTTGCAGGAGGCGGCCGCGGACCTCGGGCCGTACAGGTTCAGAATCGGAAAGGACATCCAGGATGATGTCCAGGATCTGCTGGCGGAGCTCCGGATTCCCCAGCTGGACGCACGCAGGCGCCTGTGGGGCGGCGGTCTCCCACTGCTGTGGAGCGACGTGCTCGTGAAGATCGCGGGTGTCGATGCGCATTCCGGACTCCTTCGGCTCGTTGAAGTCACGATCCTTGTCCCCCTGGAGTTCCATGATGAGGGGCAAACGTGAGGGGTGCATGAGACTCGTCTGAGAGTCTTCTCATAAGCGTGCCGGCCACGCAGCGGCCTCTGGGCGCCCTCAGGCACGGGAGGTAACGCATGGGGACCGGTTCCCTTCGCCGGCCGGGCGAAAGGTAGGGTTGAATCCATGACCGAACAACTCGCTGTCGCCGTCCTTGGCGCGAATGGGCGCATGGGCGCCGAAGCAGTCAAGGCCGTTGAATCGGCTCCCGACATGAAGCTCGTCGCTGCCTTGGGGCGTGGCGATTCCCTGGACACACTGCTCAGCGCCGGGGCCCGATTCGTCGTGGACCTCACCGTTCCGGAGAGCACGGAGGAGAACGTCCGTTTTGCCGTGGAGAACGGCATGCATGCCGTGGTGGGCACAACGGGCTGGGACGCAGCACGGCTTGAGAAGCTTGAAACGCTGCTCGCCGGCAACCAGAACGTCGGCGTCCTGATTGCGCCGAACTTTGCCCTTGGCTCGGTGCTGGCGTCGGCGTTCGCCGCCAAGGCCTCCAAATACTTCGAATCCGTGGAAATCATCGAGCTCCACCACCCGGACAAGGTTGACGCGCCCTCCGGCACCGCCGTCCGCACCGCCCAGCTGATCGCAGCAGAGCGGGCAGCGGCCGGGATGGATCCCAGCCCGGACGCCACCACCAGCGGGCTTGCTGGCGCCCGCGGGTGCGACGTTGACGGCGTCCGCGTGCACAGCGTACGGCTTCGCGGCCTCGTAGCGCACCAGGAGGTCCTGCTCGGGGGGCCGGGGGAACAGCTGACGATCCGCCATGATTCGTTTGACCGGGCCTCGTTCATGCCGGGGGTCCTCCTGGGCGTGCGGAACGTCGCGCACCACCCCGGACTGACCGTTGGCCTGGACGGCTACCTGGATCTGGGGCTGTAGAAACTGTGAAACCACTCCTTGGCCAGCTGGCGAAGAACCGCACCAAGATCTGGGTTGGGGCAGTGACGCTCCTCCTGGTCTTCTATCTCATTGTCTCGTTGCAGCGCTCCGTGCTTCTGCTGACGGATCCGGAGCCCGTTGCCAAGGCGATCGGCGCGGCGTACCTCGTCCTGCCCGTCATCGGCGCGTGGGCCCTTATCCGTGAACTGCTGTTCGGTGCCCGCACCGAACAGATGGCGCGCGTGCTCGAGGCCGAAGGCGGCCTGCCCGTTGACAACCTGCCCCGCACGCCGGCAGGAAGGATCGTCCGCGCCGCCGCGGACCAGGAATTCGAGAAGTACCGGGCCGAAACGGAGGCAGCCCCGGACGACTGGCGTTCCTGGTTCCGCCTCAGCTGCGCGTACGACGCCGCCGGCGACCGCAAGCGAGCCCGTTCTTCCATGCGCGACGCCGTGCGGCTTTTTCGCACCTCCAAGGGTGCCCTGGCGGGATAAGCCGCCCGGATCCTGCTGACGGAACCCGGGCTACCGGACCCTGGCCGGCTCGTGCCGTCCCACCTGGTTCGCGGCGTGGCCAAGCCATTCGAGCGGGCCGCGCTTCTTCAGGATCACGAAGGCCATCCCTATCAGCACAGCCAGCGCGGCGTGGGCAAAGTACATCCCGTCCTCGGTCCATCCCGGCGGCAGCGGCTTGAGGTGGAACGAGGCCACCACGCATACGTGCGCGGTGTACAGGGTCAGGGTCATGGCACCGGCGCCGCGCAGCGGCAGCAGCAGGTCCAGGTCCAGCCATTCGCCCAGCCGGCCCACGAGGAGGCAGAGTCCGACGACGGCCGCGGCCACGCCGCTTGTATGGAGCAGGTCGAGGGTGGTCCCCGAATGCGGTGCGCTGGACGCCAGCCACCACCACGAGCCCTCCTGCCGCACCCCGGCCAGGTTGACCTGCAGGAGGCTGCCCAGGGGGTAGTTGGGATCAGTGAGGATCGACTGTAATGCGGCGTGGCCGCCCCATTCCTCCATGGCCGCCGTGCCCAGAACCTTGGCGAAGGCGGCCACAGCGGTACCTCCTGCCAGCAGCAGCACCGGGAGTAGCGACGTCGTCAGTGCCAGCCTGCCGATGATGAGGCCCACCAGCAGATAGGAAATCCACTGGACCACGGGGTAATAGCCCGTCAGGAACAGGTCACCGAGCAGCCGGCCGGGAGCCGACAGGTCCTCCCAGCCCGGGTTGTGATCGAGCTGCAGGGGCGGATCCGCGGCCATCAGCCATGGCCGCAGCAGGAATGCCAGCACGGGGGAGCCGAGGATCCAGCCTGCCGCCCAGGCACACAGGGCCTTCAGCCGCAGCCCGATGAAGGGCAGGATGCACAGGAAGAGCACGGCATAGTGCACGAGGATCACTGCGATGTTGACGTCCAGGCCGCCCAGGGCCAGGCCGACGACGGCAATCACCAGCGCTCGCAGGGCAATGCCCCGCCGGGCAGCTGTGAGGGCTCCGCCTTCCAGGGGGCGCTGCTTGCCGGTGGACAGGGCCAGCCCGACTCCGGCCAGGACGGCAAAGAGGGCCGCAGCACGGCCGGAAAATGTCAGCCCGATCCACGTGGGAGTCAGGGCGGCATCCGCCTCGAACGTGGGCAGCAGGTGCGTGGCCATCATCCCCAGGAGGGCGAGGCCGCGAGCGGCGTCGATGCCCGCGAGGCGGGTGCCGGTTGCAGGTCCTTTTGCTGTTCTGGACGATGCAGCCGTGCTCCGCGAGGTCATGATGTGATCGTCTCACATCCCGCCATGACGTTTTCTGACCGGGCATTCATCTCCCGCTGCCGCGGGTCTTGTGTTCGAATATATGTTCGAATAGTATTTCCGCATGATCAACTCATCCGGGCACCAGGTCAACCCATCGCGTCATCAGCCGGGACAGCAGGCGGGGGACAGCAGCTCCGTTCACCGCGCCGCACCGAGGCGCGGCAATGACGGACCGCTGAAAGCGATGAGCCCGGGAGTGGTGGACTACCTCTTCCGGCGGCTCGTCGCAGGCGAGCCCGCCGAAGACGTGCAATGGGGGCGTGAGGGGATCCCCCTCTCAGCCCAGGCCCCCGGCGCGGAGCTGGCCCGCCGCCTGTCGGAGACCGACGTTGAGGCGCTGACGCCCACGGAGCTGTTCCACTACGTTCGCGCCGCCCAGCGGCTGGCGTCCTGGGCAGAGTCGCTGCGGGAGACGGCTGTGGGCCGCTACTGTGCGGGGAACGGTCCCGCCTAGGATGGAGCCGTGACCGGAGCGCTGACTGTAGCCGCCATCCAATACGAGGCCGTCGCGGGCGGGATCGGGGCCAACATACCCGAACACGTCCGCCTCATCGAGGACGCCGATTCCCACGGCGCCCGGCTCGTCATCTTCCCCGAACTGTCCCTGACCGGGTACAACCTGCCGTTGTTCCGGAACGCGGACGAGTGGCTGGTGCCGGGCGACGCGCGCCTCAGCGCGGTCCGGGAGATCTGCCGCCGAACCGGAGTGACCGCCGTCGTGGGTGCGGCGCTGCGGACAGCGGACGGGACACCGAGGCTCGTATCCCTGGCCGTCCATCCGAACGGATCTGAAGAGGCAGCCTTCAAGACCCACCTCCACGGCGGTGAGGAGGCGCTGTTCACCGCCGGTCCGGGTCCCGCCATCCTGACTGTGGACGGCTGGAAAATAGCCCTGGCCGTCTGCTTCGACGCAGCCCACCCCGGCCACTCGGGTGCCGCGGCCGAGGGCGGCGCGGACGTTTACGCCGTATCTGCGCTGTACACCCAAGGGCGAAGGGCACCGGCTGGGGCTGCATCTGGGAGCGCGGGCCATGGACAACCGCATGTACACGGTCCTTGCAAACCTTGGCGGCCACACGCCGCTGGGACCGTCCTGCGGCCTGAGCGGTTTCTGGGGCCCGGACGGCCTGGTCATGAAGCACGCGGCGGGGAGCGGAACGGAAGTTGTCACGGCGGTTCTGCGCCGGGGTGCCCTCGATCGGTACCGGCATCCCGCCATGTGACGAGCCGGCGCCGCAATTTGACGGCAGCCAGGTGTTTGACCATCATCACGTGCCGGCCATTGTCCTAACGTGCAGGTGACAGGGTAACGTTTTTCCCATGGCTGACACTTCCGCGAACATTCCTGCTCTTGGTACCCTCCTGACCGCGATGGTCACGCCCTTCACCAAGGATGGCCAAGTGGATTACGGGCAGGCGGCGGAGTTGGCCATCAAGCTCGTGGACGACGGCTGCGATGGCCTGGTGGTTACCGGAACCACAGGTGAGACCTCTACCCTCACGGACGAGGAAAACCTCGGAATGTTCCGCGCTGTCAAGGACGCTGTCGGGGGGCGGGCCGCCATTATCGCCGGCACCGGGACCAACGACACGGCGCACTCCGTGCATCTTTCCCAGCAGGCGGCCGCCCTCGGCGTCGATGGCCTCCTGCTCGTCACGCCCTACTACAACAAGCCCAGCCAGGCCGGCGTCCGCGCACACTTCGAGACCATCGCGTCGTCAACAGATGTCCCCGTCATGCTGTACGACATTCCGGGCCGCTCCTCCATTCCGATCGAGCCCGACACCATGATCCGTCTTGCCCAGCACCCGAATATCGTCGCCGTCAAGGATGCCAAGGCAGACTTCACTGCGGCCACACGCGTCATGGCAGAGACCGACCTTCTCTTCTACTCCGGGGACGACGGACTGACCCTTCCTTGGATGGCCCTGGGCGCCGTAGGACTGGTGGGTGTCACAACCCACGTTGCTACCCGCCGCTTCCGGGACCTTATCGACGCCGTCAATGCGAACGACCTCGGAACGGCCCGCAAGATCAACTTCGAGCTGCAGCCCGTGGTGCGCGCAACGATGACCCGTGTCCAGGGAGCCGTTGCGGCCAAGCAAATTCTTAAATGGCAGGGAGTCCTGCCCAACTCGATTGTCCGTTTGCCCCTCGTGGAGCCGGACGAAGCCGAGATCGAAATCATCCGCGAGGACTTGGCGGAGGGAGGGCTGGTCTTTTCCTGACGGACTGAGACCGGCACTCTTCCGCCTGGAAAGAAGTGCATTATGACCCAAGTAGCGCTACCCGGCCTTGTCACGCCTCCCCGACTTCCCCAAGGAACCCTGCGGATCGTTCCGCTCGGCGGGTTGGGCGAGATCGGCCGCAACATGGCCGTCTTCGAAATCGACGGCAAATTGCTGATCGTGGACTGCGGCGTCCTGTTCCCTGAGGAAACGCAGCCCGGCGTGGACCTGATCCTGCCCGATTTCTCGTACATCGAAAACCGGCTTGACGACATCGTTGCCGTGGTGCTGACCCATGGTCACGAGGACCATATTGGTGCCGTTCCGTACCTGCTCAGGCTCCGCAGCGACATCCCGCTGGTCGGATCRCAGCTGACGCTTGCCCTCATCGAGGCCAAGCTGCAGGAACACCGGATCAAGCCGTACACGCTCACGGTGGTAGAAGGACAAGTGGAGAAGTTCGGCCCGTTCGAATGTGAGTTCGTGGCCGTCAACCACTCGATTCCGGATGCCCTGGCGGTCTTCCTCCGCACCGCAGGCGGCACCGTCCTGCACACCGGCGACTTCAAAATGGACCAGCTGCCGCTGGATGGCCGGATCACCGACCTCCGCCACTTCGCCCGCCTCGGCGAAGAGGGCGTGGACCTGTTCATGTCCGACTCCACGAACGCGGATGTCCCCGGATTTACCACCGCTGAAAAGGAAATCGGACCCACACTGGACCGGCTCTTCGGGCAGGCCAGCAAGCGCATCATCGTGGCCTCCTTCTCGTCGCACGTCCACCGCGTCCAGCAGGTTTTGGACGCCGCGGCGAAGCACAACCGTAAAGTTGCTTTTGTGGGCCGCTCCATGGTCCGCAACATGGCCATCGCCGCGAAGCTTGACTACCTGGACGTGCCGGACGGCATCCTCGTTGACGTCAAGAACATCGGCAACCTCCCCGACAACCGCGTGGTGCTGATGTCCACCGGTTCCCAGGGTGAGCCGATGGCCGCGCTGTCCCGCATGGCCAATGGTGACCACCCGGTGGTGGTGGGCGAAGGCGACACCGTCATTCTGGCGTCAAGCCTCATTCCGGGCAACGAGAACGCGGTTTTCCGCATCATCAACGGTCTGCTCAAATTGGGCGCGGACGTCATCCACAAGGGAAACGCCAAGGTCCACGTCTCGGGCCATGCCGCGGCCGGCGAGCTGCTGTACTGCTACAACATCCTCGAGCCGCTCAACGCGATGCCCGTCCACGGGGAGACGCGCCACCTGATCGCCAACGGAAAAATTGCCGAGGAGTCGGGTGTGCCCGACGCGAGCATCCTGCTCGCGGACAACGGCACGGTGATCGATCTCCGGGACCACCAGGCTGACGTGGTGGGCCAGGTTGAGGTCGGCTTCGTCTACGTGGACGGTTCAAGCGTGGGCGAAATCACCGACGCCGATCTCAAGGACCGCCGCGTTCTGGGGGATGAAGGTTTCATCTCCATCATCACGGTCATCAACCGCGCCACCGGCAAAGTGGTTTCGGGCCCGGAGATCCACGCCCGCGGCGTCGCCGAAGACGACTCGGTTTTCGACGACATTATCCCCAGGATCAATGCCGCGCTTGAGGAAGCCGTGCTCAACCGGACGGACCACACCACGCACCAGTTGCAGCAGGTTGTCCGGCGTGTGGTCGGCACCTGGGTAAACCGCAAGCTCCGCCGCAAGCCCATGATCATTCCGGTGGTCCTGGAGGCCTAAACGGGCGCCGCCGGGCCTTGGGAGCGGGTGAACACAGCCCCCAAGGCCCGGAAATCCGCGGAATCCGGCCTGGGTTGGAGTACCGTGGCACATATGGCCACACGTACTTCCCCCGCGCCAAAACGTACTCCGAGCGCTAAGACAGGCACGTCCGCAGGCCGCGCCGGTTCTCCGGCATCAAAATCCAGCCGGGCCGGAGCGTCCGGCGGAACCGCCCGCACGCGCCAGCTGGCCGCCGTCGAACCGCACCAGCCGTGGCTGCTGCGCGTGGCCGGCGGCGCCTGGCAGGGCATCGGGCACCTCGTGGGCGGGGGAGTGCGCCGGATCGGCCATGACGTCAGCGACCTCGCACCGGAAGAGCGGCGTGACGGTGCCGCCCTGTTCAACCTTGCGCTGGCGGTCTTCATCGCCACCTTCGCCTGGTGGGGCCTCCGGGGCTGGTTCCCGGATGCGGTCTACGCCGTCGTCAACGGCACCTTCGGCTGGATGTCCCTGGTGCTGCCGCTCATGCTGTTCGTCTGCGCGTTTCGGCTGTTCCGCCAGCCGGCCGACGGCCGCGGAAACAACCGGGTGGGGATCGGTTTCCTCATCATGACCTGCGCGGGCTGCGGGCTCGCCCACATCATCGGCGGCCAGCCCACCGTCAGCGAGGGCTTCGACGGCCTCCGCCGGGCGGGCGGCATGCTGGGATTCCTCGCGGCGTCCCCGCTGGCGGCCATTCACGCTGCCGTTCCGCTGGCACTCTACGGGCTGCTGGCCTTTGTTTCCGTGCTCATCGTCACGGCCACGCCGTTCGGCGCGATCCCGCGCCGGCTGCGGGGGGCCTATGAGCACCTGATGGGCATCGACCTTCAGGACGACGACGGCGATAGCCACGACCGCAGCTATCTTTACGAAAACAGCGCTCCGGCAGCGCCGAAGAAGAAGCGCAAGCGGCTCTTCGGCAAAGACCAGGACTCCGACGCCCGCCTGGAAGGCTACGTCGGGGACGAGGCCTTTGAGCATGCCGTCATTGACGACGACGCCCCGCCTGCGTCTTCCGGCAAGGGTTCCTCAGCGGTGGCGCCCGGCGTCCGCCGCCCCACCCAGGCGGAGATCGCCGTCGAGAAGATCAAGGCTGCCCAAGGCCTCGGGGCCTCGAACCGGGAAACTACGGCGGGCGCCGCCGAAGACAATGCCACCGAGGCCATCCCGCTGGTAACGCCGGGGATGGTGGCGGCAGGTTCGTTGAACGCCGCTCCGGCTGCCGCGGCAGCCGCGCAGGTTCCGTCGAAGCCGGTGGCACCCGCGCCGCTGCCCACACCCATCCCGCAGCGCACGGAGCAGCTGTCGCTGGCTGGCGACGTCACCTATACGCTGCCGTCGTCGGACGTGCTGACTCCCGGTTCCATTCCCAAGGAGCGCACCGAAGCCAATGACGCCATCGTGGCCTCTCTGACGGACACGCTGAACCAGTTCAACGTGGACGCGCAGGTAACTGGCTTCAGCCGCGGCCCCACCGTCACCCGGTACGAGATAGAACTGTCCGCGGGCACCAAGGTGGAGCGGGTGACCGCCCTGTCCAAGAACATCTCCTACGCGGTGGCCAGCTCTGACGTCCGCATCCTGAGCCCCATCCCCGGCAAGTCAGCCATCGGCATCGAGATCCCCAACACGGACCGCGAGACGGTCTCCCTCGGCGACGTCCTCCGCAGCCAGAACGCCCGCCGCACCGACCACCCCATGGTGATGGGCGTCGGCAAGGACGTCGAGGGCGGCTACGTGGTGGCGAACCTCGCCAAAATGCCCCACCTGCTCGTTGCCGGCGCCACCGGCGCCGGCAAGTCCTCCTTCGTGAACTCGATGATCACGTCAATCCTGATGCGGGCCACGCCCGATGAGGTCCGCATGGTCATGGTGGACCCCAAGCGCGTGGAACTCACGGCCTACGAGGGCGTCCCGCACCTGATCACGCCCATCATCACCAACCCCAAGAAAGCCGCCGAAGCCCTGCAGTGGGTGGTCCGCGAGATGGACGCGCGCTACGACGACCTCGCCAACTACGGCTTCAAGCACATCGACGACTTCAACAAGGCCGTCCGGGCCGGCAAGGTCCACCCGCCGGTGGATTCCAAACGCGTCATCCGCCCCTACCCCTACCTGCTGGTGATCGTCGACGAACTCGCCGACCTCATGATGGTGGCCCCGCGCGACGTCGAAGACTCCATCGTCAGGATCACCCAGCTGGCCCGTGCGGCCGGCATCCACCTGGTCCTGGCCACGCAGCGGCCTTCCGTGGACGTCGTCACAGGCCTGATCAAGGCCAACGTGCCTTCCCGCATGGCCTTCGCGACGTCCTCAGTGACCGACTCCCGCGTGGTCCTTGACCAGCCAGGAGCGGAGAAGCTGATCGGCCAGGGCGACGCCCTCTTCCTGCCCATGGGCGCCTCCAAGGCGATGCGTGTTCAGGGCGCCTGGGTCACGGAGTCCGAGATCCACCAGGTCGTGGAGCACGTCAAGGGCCAGCTCAAGGCCGTGTACCGCGACGACGTCGCCGCCGAAGCGCCGAAGAAGCAGATCGACGACGACATCGGAGACGACCTCGACGTGCTGCTGCAGGCCACCGAGCTGGTGGTCACCACGCAGTTCGGCTCAACATCGATGCTGCAGCGCAAGCTGCGTGTGGGCTTCGCGAAGGCCGGCCGCCTCATGGACCTGCTTGAGTCCAGGGGAGTGGTGGGCCCCTCCGAGGGATCCAAGGCCCGCGACGTGCTGGTCAAGCCCGATGACCTCGCCACGGTGCTGGCCGCCATGAAGGGCCAGGAATCCCCGGCTGCTCCTGATTCACAGACCGCGGCCCTGAGTGACAACGCCAATGCCAACATCGCCCAGGGCGGCTATGCCGAGGACCTCGTGGCGGCTGATCTGGACAACCGCACCCAGAACGTTGAGTACTACGACGGCGCCGACGCCAGCTCCGGCGACGACGAGGACGGTTCCGAAGACGCCTGGTCCCTCACCGGACGGTAGCTGAGAAGACGGTAGCCTAGGAGAGTGACTAGCACCGAAGCGACCGCGGCCGGCTCCAGCAGCTCCGGAATCTGGAATCTTCCGAACATCCTCACCATGCTCCGCATCGTGCTGGTGCCGTTCTTTGTGTGGTTCCTCGTCGCTGATGCTCCCGGCCTGCGGAGCGAATCCGGACCGTGGCGCTGGGCTGCGGTGGCGGCCTTCGCCGTCGCCATCTACACGGACAAGCTCGATGGCGACATCGCCCGGAGCCGGGGACTGGTTACCGATTTCGGAAAAATAGCCGATCCCATTGCCGACAAGCTGCTGATCGGTTCCGCCCTGGTCATGCTATCGGTCCTGAACGAGCTGCCCTGGTGGATCACACTGGTCATCCTCGTCCGCGAGTGGGGGATCACGGCGCTGCGGTTCTTCGTCATCCGCTATGGCGTGATCCCAGCCTCCCGTGGCGGAAAGCTCAAGACCGTCGTGCAGACCGCCGCGATTTTCCTCTACCTGCTCCCGCTGTCAGCCATTGCGCCATGGCTGGTCTGGGTGGCCCTCGCCGTCATGCTCGTGGCGGTGCTCATCACGGTGTGGACCGGCGTCGAATACGTCATTGAAGCAATGAAGGTCCGCGCCCAGGGCCTGCTGCGCAGGGCCGGGGAACTCCCAGCGGACGGGCACCAGAAATCGGAAAACCACAAGCCGGAAGCACAGGAGGGATAGGCATGTCCAACCTTCACCGAATCGCCGGGGAGGCTGTTGCCGCGGCCGTCCGGCGCGGCGTCACCGTGGCCACCGCCGAATCACTGACTGCCGGCATGGTCACGGCAATGCTGGCGGACACGCCGGGTGCGTCGGCCATGCTGCGTGGCGGCGTCGTTTCCTACAGCAATACCGTCAAACGGGATGTTCTCCACGTGTCGCAGGAACTGCTCGACGCCGTTGGCTCGGTTGACGGCGAAGTGGCGGCGGCCATGGCCGAGGGTGCGCGGAGCGCCTGCGGCGCAGACCTGGCCGTGTCCACCACGGGCGTGGCAGGGCCGGACGAGCACGACGGCAAGCCGGTGGGTACGGTGTACGTCGGCGTCGCCACAGCGCAGGGCTCCTCGTCGTATCCCTACAGCTTTGAAGGCACCCGGGCGGAGATCAGGGCCCTGGCGTGTGAGGCGGCGCTGGAGCGGCTACAGGAGGCCCTCGCGTCGATAGGCTACCGGGAGTAAGGTTGCCGGGAACAAAAAGCATTACCGAATAGTTGTTACTTTGTGTCGCTTCCACAATACGGAGGCGCCTAGGATGAAAAGACCAACTACGGTTCGCGTCACAGCGAACCGGACTCATGAGGGAGCAAGGCGATACAGATGGTAAAGCAGCCCGTATCCGTGAACGGCGTTGTCCGCTGGAAGGATGTGGGCCTCGCCGATCAGGCCAAGAGCGAACAGAAGGAGCGCAAGATGGTAGTACTTCGTCACGAAATTGGTGATGTTCTGCGCGACGTCCGCCAGCGTCAAGGGCGTACCCTCCGCGAAGTCTCGCACAGCGCCCGAGTTTCCCTGGGCTACCTCAGTGAAGTGGAGCGCGGGCAGAAGGAAGCCTCCTCGGAGCTGCTGTCCTCGATCTGCTCAGCCCTGGATGTTCCGTTGTCCATCATGCTCCGTGAGGTCAGCGACCGCGTGGCAGTGGCCGAAGGCGTAGCCGTACCGGACACCGTTCCGCAGGAATTTTCCCAGCGTTACGGCCGGGATCTTGAGCGCGATCTCAGCACTGAACTCAACAACGAACTGGCCAAGGGCCTGCTGTCCGGCGCACGGTAGCCTAACGCAACCCGGACCTACAGAACCCAAGGCATTACAGATCCAAGATGAAGGCCTTCGGCACAAGCCGGAGGCCTTTTGTCGTCTCCTAAAGGGCGCCGTCCTTAGAGGGCGCCGTCTTTGGGAAACCCGTCACGTTCATAAGTTGCGTTGAGCTTGGCCATATAGGTGGCGAGGGCCTCAAGATCCGCCACCGGCCATTCGCCCAGCCGCTCGCGGAACACTTCCCGCCTGGCGTCCTGTACCTGGTGCATTTTCTCTTCGCCCTTGGGCGTGAGCCGGATCGTCTGCGCGCGACCGTCCAGCGGGTCCGCTTCCTTGAGTACCAGGCCGATACTTTCCAGGAAGGCAATCTGCCGGCTCACCGACGGTTTGCCCACGCCGATGCAGGAGGCCAGTTCGGTCAGCCGGATGGGTCCCGTCTGGCGGATCATGGTGAGCAGGCCGTAGGCCGCAGGCTCCATGTCCGGGTGAACCTGACGTGAAAGCTGCTGCGAGACGGAGCGGGCGCGCCGCCAGAAGATGCTGATCTGATGCTCCACTGACTTCAGTGCGGTATCCATGGTGTCCTCGAAGGGGGCGGACACTCCGGGGACGTCAACGGGGTTGCTCATGGCAACCATTCTAGAGTCCGCGGGCGTGAGAGACTCTATGTCGTGCGGATTAGTGATTTTTGGCGGCTCATGGACGATGAATTCGGCGCTGGCTACTCCCGCGTGCTCAGCAGTTCGCTGGTCCTCGCGGGTGTGGGGGGACGGACTGCGGACCAAGCGTTGGCCGCCGGCGTCAGCCCCCGCGATGTCTGGCTCGCAGTCTGCGACGTCCAGGACGTGCCGGCGGAGCGGCGGCTCGGCAGGGACGTCAAGCCCAGCCGCAACTAAATCCGCCCCGCCCGCTGGCAGACTCCTGACACGCCGACCGATTGTTCGAATATCTGTTCGGGTAGGACTATGCTTTTTTCAGCGGGTTATCCACATACGCAGTGCCGCCCGGCAACAATGTCAGAGGGCGGCGCTAGCGTCAGTGATGACAGAGAAAAGGGGCCGCGCAGGCCCACTCCACAGCGAGAAAGCATTAGAGGTGTGAACCATGGCGGCAGCCCCGGATCGTGCAAAGGCGCTTGAAGCAGCGCTTGCCCAGATAGACAAACAGTTCGGAAAAGGCTCCGTCATGCGGCTGGGCGATGAAGTCCGCGCCCCCATCGAGGTCATCCCGACGGGGTCCATCGCCTTGGACGTGGCCTTGGGAATTGGCGGGCTGCCGCGTGGCCGTGTGGTGGAAATCTACGGTCCGGAGTCCTCCGGTAAGACCACCGTCGCCCTGCACGCCGTGGCAAACGCCCAGCGGCTGGGCGGCATTGCGGCCTTCATTGACGCCGAGCACGCCCTGGATCCTGAATATGCCGCCAAGCTCGGCGTGGACACGGATGCCCTGCTGGTCTCCCAGCCGGACACCGGCGAGCAGGCGCTTGAAATCATGGATATGCTCATCGGCTCCGGCTCCCTCGACGTCATCGTCATCGACTCCGTGGCGGCGCTGGTGCCCCGGGCGGAAATTGAAGGCGACATGGGTGACAGCCACGTCGGCCTGCAGGCCCGCCTCATGAGCCAGGCCCTGCGAAAAATCACTGGTCGGCTGAGCCAGACCAAGACCACCGCCATCTTCATCAACCAGCTCCGCGAAAAGATCGGTGTGTTCTTCGGCTCACCCGAAACCACCACCGGTGGTAAGGCGCTGAAGTTCTACGCGTCCATCCGCATCGACGTCCGCCGCATCCAGACCCTGAAGGAAGGCGCGGATTCGGTCGGCAACCGTACCAAGGCGAAGATCGTCAAGAACAAGATGGCCCCGCCGTTCAAGATCGCCGAATTCGACATCATCTATGGACAGGGCATCTCCCGCGAGGGCGGCATCATCGACATGGGCGTGGAGCACGGCATCATCAAGAAGTCGGGCTCATGGTTCACCTACGACGGCGACCAGCTCGGCCAGGGCATGGAGAATTCCCGGCGCTTCCTCCGCGACAACCCTGAACTGGCTGCGGAATTGGAGCGGCTCATCAAGGAAAAGCTCGGGGTCGGAGTGAAGCCGGCGGATGCCGAGGCCTCACCGAAGCTGAAGGCCGTTGACGGTTTCTAACAGCAGGCGGCGGGGCCGGTCAGGCCCCGCCGAGCCGGCCTCAACACCACTTTCCGGTCCTGCGGGTCCACTGTCCGGTCCGGCGTCCGGGCCGCCGGAGGACAGGGAGCCCGATCCGGCGTCGGTGGCTCGAGCGATTGTGCTGCGGCAGCTGACCAGTTCGCCCAAGAGCAGGGTCCAGTTGGAGCGCAAGCTGGCCGAACGCAATGTGCCCGGGGATGTTGCGGCAGCAGTCCTCGACCGCTTTGAAGAAGTCAAACTCGTCGACGATGCAGAGTTCGCCGATATGTGGGTGCGGAGCCGCGCTCAGTCCCGCAAGCTGGCCAAGGGTGCCTTGCGCCGTGAGCTGGCGGACAAGGGCATTGATCCGGACACGGCTGCCTCGGCTCTGGAGCAGCTCAGTGACGACAACGAGGAAGCCGCCGCCCGGCATATGGTGGAGCGCAAGCTCCGGCCCGGCACCGACCTGTCGGACCGCGCCGAGCGCGACAAAACCATGCGGCGCCTGGCGTCCATGCTGGCCCGCAAGGGGTACCAGCCCTCGCAGGCCTTCCGGATCGTAGGCGAAGTGCTCGACGCCGCGTCGGGGAGCTAGGCACAGCCGGTACGCTTAACGGGTGAGTCTGACCTACCCTTCCCCCGCATCCGGCACCGTCCCCGCAGCAGCTGACGCGTCCGCCGCGCCCCGCACCTACCAGGTACGCACATTCGGCTGCCAAATGAACGTGCACGATTCCGAACGGATGGCCGGGATGCTTGAGGCGGCAGGCTACGTTCCCGCTGACGGCGGCCAGGCCGACGTCGTGGTGTTCAACACCTGCGCCGTACGGGAAAACGCAGACAACAAGCTGTACGGCAACCTGGGAATGCTGGCGCCGGTCAAGGAAGCCAACCCGGGGATGCAGATAGCCGTGGGTGGCTGCCTGGCGCAGAAGGACCGCGAGACCATCCTGAAGAAGGCGCCGTGGGTGGACGCGGTCTTCGGAACGCACAACGTAGGTGCCCTGCCTGCACTCTTGGACCGCGCGCGGCACAACAACGAAGCCCAGCTGGAGATTCTTGAGTCGCTGGACGTCTTTCCGTCCACGCTTCCCACCAAGCGCGATTCCGTGTATTCCGGCTGGGTATCCATCTCGGTGGGCTGCAACAACACCTGTACCTTCTGCATCGTGCCGGCGCTGCGGGGCAAGGAGAAGGACCGCAGGCCCGGAGACATCCTCGCCGAGGTTCAGGCGCTCGTGGATGACGGCGCCATCGAAGTGACCCTTCTCGGCCAGAACGTGAACTCGTACGGCGTGGAGTTCGGCGACCGCCAGGCCTTCTCCAAGCTGCTCCGCGCCTGCGGTGACATTCCGGGCCTGGAACGGGTGCGCTTCACGAGTCCCCACCCGGCGGCCTTCACCGACGACGTCATCGACGCCATGGCGGAGACGCCGAACGTCATGCCCCAGCTGCACATGCCCCTGCAGTCTGGTTCGGACAAGGTCCTCAAGGACATGAAGCGGTCCTACCGTTCCGCGAAATTCCTCGGAATCCTGGATAAGGTCCGGGAGAAGATCCCGCACGCCGCWATTTCCACCGACATCATCGTCGGCTTCCCGGGGGAGACCGAGGAAGATTTCCAGGCAACCCTGGACGTCGTCGAAACGTCGCGCTTCGCCACCGCCTTCACGTTCCAGTACTCCAAGCGGCCCGGCACGCCGGCGGCTGACCTTCCGGACCAGCTGCCCAAAGCCGTCGTGCAGGAACGCTTCGAACGGCTCACGGCACTCCAGGACCGCATCGCCGCAGAGGAGAACGCCAAGCAGCTCGGACGCCGCGTCGAGGTCATGGTAACCGCCCAGTCCGGCCGCAAGGCCGAGGAAACCCACCGGTTGTCCGGCCGGTCCCAGGACCAGCGGCTCGTCCACTTCTCCGTACCGGCGGGCGCCCAGGCGCCCAGGCCGGGCGATCTGGTCACGGTCACCATCACCGAAGCTGCAGCCTTCCACCTGGTTGCCGACCCGGAAAACTCAGGAGACTACACCCTGCGCCGCTCGCGCGCCGGTGACGCATGGGACAGGTCGCAGGCCGACTCCTGTGGTGCACCGGCGCCGGCCGCCGCGGGAGGTAAATCCGGCGTCTCGCTCGGCATGCCGTCCCTTCCGGTCCGCGGCCGCTAGCCCTGTGGCCGCCAGTCCCGGAACAGTCACTTCCCAAGCCTCAACCTCCGGAGCCAAGGGCCCAGAAGGACAGCCTCCCGTCATCGCCGTGGTCGGGCCGACAGGTTCTGGAAAATCCGACCTCGCCGTCGAACTCGCCCTGGAACTCGGTGGCGAGGTCATTAACGCCGACGCCATGCAGTTCTACCGCGGCATGGACATTGGGACGGCCAAGGTCACGGAGGCCGAGCGCAGGGGAGTGCCGCACCACCTGCTGGACATCCTGGACGTCACCGAGGAAGCGTCCGTGTCGGACTTCCAGCAGCAGGCAAGGGCGGCCGTCGCCGGCATCCACCGGCGGGGACGGCGCGCCATAGTGGTGGGAGGTTCCGGGCTCTACGTCCGGGCCGCCCTGGACGTTCTGGAATTCCCGGGCACCGACCCTGACATCCGCGCCCGCCTTGAGCAGGAACACGCCGCCGCCGGGACGGCCCCCCTCCTTGAACGATTGCGGGATGTTGACCCGGTGTCCGCCGGCCGGCTCGGGGACGTCCGCCGGATCATCCGGGCGCTGGAGGTCTTCGAACTGACGGGACGCCCGTTCAGTTCATTCATGCCAAACCGTGAGTACTTCCAGCCCACCGTTCAGATCGGCCTTGAGGTTGACCGCGAAGTCCTGCGGGGGCGGCTGGCCGAACGCGTCCACCGCATGGTGGACCGCGGACTGCTGGCCGAGGTTGAAAGGCTGGATGCCGCGGGCCTGCGCCGCGGCCGGACCGCGCCGCGCGCCCTGGGCTACGCCCAGTTCCTCAAAGTGCTCGACGGCGAAGCGGACGTTGCGCTGGCCGCTGAGGAGACCATCGTGGCCACCCGGCAGTTCGCCCGCCGCCAGCTCACCTGGTTCCGGGCCGACCCGCGCATCTCTTGGCTGGACTGGCAGGACCCCGCCCTGGCCGCCAAGGCCGCGGCGTTCTGCCGCTGACCCCGGAAGGCGCGCCCGTCCGGAAGGCGCGCCCGTCCGTTAGGCCACCCCGTCCGGAATGCCATCGAGGCGGGAGGGGCCGGTTTTCGGCCGCCAGCGGCGTGCGGGTAACCTTGACGCATGGATGAAACCCTTGCAGAAACCGCTGAGCCCGCCATCTCACAGCTGAGCGGTCTGCGCTTCTCCAAGGGCCATGGGACGGGCAACGACTTCGTTCTGATTGCCGACCCCGAGGGCATGCATTCCATTTCCCCCGGGCAGGTTGTGGGGCTGTGCGACCGCCACAGAGGCATCGGCGGCGACGGACTCATCCGGGCTGTCCCGTCCCGGCTGCTTGACGAGGGCCGCGAGCTGTTGACCGGAAGACCCGACGCCGAATGGTTCATGGACTACCGGAACGGTGACGGCTCACTGTCCGAGATGTGCGGCAACGGAGTCCGGGTCTTCGTCCACTTCCTCCTCGCCGAGGGCCTCGCTGAACTGCCTCCGGGCGGCTCGCTGACCATCGGCACCCGCGGCGGCGTGAAGACCATTGTCCGTACTGCTGGCGGCTACGCGGTGGACATGGGGCCGTGGGAGTTCATCTTTCCGGCCGAGGCAGCGGCCCGCGCCATGGATTCCCTCGTCAGCGCCGACGGACTCGAAGTGCCGCGGCCGGCGCTGTCCGTCAGCATGGGAAACCCGCACACGGTGGTCGCCCTGGCCGAGCTGTCAGAACTTGAGGGCACGAAGCTCTTCACCGCACCCCATGTTGATCCCACGCCGGAACACGGCACCAACGTCGAGTTCGTCGTTCCGGCCGAGCCGCTGGTCCACGACGGGGTCGGCACCGTGACCATGCGCGTGCACGAGCGCGGCGTCGGCGAAACGCAGTCGTGCGGAACGGGCGCGTGCGCCGCCGCCGTGGCCATCCGTCACTGGGCCGGCCAGGGCGCACCGGACGCCTGGCACGTGAAAGTACCGGGCGGCGTCGTCGGGGTTAAATTCTTTACCGTGGCAGACGGGCACGAACACGTGGAGCTGAGCGGCCCGGCAACGATTGTCGCTAGCGGGACGCTTTCCTGACCCGCAGGATCCGGAACGACTTCGACGTGCTCTCGCGGGTCACCGTAAAGGAACCGTCGAGCGCCCCCGCCAGCCAGCGCTGAAGCGAATCCGAGCCAAGGTTCTTCTGCACCACCAGCCAGGCAGAACCCCCCGGTGCCAGCCGGGGCAGCCACAGCATCAGCAGCGAATGCAGTTCATCCTTGCCGATCCGGATCGGCGGGTTGGACCAGATCGTGTCGAAGCGCAGGTCCGGATCAACGGCCTCCGGCGCGCTGGCGGCGAGGTTGCCTAGGCCCAGCAGTTCGGCGTTCTCGTTCGTGAGCGTGATGCAGCGTTCGTTGACGTCCACCGCGTACACCTTGGCGTGCGGCGCCCGGAGGGCCATCGTCAGGGCAATCGGCCCCCAGCCGCAGCCAATGTCCAGCAGGTTTCCCTGCGGGGCCGGGGCAGGAACGTCCGCCAGCAGGACCGCCGTGCCTTTGTCGATGCCGTCAGGGCTGAAGATGGCGGAGGAGGTCTGCAGCTTGCGCGTTTCGCCGGCGAGTTCCACCGTGAGCTGCTTGCGGGTAAACGGCCCTGCGGGCGAGGCGCTGAAATAGTGGGCAGACTCCATAACTGGCCAGATTAGTGGGCCGCCCGCCGGATGGGAAACCGGAGGGTGCGCGTCTGCTAATCTAAAAGGCATGTTCTTGATCTTTGAGTAGCCGGCCCTGACGCGGTCCGCCCCGAACTGCCGGCCTTCGAGGCCGTCGCCACGGGCGCAGCACCGTCTCCGGAGTGATGCAGGTTTCGACCTTCCGCCCGGACGCCGCGATGCACGCACCACGGAATGCACCCTCACTCAGATCAATTCACTCAGATCAATCTCGCCGGCCCAGGCTTGTCCGCCGCGGCCGCACAGGAGCTCAGATGCCCTCCAGTCGTCAGCCCAGCGCGAATTCTGCGCCCAAGGCAAGCAATCAGCACTATTCTGAAGATGCAGAACCCTTTAAGGAGACCATGACCAGTCAGCAAAATTCCGGATCCGAGCCAGCAGCCCAGGACATGAGTCCTGAGGAAATCCAAGCTGTCATCGACCGGATTCTCTCCAAGGACGTCCCGGCACGAAGTGCCGCGGCTGCGGACGGCTCGGGAGCCGGCAGCAGGGCCGTCTTTGGCAAGGCCCAAGCCATCTCGCGGCTTGATGAAGAACACAGCACTTTCGACGGCGACCAGCAGGATCTCGAGGAACGCCGGGCCCTGCGCCGCACGGCGGGACTATCCACCGAACTGGAAGACGTCACCGAGGTCGAGTACCGGCAGCTGCGCCTTGAGCGCGTCGTCCTTGCCGGCTTGTGGACCGAAGGCACGTTGGCCGACGCCGAGAATTCGCTGCGCGAACTCGCGGCGCTGGCCGAAACCGCAGGTTCCGAGGTGCTGGACGGCCTGGTCCAGCGACGCGCCAAGCCGGATCCCGGCACGTTCCTCGGCTCGGGCAAGGCGTTGGAACTCAAGGACGTAGTGATGTCCACCGGCGCAGATACCGTGGTGGTGGATGCGGAACTGGCGCCGTCCCAGCGCCGTGGACTCGAGGACATCGTCAAGGTCAAGGTGATTGACCGCACCGCACTCATCCTCGATATCTTCGCCCAGCATGCCAAGAGCCGCGAAGGCAAGGCCCAGGTGGAGCTGGCCCAGCTCGAATACCTGCTCCCGCGCCTCCGTGGCTGGGGTGAATCCATGTCCCGCCAGGCCGGTGGCCAGGTGGGCGGCGCAGGCGCCGGCATGGGCTCCCGCGGTCCGGGCGAAACCAAGATTGAACTGGACCGGCGGCGAATCCGCACACGGATGGCCAAGCTGCGCCGCGAAATCTCCGCGATGAAGCCGGCCCGCGAGACCAAGCGGGCCAACCGCCGTCGTAATGCAGTGCCGTCTGTCGCCATTGCCGGATACACCAACGCCGGCAAGTCGTCCTTGCTGAACCGGCTCACCGACGCCGGAGTCCTGGTGGAGAATGCCCTGTTCGCCACCCTGGACCCCACGGTCCGCAAGGCCGAGACCTCGGATGGCCTGGGTTACACCCTGGCCGACACCGTCGGCTTCGTTCGGTCCCTTCCCACCCAGCTCGTGGAGGCTTTCCGATCCACCCTGGAGGAAGTGGCGGACGCGGACCTGATCCTGCACGTTGTGGACGTGTCCCACCCCGATCCGGAGGGGCAGATTGCTGCGGTGCGCTCGGTGTTCGCCGAAGTGGACGCCCGCAAGGTGCCCGAGATCATCGTGCTGAACAAGGCCGACGCAGCCGACCCGTTCGTCGTGGAAAGGCTGAAGCAGCGCGAACCGCGCCATGTGGTCGTTTCCGCCCGCACGGGCCAGGGCATCCCGGAGCTGCTGAAGGCCATCAGTGACGCCATTCCGCGGCCAAACGTTAAGCTGGAGCTGCTGGTCCCGTACCACCGAGGTGATTTGATCAGTAAACTCCACGACTCCGATGCGGAGATCCTGAGCCTGAATCATGAAGAAGGCGGCACACGCGCCGTGGTCATGGTCCGGGAAGGCCTCGCGGCTGAACTGGAATCCTTCATCAGCAATGACTGACCAGGAACCGGACGGCGCCGAAGCCACAGCCGGCGAGGAGTTCGTGATCGAACTCCTCGACCGCGCCGTGGCCGGTATGGGCGGACAAAGCCGCAGCGGCCAGCACGAGATGGCGCGGCAGGTGGCGCGGGCGATCGACACCGGCGACCACCTGCTGGTCCAGGCGGGCACCGGAACGGGTAAGTCGCTGGCGTACCTGATTCCGCTCATCGCCCACTCGCTGGAGAGCGAGAAGCCCACCCTGGTGTCCACCGCCACCCTTGCGCTGCAGACCCAGATCGTAGGCAGGGACCTGCCCCGGCTGCTGAAGACCATCACTCCGGCGCTGGACCGGCCGGTCAAGGTGGCACTCGTCAAGGGCCGCGCCAACTATGTGTGCCGGCACAAACTGGAAGGTGGTTTCCCCTCGGAGGAGCCTTCCGAAGGCCAGCTCTTCTCCCTGGGCGAGGACACCAGCGTCCCGCACTTTGCCGCCGCCATGGGCGGTCCGTCGTCGCAGCTGGGCAAGGAAGTGGTCCGGCTCCGGGAATGGGCAGAAAAGACGGCCACCGGCGACCGCGACGAACTCCTCCCGGGCGTGACGGACCGCGCCTGGCGCCAGGTCTCGGTCACCTCCATGGAATGCCTGGGCGCGCAGAAGTGCCCGCTCGCGGCGGAGTGCTTCAGTGAACTCGCGCGGCACAACGCGGCCGAGGCCGACGTCGTAGTGACCAACCACGCGATGCTCGCCGTCAGCGCCTTTGAAGGGCTGGCTGTGCTGCCCGAATACGACGTCGTGGTGGTGGACGAAGCGCACGAGCTCCAGGACCGTGTCACCGGCGCGGTCTCGGGACAACTGTCCGTTGCCATGGTGCACGCGGCCGCCTCCGGTGCCCGCAAGCACTCCGGGATCACGGTGGATGCGCTGAACAACGCCGCGGCCAACCTGGAGCTCGCCATCGCCGGGGTCCCCAGCGGGCTGGTCCCCAACGGGCTCAACGACGAACAGCTCGACTGCGTGGACCAGCTCCGGGAAGCGTGCCGGGCGGCGCTGTCCGATTCCAAGGGGGACAGCAACACCACGGCCGACGGCGGGCGGCAGCTCGCGCGGTCCCGCCTCCTCGTGATTCTCGAGCTCTGCGAGCGCCTGCTCACGGCGCGCGACAACCGCGAAGTGGTGTGGTTCTCGCGGAACAGCACGTTTGATCCGCAGCAGGGCTATTCGGCACCGGATGACACCCAGCCTGCCCTGATCAACATTGCCCCACTGAGCGTCGCCGGAAAGCTCAGGGAAGGCCTGTTCGCAGGCCACACAGTAGTTCTGACGTCGGCCACGCTTGCCATCGGCTCCGCGTTCGAACCCGCTGCCGGCGGACTCGGCCTCGTGGGGGAGGGTGCGCCGAGCTGGACCGGCATCGACGTCGGTTCTCCCTTCGATTATCCCAAGCAGGGCATCCTCTATGTGGCGGGCCACTTGCCCAAGCCGGGCAGGGGTATGTCGCCTGAAGCACTCGACGAACTGGAATCGCTCATCCGCGCCTCCGCTGGGGGAGCGCTGTGCCTGTTCTCCTCCCGGCGTGCTGCCGAGGAAGCGGCCGAGGCACTGCGTCCGCGCCTGGATGTGAGCGTTCTTTGCCAAGGCGACTCGACGATGACCGCGCTGGTAAAGCAGTTCGCCGACGAACCGGACACGTGCCTGTTTGGCACCATGTCGCTGTGGCAGGGCGTGGATGTTCCCGGCGGTTCATGCAGGCTTGTGGTGATCGACAGGATTCCGTTCCCCCGGCCCGACGACCCGCTCATGACGGCACGCTCACGGGCAGTGGCACAGGCCGGCGGCAACGGATTCATGTCCGTATCAGCTACCCATGCGGCCATCAGGCTGGCCCAGGGTGCCGGGCGCCTGATCCGGTCCACCGATGACAAGGGCGTAGTGGCAGTGCTGGATTCGCGGCTGTCGACGGAGCGCTATGGAGGGTTCCTGCGCGCCGCACTCCCGCCCTTCTGGCCCACGACGGACCGGAAGATCGCCGTGGCGGCGCTGGAGAGGCTAGCGGGAGCGCGGTCCTAAGGAGCGGCCTTCAGCGAACGCACGACGACCTAGAGTGAACGCACGAAGTCCTAGAGCGAACGCAGCACCGACACCACTTTGCCCATGACCACGGCGTGGTCCCCAAGGATGGGCTCGTACTGGGTGTTCTGCGGCAGCAGCCAAGTGTGGCCGTCCCGCTGCCGGAAGGTCTTAACGGTTGCTTCGTCGTCGAGCAGCGCCGCCACGATGTCGCCGTTGACGGCGTCACTCTGCCGCCTGACAACTACCCAGTCGCCGTCACAGATCGCAGCGTCCACCATGGAGTCGCCCGCAACCTTGAGCATGAACAGTTCGCCGTGGCCAACGAGCTGGCGTGGCAGGGGCATGAGTTCCTCAACCACTTGGTCGGCGAAGATGGGGCCGCCGGCCGCGATGCGGCCGACCAGCGGCACCATGGCCGTGTCTGTTGCGCTGGGCAGCTCGGTGACTGACGCGCTTCGCGCGCTGTGCGGCTTGGCGTCACCTTCGGCACCGGAGGCCTTGGACAAGCCGGCGTCCAGGGTGAGGGGCATGAGGACTTCCATGGCCCGGGGGCGTTTGGGATCACGCCGCAGGTAGCCGAGCTTCTCCAACTGTGAGAGCTGGTGGGTGACGCTGGACAGGCTGGCCAGGCCAACGGTGTCGCCGATTTCCCTCATGGAGGGTGGGTACCCGTTGTCGTTGACCGACCGCTGGATGGTTTCCAGGATCCTTTTCTGGCGGATGGTCAGTCCTTTGGGTGTCCGCTGAGACCGCTGGCTGCGCTGGGTAGCCTTGCCGTCGGAGGCTTGTGCTGCCATGTTCGCCAACGCCTTTCGTTCCACCCGGCCTCCGTGGCTGCAGTTGCCGGGAACTTCCGGCCTGAAAATGTCAGACCCTGCTGATCAACTGCAGAAGTGGTTGTTCTTTGATTTCAAACGTAGGCCAGCCACACGGCTTTTTCAAACATTTGTTCTAGCGAGTCTCGACTTTGTTCGTTGATAAGTGCTAAAACTGAAGAAGCAAAGTTCGAACATGTGTTCTAGTTCAGCTGCGGAGCGGGCCGGTTTCTTCGAATATTCCGGCGGATGCCGGGCGGACCGGGCACACCGGGCAGCACAGAGTGGTCCAGGAGGGCTCAGTTCATGTCAGCTTCAACAGCAGTCAACCATTCACGTCGGCAGGGTGCGCAGGGTGCTTTCGGCATGCAGCCGGGCAGGCCGCCGCGGCTTCGGCTTACTCGCCGGGGCCGGATCGTCCTCATCGGATTGCCCCTGGTTCTCCTGGCGGCACTGCTCCTGTCGCTCACCGGTTTGCTGAACTCGCCGGCCAAGGCCGCCGATACCGCCAGCGGACTGTCCGTGACGGAGACGGTTTCTGTGACTGTGCAGCCGGGGGAATCACTGTGGGCTATCGCCGGGACAGTCGACCCCACCAGGGATCCGCGCGATGTCATCGCGGACATCGTCCAGCTGAACGACCTCGAAAACGGCAAGGTCATGCCGGGGCAGCAGCTGTTTGTACCGTCCAAGTAAGGGCTGATTCGCCGGGCCTGATCCGTCACAGTTTCCCGGTCGCCGCCTCCGGCACTTAAACTGTCCAAGTGAGTGACCAGCTTGAGCGACTGAACCGACTGCCCCTGCGGACTAATCTGCGGGGGCTGACTCCCTACGGAGCGCCGCAGCTGGACGTACCCATCCTGCTCAACGTCAACGAGAACACCCATGGGGTCCCCGCCGATGTCAGGGCGGCAATTGCCGAGGCTGTGACAGAGGCGGCAGCAGGCCTCAACCGGTACCCTGACCGCGAATTCACCGGACTCAGGGAAGCGCTGGCGGAGTACCTCGGCCACGGACTCGGCGCCGAAAACATCTGGGCAGCCAATGGCTCCAACGAAGTCCTCCAGCAGATTCTCCAGGCATTCGGAGGCCCCGGCCGCAAGGCTCTGGGTTTCCCGCCCACGTACTCCATGTACCCACTGCTGGCCAGCGGAACGGACACCGAATATATCGTCGGCCAGCGCGCGGACGACTATGGCTTGAGCGCCGAGTCCGCCGCCCGCCAAGTCCGCGAGCTGCAGCCGAACGTCGTCTTCCTCTGCTCGCCCAATAACCCCACCGGAACTGGCCTGGGCCTGGATGTCGTGGAAGCCGTTTACGAGGCTGGCGAAGCCAGCCAGACCGTCGTGATCGTCGATGAGGCCTACCACGAGTTCGCCCACGACGGCACACCCAGCGCCCTCTCCTTGCTGCCGGGACGCGAACGTCTCATCGTCTCCCGGACCATGAGCAAGGCGTTTGCCCTTGCGGGCGCCCGGCTCGGATACATGGCAGCGGCACCTGAGGTAACGGACGCGCTGCGCCTTGTTCGCCTGCCGTACCACCTGTCCGCCATCACGCAGGCCACGGCCCTGGCGGCCCTCCACCACCGGGAGGCACTGATGGCCGACGTCGAGGACATCAAGCAGCAGCGCGACCGGATTGTCGCCGAACTCATCAGGATGGGCCTGCGGCCTGCCGCATCGGACTCCAACTACGTGTTCTTCGGGGGCCTCGACAACCCGCACGAGGTCTGGCAAGCATTGCTGGACTCCGGCGTGCTGGTCAGGGACGTCGGCATCCCCGGTCATTTGCGGGTCACTGCCGGCACTGAGACCGAAACCACAGCCTTCCTCGAGGCACTGGAGAACATCCTGGCCGGGCAGGCTGCTCTTCCGGCCTAAACTTGAGGGAAGACCCAGCAATGTCTGCACCCTCCTTCGTCAAAGGACATCTATCACTATGAGTGACACCGGAATCAAGGCTGCCGGGGCCCGGACCGCACGTCTCGAGCGTGCCACCAGCGAATCTTCCGTTCTGGTGGAGATCAACCTCGACGGCACCGGCGTGTCGGACATCAGCACGTCGGTCCCGTTCTACGACCACATGCTGACTGCGCTGTGCAAGCACTCCCTCATTGACATGACTGTGAAGGCAAGCGGCGACATCCACATCGATGTGCACCACACAGTTGAGGATGTGGCCATCACTTTCGGCGAAGTGCTACGGACCGCTCTCGGCAACAAGGCCGGTATCCGCCGCTTCGGGGAAGCCACCGTGCCGCTGGACGAAGCGCTTGCCCACGCCGTCGTCGATGTCTCCGGCCGGCCTTACCTGGTCCATGGCGGGGAACCCGCGGGCCAGGAGTATCACCTGATCGGCGGCCACTTCACCGGTTCGCTGACGCGCCACGTGTTCGAGGCCATCACACTGCACGCCGGCATCTGCCTGCACATGAACGTCATTGCCGGCCGCGACCCGCACCACATCGTCGAAGCCCAGTTCAAGGCCTTCGCCCGTGCGCTGCGCGCTGCCGTAGAACCCGACCCCCGCGTCGAAGGCATTCCGTCCACCAAGGGAGCCCTGTGACCGGCAAACTGTTGCGGGAAGGTGCGATCATCGACCCCTCGGCCACCGTCAAGCCCCCCTCGCCGGAGGGTAAACCCACCGTGACAGTGCTCGACTACGGTTCGGGCAATGTTCGCTCCGCCGTCCGTGCGCTGGAGCGTGCGGGCGCCGAAGTCATCCTGAGTTCCAAGCCGGAGGACGTCCTCAATGCCGACGGACTGCTCGTTCCGGGGGTCGGCGCCTTTGAAACTGTGATGCGCGAACTGAAATCCGTGGACGCCATCAGGATGATCGGACGCCGCGTAGCCGGCGGCAGGCCCGTCCTCGGCATCTGCGTGGGACTTCAGGTGCTGTTCGAAGCCGGAGTGGAACACGGGACCGAAGCTGAAGGCATGGGGGAGTGGCCCGGCAAGGTGGAACTCCTTCCGGCGGACGTCGTTCCGCACATGGGATGGAACACCGTCAAGGTCCCGGAAGGCTCCAGGCTCTTCGAGGGCGTGGAAAATGAACGCTTTTATTTCGTGCACTCCTACGGCGTGCAGAACTGGGAATTCGACGTTGTCCAGCCGCGTATGGCCGCACCCCTCGTCACCTGGTCCGAGCACGGCGGACCCTTCATCGCCGCCGTGGAAAACGGGCCGCTCTGCGCCACCCAGTTCCACCCGGAAAAATCGGGGGACGCCGGCGCCCGGCTCCTCCGGAACTGGGTGAACGGCCTCCGCGGCCCGCACGGCCGCACCGCGACAGCGGAGGCAAGTGCGGCAGTGGACGCGGCGCCTGCGGCGGACGCCTAGATGTGGTCCATCGTCCTGATGGGCCTTGCCGGCCTCCTGGTCGGCGGCGCGCTGTCCTTCAGGCAGCAGACGAAGCCGCTCTGGACGCAGGTCGGGTTCTACGTGCTGGCAGGAATGTCGCTGCTGGCCGCCTACCTGCTCACTTTGCCAGGGGCCTGAAACCAGGTGCTTGCCGCACCTACCAAAACTCCCCAGGCGCTGCCTAAAACCGCGCCTTTCCGGAAACTGCGCTACACGAGAACTGAGGACCCGAAATGATCAGCCAAACCGATCTGCCGGCACTGGAACTGCTTCCTGCAGTGGACGTCGTGAACGGCCAGGCTGTGCGCCTGGTCCAGGGCGAGGCCGGCAGCGAGACAAGCTACGGCACGCCGCTGGAAGCAGCCCTCAACTGGCAGCAGCAGGGCGCCGAATGGGTGCATCTCGTGGACTTGGACGCTGCGTTCGGCCGCGGGTCCAACGCCGAACTCCTGCGCGAAGTGGTGGGCCGGCTTGATATCAAGGTGGAACTCTCCGGCGGCCTGCGCGACGACGAGTCGCTGGAAAAGGCCCTGGACCTGGGAGTGGCCCGGGTTAACCTCGGTACCGCAGCCCTGGAGAATCCCGACTGGACCGCGCGGGCCATCGAGCGCTTCGGAGACCGGATCGCCGTCGGGCTCGACGTCCGGGGGACCACGCTTTCCGGCCGCGGCTGGACTAAGGAAGGCGGGGACCTCTGGGACGTGCTGGGCCGTCTAGAGGAAGCCGGCTGTGCCCGTTACGTTGTCACCGACGTGACCAAGGACGGCACCCTGCAGGGCCCCAATGTTGAGCTGCTGCGGCAGATGGTGGAGAAGACGGGCAAGCCCGTGGTGGCTTCCGGCGGTATCTCCAGCCTGGATGACCTGAAGGTCCTGCGATCCCTCGTGCCGCTGGGCGTCGAGGGCGCAATCGTCGGCAAGGCCCTCTACGCAGGGGCCTTCACCCTGCCGGAGGCCCTCGACGTCGCCGGCCGGCGCTAGGCTGCCGCCATGGCCGGGCACGGGCTGACTTCCGGAGGGACGGGCGGATCGGGGGCGGACCAGCCGCAGCCCCGCCGGCTTCCGGGACACATCGAAGCTGCGCTTGCAGGCGCCGGCGGTGCCACCGATTCGGCCGGCCAGCCCTGGGCCGGGCGGAGCCTCGCCGGCGAAAACGCCGCCATCCACAACTTTGAGGACGACGACGGCTCGCCGGACAGTGGCTATCTCGCCGCAGTTGATCGGCTGCTCAGCGGTGAAGCCGACGAAGCAGCCGTTGTTGCATCGCTGGCGACCGCACGCGTTTTCGTTCCGGTCGTGGCCCAGCTGGCGGAAGAGGCCGAAGGCGTGGGCGGGCTGCACGCCGACAAACAGGCGGACATGGCACTCGTGACGCTGAAGGCGCCGGACGGGCGGCTTGCCATGCCGGTATTCAGCTCGTCGGCAGCGCTGGCGGCATGGCACCCCGAGGCGAGGCCCGTCGCGGTCTACGCAGCGAGGGCAGCGCTGTCGGCCGTGGCCGAGGGCGCGGAGCTGCTGGTCGTGGACCCGGGCTCGGAAGTGACGTTCGTGGTGAGGCGGCCCGCGGTCTGGTCCCTGGCCCGGCAACAGAAGTGGATTCCCGCGTACCGCGATGCTGAACTGGCGGACATGCTGGGTTCTGCGGCGGCAGACTTGCCGGCTGTCCGCCGCCTGGAGGTTCTTCCCGGGGGCGGCGTGGCAACGTCGACTGCCTCCGGCCGCCCCGTTTCGGGCGGCGGTCCGGGGCCCGAGGTGCGAGTGGTGCTTTACCTGGCGGGCGGACTGGATGCGGCCGGCGTCCAGTCGCTCGTTGCAGGGCTCCAGAATGAGTGGAGCCGGAATGTATTGTTTGGTGAGCGTGTTGACTCGATCGAAGTCAAGCTAAGGCGCGCCGCGGAGTAAACGGCGGTCCACCTGTGGTCCGTCCCTATGCTGCCCGGCGGCGGAACGAAGGACCCACCCGTGAATTTCACCCTGTACCGGGAGCTGCTGGCCATCAGGCCCATTCGCCGGCTCCTGGTGGTCGGCATGATTGCCCGCATACCCCATTCGGCCGCAGGCGTGCTGCTGACCCTGCACATAGTGCTGACCCTGGGACAGGGGTATGCAGCTGCGGGCACAGCAGCAGCCGTCATGACCATCGGCATTGCGGTAGGCGCCCCGTGGCGCGGCCGCCGGGTGGACACCGCGGGACTCCGGACAGCCCTCATCCCGTCGGTGGTTTCCGAGACGGTCATCTGGTCCGTCGTGCCGCACGTGTCCTATCAGTGGCTGCTGCCGCTGGTCTTTGTGGGAGGGCTGTTGACTCTGCCCATCTTCAGCGTGGTGCGCCAATCGCTGGGCGTGCTTGCCGACGGCGACCAGCGCAGGACCGCCTTCGCGCTCGACGCCATCACCACCGAGGTGGTCTTCATGATCGGGCCCGCTGCCGGAGCGATTGTGGCCACGAGCGGCCATTCGGTCCTCGGCCTGACGATCGTCGGTGTCTCCACCTCGCTGGCCGGGCTGTTTCTCATGTGGTTCAACCCGCCCACCCGCAGCGCGGCCCGCGATGAGGCATGCGAGGCGGACCAGCGGGAGGCTGCCGAGGTGGCGGTGGTGGCTGCCGCCCCGGCCCACGTCCAGGAGGCGGCCGCTGAGCTCGGCCCGGCAGCTGCGGGCAACAGACGGCGTGCCGGGCTCAGGCACAAGGTCGCCCACAATTTCAGGTGGTTCACCGTGGCTGTTGCGGCGGTGTTTACCGTCGCAGCCGGGGCGGGAATGGTGCTCAGCGGCACCGACGTGGGGATCGTGGCGGCTTTGGAGACCGGCGGGCACCAGGGCGAAATCGGGATCGTTTTCCTCTTCTGGTGCGCGGCGTCGGTCGTGGGCGGCGTCATCTATGGCGCCATGCACCGCCCGGTTTCGCCGTTCCTTCTGCTGCTGGGCATGGCGGCGCTGACCATTCCGATGGGCTTCGCCACCGACACGCTGACCCTGAGCCTGCTGTCGCTGCTGCCCGGTCTGTTGTGCGCCCCGGTACTGTCGGCGGCGTCGGAGAAGGTGGCGGACCTCGTGGACGAGGCCCGGCGGGGCGAGGCGATGGGTTGGTACGGCTCGGCGCTGACCGCCGGCGTGGCACTCGGAGCGCCCCTGGCCGGGGTGTTTATCGACGGCGTGGGCCCGTCCGGGGGTTTCGTCTCCGTGGGCGTGGCCGGCGTCGTGCTCTGCGCAGCCGGCATCGCCCTGCAGCACCGCCGACGCCGGCGGGCTGCGAGGGCGTAGGACCTACGACTTAAGACAGAACGACGGCGGGCTTAAGACAGAACGACGGCGGGCCGACCTCAAAGGTCGGCCCGCCGTCGTCGTTACTTTCCTGTGGGCCGCGACATGTCCGCGCAGCCACGCGGCGGCTAAAGCCGGATGCCGGGCGTCAGTTCACCGCGCCGGTGTACTTTTCGCCAGGACCCTTGCCCGGGGGATCGGGAATGATCGACTCTTCCCGGAAGGCAAGCTGCAGTGAACGCAGTCCGTCGCGCAACGGCCCGGCATGCTGGGAGCCGATCTCCGGAGCGGCCGCCGTCACGAGTCCGGCGAGGGCAGTGATGAGCTTCCGGGCCTCGTCCAGGTCCTTGAGCTCTTCGGCGTTCTCTTCGGCTGCCAGGCCGAGCTTCACGGCTGCGGCACTCATAAGGTGCACGGCGGCTGTGGTGATGACCTCGATGGCGGGAACCTCAGAGATGTCCCGGATCTGCTGTGAGACATCAGCCTGCTCGCCGGGGGCCTGGTAAACGTGTGAATTACTGTCTGGAGTGCTCATACTGGTAAGCTTGTCACAGACCGACTGGATGTCGTTATTTTGCTGTGGATGAGTCCCACTTCCGCAATGTGCGGGGAGCGGGTAGTTTTCTGTAGAATTGATATTCAGTTTGCAAGCGGAGTTCTCTCCCACCCGCGTCGGCCGTTTTTCCTCGGATTCCAGAGGTAAGCAAGGTTGCCGGGTAATGGTCGGGCGTTTCCGGCGGGCACAGTCCTGTCGAAGCGTGCGCAGCCCGCGGGCCTGCGCATCCGATCCTCGAGGCCTCTGATTGCTCCGGCAATTGGGGGCCTTCTCTATTTGCCGGTGGAATACTCACCACAAACACAGGAGCTTTAACATTAGCGAGCCAAGAATCAATGAGCGTATCCGCGTCCCTGAGGTGCGGCTGGTCGGCCCTGCCGGCGAACAGGTGGGAATCGTCCGTATTGAGGATGCTCTTCGCCTGGCTGCCGAGTCCGATCTTGATCTCGTTGAAGTTGCACCTCAGGCCAAGCCTCCGGTGTGCAAGCTGATGGACTTCGGCAAGTACAAGTACGAGGCCGCCGTCAAGGCCCGTGAGGCCCGCAAGAACCAGACCAATACGGTTCTTAAGGAAATCCGGTTCCGCCTGAAGATCGACACCCATGACTACGAGACCAAGCGCGGCCACGCCCTGCGCTTCCTCGGAGCCGGGGACAAGGTCAAGGCCATGATCCAGTTCCGCGGCCGCGAACAGCAGCGCCCTGAAATGGGCCTGCGCCTGCTCCAGCGCTTCGCCGAAGACGTCAACGAAGTTGGTGTGGTGGAGTCGAGCCCGCGCATCGATGGCCGCAACATGGTCATGGTGATCGGTCCGCTGAAGAACAAGGCTGAGGCCAAGGCCGAAGCCCGCCGCGCCACCCAGCGCGCCGAAGCCAAGGCCCAGAATGAAGCCAAGGCATCCGGCCGTATCGACGTCTCGGGCGACGACCAGGTACCACTGACGCAGTCACTCGCGGACCTGCTCCCGGAAGGCTTCCAGGTCAACACTGAAGCTGCTCCGGAAGCCCCGGCAGCAGCCGCTGCTCCGGAAGCCGCCGTCGAAGCGCCGACCACACAGACTCCGGCTGCCGAAGCGCCTACCGCGGAAGCTCCGAAGCAGGAAGCGCCGAAGCAGAAAGCGCCCAAGGCTGCCGAGCCGAAGCGCGAGGCACCCAAGGTCGAAGCTCCCAAGGCTGCCGAGCCGAAGCGCGAGGCACCCAAGGCCGAAGCGCCCAAGGCTGCACCGGCGAAGGCGCCGGCACCGAAGGCTGCGGCACCCGCCGCGGCGAAGGTTTCCGAGGCCCCGGCCCCGGCCGCGCCCAAGCCTGCGGCTGTTCCTGCTCCACCGAAGCCGGTGGCCAGGCCTGCTGCGCCGAAGCCCGCTGCGCGACCTGCAGCACCCCGGGCCACGCCGAAGCCGGCAGGCAAGAAGACCACCTAGTTCACAGCTGCGGAAGGTACCGCCTTCAGGCAGTCAGCAACCAGCATGCCGCCCGCAGGGGCGGCTGCACGAAAGACTGCAGACATATAGTCTGCGGATACGTTAGGAGATCGGTTCCCATGCCGAAGATGAAGACCCACAGTGGTGCTAAGAAGCGCTTCAAGCTGACCGGCAGCGGCAAGCTGCGCCGCCAGCAGGCCAACCGCCGCCACTACCTCGAGCACAAGTCCTCCAGGCTGACCCGTCGCCTCGCCGGCGACAAGATCGTCTTCAAGGGCGACGCCAAGGTCATCCGGAAGATGCTCGGCATCTAATTTCCAAGCTCTCTGACTGACTGCCACCTGGCACCAGTCAACTAAATAAGCCTTCTCAGGCCGGCCGGGTTACCGGCAGTAGACGCTTGGGATAAGAATTCTGAAGGAGTACGCACGTGGCACGTGTGAAGAGGGCGGTAAACGCCCACAAGAAGCGCCGGGTTATCCTCGAACGCGCAAAGGGCTACCGTGGACAGCGTTCACGCCTGTACCGCAAGGCCAAAGAGCAGCTGCTGCACTCGTTTGTGTACAGCTACGGCGACCGCAAGAAGAAGAAGGGCGACTTCCGCCGTCTTTGGATCCAGCGCATCAACGCTGCATCCCGCGCCAACGGCCTGACCTACAACCGACTGATCCAGGGCCTGAAGGCCGCTGAGGTCGAGGTCGACCGCCGCATGCTGGCCGAGCTTGCCGTTTCCGACGCCAACGCCTTCGCTGCGCTGGTCCAGGTCGCCAAGGACTCGCTGCCTGCCGACACCTCCGCTCCCGCCGTCTCGGCTGAAGCCGCACCGGCTCCGAAGGCCAAGGCCACCAGGAAGCCCGCCGCCAAGAAGCCTGCTGCAGAGAAGCCGGCCGCTGACGAGGCCGCCGAGTAGTTCCCCCGTTCTGGTAGTTCGAGAACCTGCTGCGACAGCAACTAAGGTTCTTATATGAACGAAACCGGGCGCCCGCAAGACTTTCCACTCTCCAACCCCCGAGCTGATCGGGTCAGGGATGTGGCAAAGCTTGCAGGGCGCCCGGCCCGTTTAAAGCGCCGGCAGTTCCTGGCAGAGGGACCCCAGGCTGTCCGTGAGGCGTTGGTCCTGCACCGCAAGCGGACGGACGCGGGGGAGCCGGGCATCGTGAGCGAAGTATTTGCCAGCGAGGCATGCCTGGACCGTTACCCGGAGTTCGAGGAACTGGCTGCCGGAACCAGCGCCCGGCTGGCAACGGACGACGTTCTTGCCGCCATGGCGGATACCGTGAGCCCGCAGGGAATCATCGCTGTCTGCGATTTCGTCGACGTTCCGCTCGCAGATGCGCTGGACGCCCGGCCGAGGCTGATAGCCGTGCTGTGCCAGGTGCGGGACCCCGGCAACGCCGGCACCGTTCTGCGCGCTGCCGATGCCGCGGGCGCGGATGCTGTTGTGCTGACAGGCTCCAGTGTGGATATTTACAACCCGAAGGCCGTGCGCTCGACGGCAGGATCGCTGTTCCACCTGCCGGTGGTCCTCGGCGCCGACGTCGAAGACCTGGCGGCCCAGTGCAGGGCCCGGGGCATCGGGGTGCTGGCGGCCGATGGCTACGGCAAGCTTAATCTCGACCGTCTCCAGGACGAGAGTGCGGCGCGGCGGCTCGGTGGATCTACCGCCGGGTCGGCTTATGCCCTTGAAAGTCCCACTGCCTGGCTGTTCGGAAACGAGGCGCAGGGACTGTCTGAGAAGGAGCTCGCCCTGGCAGACCACCGGGTGGCAGTTCCCGTTTACGGCGCCGCCGAGAGCCTGAACCTGGGCACGGCCGCCACCGTCTGTCTCTATGCCAGTGCGAGGGCGCAGCAACCGGCCTAGGAGCTCGGAAAAGTCGGCATGAAAAAAGCGGGGGCCCACCAGATGGTGGGTCCCCGCATTTAGTTTTTCAGCAGGTCCGCGTCGAGGCGGGCCTTTTAAGGGGCTCGCGTGGTCCGGTTGCTGCGTCCGGTGATTGCCCCGTAGACGCCGGCGACGACCAGGCCGCCGATAATGGCGAGGATCCAGGTGCCGAGGTCGAAGAAGGCCAGGTCACCCTTGCCGAACAGAAGGCTGCCGATCCAGCCGCCAACGATGGCGCCAACGACGCCCAGAACCAGGCTGGTGACCCAGCCACCGCCGACCCTACCGGGCATGACGGCTTTCACAATTGCGCCTACGATCAGGCCGAGAATAATCCAAGCAAGAAAACCCATTGTCTCCTCCTTCATATTCGTCGGGATCGATTCTTATCAGTCCCGATATGGCTTCAAGCTAACACAGCGCGCGTTTATTTGTCAGCACGCTTAGTTTCGGGGTTTCCGTGGCGTGAACCCGCCACTGCTGGTGCACCGCCGTGGACCGTGCAGGTACGGTATTTACTAGACGGCCGCGGTTCGCGGCTGTATCCAATTCGTTGTAATTCCCACTTGAAGAGGTGAAGCTCCCTTGGCTGCAAATGGCGGTACCAAGGCGATCGTCGCGGCTCTGGCCGCAAACCTGACCATCGCTGTAATGAAGTTCGTCGCCTTCCTGCTGACGATGTCCTCCTCGATGCTTGCCGAAGCCATCCACTCGGTGGCTGACTCCGGCAACCAGCTGCTCCTGCTGGTAGGCGGAAAGCGCGCACAGAAGGAGGCAAGCCCGGAGCACCCGTTCGGCTATGGCCGCGAACGCTACATTTACGCCTTTATCGTCTCAATTGTGCTGTTCAGCGTGGGCGGTTTGTTCGCGCTGTTTGAGGCCTGGGAAAAGATCCAGGACCCGCACGCCATTGAGGGTGACTTCTGGTGGGTACCGCTGGCCGTACTGGTAGGTGCCATCGTCGCGGAGTCCTTTAGCTTCAGGACCGCCATCATCGAATCGAACCACGTTCGGGGCCAGCAGAGCTGGGCAAAGTTCATCCGGAACGCCAAGCAGCCGGAACTTCCGGTCATCCTCCTGGAGGACTTCGGGGCCCTGCTGGGGCTCGTGTTCGCACTGCTCGGTGTGGGACTCACCTTGCTGACAGGAGACGGCATCTGGGACGCGCTGGGAACAGGGATGATCGGCCTGCTGCTCGTGGCGATCGCCGTCGTCCTCGCCGTGGAGACCAAATCGCTGCTCCTAGGGGAATCGGCCACCAAGGCAGATGTTGCCAAGATCAGGGACGCCATTGAGTCGGACGGTACCGGAATCATCCATCTGAAGACCATGCACCTTGGGCCGGAAGAGCTCCTGGTGGCTGCCAAGATCACCATCGGCGCGGCCGATTCCGGACTGGAAATTGCCCGGCTTATCGACGCCGCGGAGGACAGGATCCGCACCGCAGTGCCGATTGCCCGGGTCATCTATCTCGAACCTGACGTGCACCGTGCTGACGTACCAAGCGGGCAGGCGTTCGCGGGGGAGCAGGGGGCCTGACCGGCCCCGGGCAGCCGGGGCCGCTGGCGCTGTGACCTGAGGGTTCGCTGTGACTTGAGGGTTACGGTGCCAGCGGTCTCTTGCGTTCCAGCATGCCGCTGAGGACGGCGACGCCCAGGCCCAGAACCGCCAGTACCGCACCCACCAGGGCGGGGGCCACGTAGCCCCAGCCCCAGGCGATGACCAGTCCGCCGAGGAAGGCGCCCAGGGCGTTGGCCACGTTCAGTGCCGCGTGGTTGAGCGAGGAGGCCAGCGACGGCGCATCCGGGGATGCGTCGAGCAAACGCGTCTGCAGCGCCGGAACCAGCATTGAACCGGCCGCCCCGACGACGAAGACCATGACGAACGCGGACCAGGACCAGTGAACGGCGATGGCGTACACCACCAGCGCAACGGCGATGGCGGGCAGGACGCGGTAGATGGTTCCCATCACGGACTTGTCCGCGATCCTGCCGCCCACGATGTTGCCGGCAACCATCCCAAGCCCATAAAGGGCCACCACCAGGGGAAGCCATGCAGATGGGATGCCGGCGACCGACGTCATGGTGTGAGCGATGTAGGTGTACGTTGCGAAGAAGCCGCCGAACCCAACGATTCCAATCATGATGGCAAGCCAGACCTGTGCGCGCTTCAGTGCGCCGAGTTCACGCCGGATGCTCGCGTCGGCGTGCGCCTTCTGGAACGGGACGAACCTCCAGATGAGGGCCAGGGTCACCAGACCGAGCGCGCCGACCAAGACAAAGAGCAGCCGCCAGCCGAAAGTCTGGCCGAGCCACGTGGCGAAGGGTACGCCGATGACATTGGAAACCGTCAGGCCGGCCATGACCATGGAAATGGCCCACCCCCGCTTCGTCGGCGCCACGAGGGAGGCTGCGATGACCGCTGCCACTCCGAAGAAAGCCCCGTGCGGCAGTCCGGCGGCGAACCGCGAAACCAGCATGCTCCCGTAGTCGGGTGCGACGTAAGAGGTCAGATTGGCGATGCTGAAGAACAGCATGAGGCCGAGGGCAAGGTACTTGCGTGGCAGCTTCGCTCCGACGGCGGCCAGCACCGGAGCGCCGATGACAACGCCAAGAGCATAGGCGGAGATCAGGTGGCCCGCCTCGGGGGTGCTGATGTTGAGTCCAAGCTCCACCTCTTTGAGGAGCCCCATCATGGCGAATTCGGTGACGCCGATACCGAAGCCGCCCATGGCCAGGGCCAGGATCGCGAGTCCGAGGTGGGTGCCGGCGGCTTTGGAAGTGCCGGGGGCTTGAACAGTAGAAGTCATGAGCCTGCTTTTCGGAGCGGAAGTGTGGAGACGGCCTCTGGGGCTGATGGACACCAGGGCAAGTTAAATCTGATTTATAGAACGTCGCGGGGCTGAAGGGTATTCCCTGCAGATACACGGGATCGGGGTTCCCGCGCTGGGGGCCCTACCCATTCTGCCCCATAGACTGGGGCGGTGACTGAACTGACCAACACTGAACTGATCAACACTGAACTGATCAACGTTGTGGGCGGCGCCGTGCTCGATTCGCTGGCTGAGCCCGCGCGGCTGCTCGTGGCCCGGCGCACGGCACCGCCGCAGTTCGCCGGCATGTGGGAATTCCCCGGCGGCAAGGTGGAGGCGGGCGAGGCCCCTAAAGATGCCCTGCACCGGGAGTTGCGGGAGGAACTCGGGATCGCCGTCATCCTCGGCGCCGAATTGGAAGCACCGGAGAGCTCAGGCTGGCCCCTCAACGAACGCGCGTCGATGCGCGTATGGTTCGCCGAGGTAGCCGACGGCGACCCCCGGCCCCTCGAGGACCACGATGAACTCCGGTGGGTCAGCATTCAGGACCGTGACGAAGCTCTCCACCTTCCCTGGATCCCCGCCGACCTTCCGATTGTCAGGGCACTGCTGACCGCGCTGGGCGCGCCGCTGCCTGCGCCCCCCGCGCGTAAGAGTCACGCCGGGTAGGAAGGTGCCAAATCAGCCTGCTCTGTCAGAGGGCGTTCAGAAAAGTGTCGGCTGTGGTGCGGCCGCCGCTCCGCTGGGGTGGCCGGCACGCGCCGCGGGCAGGCTGCCCTCCGGGTACGCCGCTTCCTCCCCGCGGGGGTCATCGACGTCGCGGTGGCTGAACCCCTGTGAGCCCGAAAAACCGTGCCGCGCCTTGAAGAAGCGAATTCTGCCGGCGAGCCAGGTCCGGTATTCCTTGGAAGCGTACGAGCCCGTGCCGTAAAGCCTGCGGTACCGTCCGGCAAGTTCCGGGTGCCGGGCGGCGATCCATTGCATGAACCATTCGCGGGTGCCGGGCTTGAGGTAAAGCGCCCCGGCAGTGACTCCGGTGGCTCCGGCAGCGGCCAGCGAGCTGAAAAGTGAGTCCAGCGCTTCGTCGCTGTCCGACAGCCAGGGCAGGATGGGCATGGCCATCACTCCGCAGGGGAGCCCGGCTTCGCGCAGCCTTGAAATGAGCTTGAGCCGGGCCCGCGGACCGGGCGTTCCGGGCTCAACGGCCTCGGAAAGCTGTTCATCCGTCATGGCGAGCGAGATTCCGATCCCCACGGGGACCTGCGTGGCGGCATGTTTCAGCAGGGGGATGTCCCTGGCAAGCAGGGTCCCTTTGGTGAGGATGGACAGGGGTGTGCCCGAGTCCGCCAGCGCGCTGATGATTCCGGGCATCAGCCGGTAACGGCCTTCGGCACGCTGGTAGGGATCGGTATTGGTGCCGAGCGCAACCTGCTGGCGTCCCCAGGACGGCTTGGCCAACTCCTTGCGCAGGACGTCCGCGGCGTTGATTTTCACCACCACCTGGCTGTCGAAGTCGAGCCCGGCATCGAAGTCAAGATAGGTGTGGCTCTTGCGGGCGAAGCAGTAGACGCACGCGTGGCTGCATCCGCGGTAGGGGTTGACGGTCCACTCAAAGGGCATCCGTGAACCGGCAGCCACCTTGTTGAGCACCGATTTGGCAGTGACCTCGTGGAAGGTGACCCCGGCAAATTCAGGGGTGGAGACGGAACGCACAAGCCCGGCCAGGGGCAGCAGCGGCACTGCGGCTGGGGCGGCCGCGGTTAGGCTGTTTGCGCCTTGCTCTCCAGATGCCGGATTAAGTGCTTGTGCGTCCCATCTCATGATCTCAATTCGAAGGTATGTTCTAATCAATGTCAAGGCCCGGCGTCGGTGTTTCGCCCGGCCGCTACGCTTGCTTCATGATCCTCCTCACCGGATTTGAACCGTTCGGCGGCCAGTCTTCCAACCCGTCATGGGCAGCAGCACTCCACGCGCGGGAACTGCTCCGCAGCGAAGGCCTGGCCGTCAGGGCGGTTGAACTGCCCTGCATCTTCGGTGCAGCCGGTGCCGTCCTCCGCGATGCCCTGGACGAACTGGAGCCGGAACTCGTGGTGTGCATCGGTCAGGCGGGAGGCCGTGACCGTGTGTCGCTGGAGCGAGTCGCCATCAACTGCGATGACGCCCCGATTCCCGACAATGCCGGGAACCAGCCGCTCGACAGCGAAGTGGTGCAGGGCGGGCCGGCCGCGTACTTCAGCTCACTGCCGGTGAAGGCAGCCCTCCGTGCCGTGACTCTGGCCGGCATCCCCGCAGAGATCTCGCAGACGGCAGGGACATATGTCTGCAACCACATCTTCTACACCCTGATGCACGAGCTCGCGTCCCGGGCGGATGTGCGGGGCGGGTTCGTCCATGTCCCGTTCGAGCCCGGGCAGCTGCCGGAGGGGAGCGCAGCCCCCTCTCTGGCCGTGACGTTGATGGCCGAGGCGATCGCCGCCGTCGTCCGCACTGCACTGGCGACCACGGCGGACCTCAAACTGTCCGCCGGTACCGTCCACTAGCCGGTTGCGCGGAGTTCCCAGACGACGCCCACCGTCGCGGAGACGCTCGACTGGCCGGCTTCGATCCCCACGGCATCAGCGGATACGGCCCGCTGCATTTTCGCTACCGGAATGGGCACGGCGGCGCCGGGCTGCTGGGTAACCGAGGCCACAGGGCCCAGTTCGGCGCCAGCCAGTGCGGCGAACTGCGTGGCCGTGGCGAGGGCATCCTGCCAGGCTGCCTCCCGAGCCCGTGACATCACGGCGGCGGGATCGGCAAAACCGAGATCCAGCCCGCCCCGCCGCGGCATAGGCGGCCCCCACGTCCTCCCGGCGGCACTCCACGCCAAGGGAAACGGTCAGCAGGTCCGGCACGGCTTCCGCGGTTCCGGTCCCGGTCACAGAGATGGTCCTCGGAATTTCCGTCATGTCACGCCTCGATTCCGTTCGGGGGAAGCTTTGCCCGTTCCGCGTTTTCCGGTCTCCGCATATCCGCCTGCTTCCAGGCCCGCCAGGCGTTCAAAGACGTTGGCGGACCCCGGGTTGCCTGTCCGCAGCCGGGACCACCCCGCGGCGATGAAGTACAGCGGCAGGAACGGCAGGCCCAGGCAGGCGTATTGGCTGCTGTGCCGTTCCTCGTGTCCCAGCAGCACAGGATTGGCCAGGGCTTCCTCCGCTCCGGCCCGGAAGATGACCACGTTGCCGACCGTGAAGGCCTGCGCGAAGGGAAGACGCCAGCGGTAGCCGGCGGCAATCACCAGACCGCGGGGGCCGCCAACCGTTTCGGTGCCTGCCAGTCTGGCCAGCAGGAGTCCCAGGGTTGTGGAGGCGTTGAGCACGTTCGCAAGTTGGCGCAACCGCTGTGCGGGGGTCATCCTGCCATGGTAGCGGCAGCCATATTCGCTGCACACTGCGGCGACGCGCGCCCTGCCGTTCGGGCAGCCGGGCCCCGTCAATTAGACTGGGAACAGTGCCTGCCGGCCAAACTCCGGCGAGCCTGCCCTTGTCTTTGGATGATGTCATTGGATGACTCCATCCAATGACATGCCAGTGACGGACGCGCTGCCGGGGAACCGGCACAGCAGCCCCGGCCATTGGCATCACCCGACTCGTAGCTAAGAACAGTAGATGACTGAAACTTTGCCGGGCGCTGCCGCCCCGAACCCTCTGGATGAAGCCGCCATCACCGCCGCCGTCGACCAGGCAATCGCCGCGATTGCCGGTGCCTCCACGCTCGATGAACTCAAGGCTGTCCGTTTGGCCCACACCGGCGAGAAATCGCAGCTGAGCCTGGCCAACCGTGAGATCGGGCGCCTTCCCAAAGACCAGAAGGCTGTCGCCGGCAAGCTCATGGGTTCCTCCCGCGGACGCGTCAACAAGGCGCTCGCCGACCGCACCGTCGAGCTCGAAGCCGAGAACGACGCCCGCATCCTGGTTGAGGAAACCGTGGATGTCACCGCTGCTCCGCGACGCCGCCGTGCCGGGGCGCGCCACCCGCTCTCCACGCTGCAGGACCGCGTGGCGGACATCTTCGTGGGCATGGGCTGGGAAATCGCCGAGGGCCCGGAAGTCGAATCCGAATGGTTCAACTTCGATGCCCTGAACTTCAAGCCGGACCACCCGGCCCGCGAAATGCAGGACACCTTCTTCGTGGAACCACCGGAAGCGCACCTCCTCATGCGCACCCACACCTCCCCGGTGCAGGTCCGCTCCATGCTGGAACGCGAGGTTCCCATCTACGTGCTGTGCCCCGGCAAGGTGTTCCGCACCGACGAACTGGACGCCACGCACACGCCGGTGTTCCACCAGTTCGAAGGCCTGGCCATCGACAAGAAACTCAGCATGGCGGACCTTCGCGGAACGCTGGAGCACTTCGCCCGGCAGATGTTCGGTGGCGAGGCCCAAATCCGGCTGCGTCCCAACTACTTCCCGTTCACCGAGCCGTCCGCCGAGCTGGACATCTGGCACCCGGGCGCCAAGGGCGGTCCGCGCTGGATCGAATGGGGCGGCTGCGGCATGGTCAACCCCCATGTTCTCCGGGCTGCCGGCATCGACCCCGACACCTATTCAGGATTTGCCTTCGGCATGGGCATCGAGCGCACCCTCATGTTCCGCAACGAGGTCGGCGACATGCGCGACATGATCGAAGGCGATGTACGTTTCAGCGAGCACTTCGGGATGGAGATCTAACAGTGCGTATCCCACTTTCCTGGCTGCGTGAATTCGCGCAGGTACCGGCCGGAGCAACGGCCGAAGACGTCATGGCCGAGCTCGTCAAGGTCGGCTTTGAAGAAGAAGCGGTCCACCGTCCCACGGACGGCCTTAAGGGCCCCGTCGTGGTGGGCCAGGTCCTGAGCCTGGTCAAGGAACCGCAGACCAACGGCAAGACCATCAACTGGTGCCAGGTCCGCGTGGTCCCCGAAGGCCAAGAGCAGACCCTCACCGGCAAGGGCATCGATCCCTCCGGTGTCCAGGGCATCATCTGCGGAGCCCACAACTTCGTCGAAGGGGACAAGGTGGTAGTCACCCTCCCCGGTGCCGTGCTGCCCGGCGACTTCCACATCTCGGCACGGAAAACCTACGGGCACCTCTCCGCGGGCATGATCGCCTCCGTACGCGAACTGGGCATCGGTGAAGACCACGATGGCATCCTGGTGCTGTCGAGGATCGGCCTGGACCCGGAAATCGGTACCGACGCCATGGAGCTCCTGGGGCTCTACGACGAAGCCGCCGAGATCAACGTCACCCCTGACCGTGGCTACGCGTTCTCGATCCGCGGTGTGGCCCGGGAATACGCCCACGCCACCGGAACGTCCTTCACGGACCCCGCGTCCAAGGTGTCGGCCCCGGCGGAATTGGCCGGCGGCCACGGCGTCAAGCTCAACGACGACGCGCCCATCTACGGCAAGCCCGGCTGTGACCGCTTCGTGGCCCGGACCGTCCGCGGAGTCGACGCCACAAAACCGACACCCCAGTGGATGGTTTCACGGCTGCGTCTTGCCGGTATCCGCTCCATCTCCCTTCCCGTGGACATCTCGAACTACGTCATGCTGGAGCTCGGCCAGCCCACGCACTGCTACGACCTGGACAAGCTGTCCGGCGACATCGTGGTCCGCCGTGCCGTGGCGGGGGAGAAGATCACCACCCTGGATGACAAGGAACGGACGCTCGACGTCGAGGATCTCCTCATCACGGACGGCTCCGGGGCGATCGGCATCGCCGGCGTCATGGGCGGCGCGGCCACTGAGGTGTCCGACTCCACCACCAACGTGCTGGTCGAGGCGGCCCACTTCGATGAGGTTTCCATCGCACGCTCCCGCCGCCGGCACAAGCTGCCGTCCGAAGCGTCAAAGCGATTTGAACGCGGCGTGGACTGGCAGGTAGCGAACATTGCCGCCCAGCGCGTTGTGGACCTTATGGTGGAACTCGCCGGGGGCGTCGCTGACGAGGCGGGCACCGACGTCGGGACCGCACCGGACGCCGTGACCATCGCCCTGCCGGCGGGCTTCGCCGCCGCACGGATCGGCATCGACTTCACTGAAGAGCAGATTGTCACCTCCCTTGAGGATCTCGGCGCCGTGGTGGAAAAGGCCGACGGCGGCTGGACGGTTTCGGCGCCCAGCTGGCGGAACGACCTCGAAACCAAGGAAGACCTGTCCGAGGAAATCGCCCGCCTGGTGGGATACGACCAGATCCCGGCGACCCTTCCGGTCGCTCCTCCGGGACGCGGGCTGACCCGCGTGCAGCAGCAGCGGCGGCGACTGATCCAGGCCCTCGCCGACGCCGGGCTTACCGAGGTCCTGGCCTACCCATTCGTGTCGAAGGCTGCCAACGACACCTTCGGCGTGGCCGAAGCCGGCGCGGTCCGCACGGCGGTCAAGCTGGCCAACCCCATCAGCGAGGAACACGGCTACCTGCGGACCTCGGTCCTGCCCGGACTCATCGAGGTAGCCAAGCGCAACCACTCGCGCGGCTTCCGCGACCTGGCGCTCTTCGAGGCAGGCCTTGTCTTCCTGCCCGGCGACACCGTGGGAACGTCCTCCATCCCGCCGCTGGGCGTCAAGCCCTCCGATGAGGTGCTGGATGCCCTGTACGACGGCGTGCCGGACCAGCCGTTGCACGTCGCCGCGGTCCTGACCGGCCACGACTCACGCGCTGCTGCGGGTCACTCGCCCAGGGCGTGGGACTGGGCTGATGCGCTGGACATCGCCCGCTTGGCTGGCGACATTCTGGGTGTTGAGCTGGTTGTGGGCCAGGGCGATCACCAGGCGTTCCATCCGGGCCGGACCGGGCAGCTTTCGCTGCGCACCGGCGAGGTTGTGGGCTACGCGGGGGAGCTGCACCCGAAGCTCCTTGCCGCCCACGACATGCCGGCCCGTTCCGCGGCACTTGAGATCAATGCCGACGCCCTGTTCGAGGCGGCTGCCGATGTCATCGTGGCACGCCATATCTCCACCTTCCCCGTGGCCACCCAGGACGTGGCACTTGTTGTGCCGCAGGAAATTCCTGCAGATGACGTCCTGGCCGCGCTGCGGGAAGGAGCGGGCGAACTCCTGGAGGACGTCGCGCTGTTCGACGTGTACGCCGGCAAGGGGATCGAGGAAGGCAAGAAGTCGCTGGCCTTCGGTCTCCGCTTCCGCGCCAATGACCGGACGCTGACCGCCGATGAAGCCTCTGCCGCACGCGAGAGTGCGGTCGCGGTTGCCGCCGCGCGGTTTGGCGCCGTGCAGCGTTAGCCGGGGGACGAGTCGACTGGGCACCAGTTTGGGAACAACGCGAAGGACCACGCCCTCCGGCGTGGTCTTTCGCGCTTCCCCGGACGGTCCCGCCGACGAATCGCTGCTTGACCCTCCCGAGCTGGAACGCGCAGCCGCCATGGAGCCCGGCCTGCGCCGGGCTTTTGTGTCCGGTCGGCTGGCGCAGCGGGAGTTGGCCGCCGATTTGCTGGGGACCCCCGCCCGGGACCTGACCTGCGACTACAGCTGTCCGAGGTGCGGCAGCGGCCCGGGCCTATCGCACGGCCGGCCGGGATATTCGCGGGCGGGCGTGGGGCTTCCGTTGCTCCTCAGCCTGTCCAGGGCGGCGGGCTGGACGCTCGTGGGTGCTGTCCTGGAGCCGCAGCCCGGAACCAGGCTGGGCATCGACATTGAGGATCCCCGCGGCACCGATTTTTCGGGTTTCGAAGCTGTAGCGCTGACGGAGTCGGAGCGCGCGGCCGTAACGGGGCTGCGGGACACTGAACTGCTTCAGGCCCGCGCCCGGCTCTGGGCGCGGAAAGAGGCGTGGCTCAAGATGACCGGCGAGGGGCTGACCGTGCAGCCAGGAACGGTAGAAGCACTGGGGCATCCGGAAATTTCCGATGTCGACGCCGCGGCGGCCGGCCTGCCGGCCTGGCTCGTGGCTGCAGTGGCACTGGGCTGACCGGGCACCGGACAGCCGGGCCCGTTAGGCGCCGGGCAACGCCGGAAGTGCCTCCTCGAACAGCCACGGGTGCAGCAGGGACTCCGAGTCCAGGCCCGTCACCCGGTCCGCAGCCAGAATGAACTCGGCTGTGGATACTGAGGCATGGACTCTGCTCCGGGTCCAGTCCTGCAGCAGCGCGAAGAATGCCAGATCACCGCACCGCCGGCGGAGTGCGTGCAGGGCCAGCGCGCCGCGCTTGTACACCCTGTCGTCGAACATCAGTTCGGGACCAGGGTCTCCTACGAGGATGTCCTGGATGCCGGAGTCGAGTTTTCGCCACGCTGCCGCGGCCCTCTCCTGCACGGGCATGATGCCGGCTTCCTCGGACCAGATCCATTCCGCGTAGCAGGCGAAGCCCTCATGCAGCCAGATATCGCTCCAGATGCTGAGGGTCAGGGAGTTGCCGAACCACTGGTGCGCAAGTTCGTGCGCGATGAGCCGCTGCGACTCCCAATCCGCGGCCAGGTGGTTGCGGCCCAGGATCGAAAGCGACTGGGCCTCAAGGGGAATCTCGAGGTCGTCGTCGGTCACCACCACGGTGTACTCCCGGAAGGGATACGGTCCAAAGCAGCCGATGAACGCGCGCATCATGTCCGGCTGGCGGGTCAGTGCGGCCCTCGCGGAACCGGCAAACGAGGCGGGCACGGCGATGTGCTGCGCCACTCCGCCTTCGTCGGGCAGCGTCAACAGTTCATACCGGCCGATCTGCACAGTGGCCAGGTAGGTCGCCATCGGCTCCGCCTGTTCATAGACCCAGGTCTGCCTGCTCGACCGGCTGGTATGTCCCACCAACAGGCCGTTGCACACGGCACGGTAACCGGCGTCGGTGGTGACGGAGATACGGTAGCTTGCCTTATTCCGCGGATGGTCGTTGCACGGAAACCAGGACGGTGCCCCGTTGGGCTGGCCCGCAACGAGCACTCCGTCCGTGAGCTCCTCCCACCCCACTTCTCCCCAGAGGCCCTTGCGCGGCTCCGGATTACCGGTATAGCGGATGTCCAGGGTGAATTCCGCTCCAGGGTCCAGGGGCTGCTCGCAGTGAACCACCAACTGCTCCGCCCGCTGGGTGAATCTCCTGACACGGGACCCGTCCAACTGGATCTTCAAGGCACGGAGGCCGGTCATGTCCAGCACCACTGCGGAGATGCGGCGTGCGGCAACCGCCCGCACCACCGCCCGGCCGTTGAGCCTGTTGCTGGCCAGTTTGTAGTCCAGCTCCAGTTCATAGCGCAGGACCCGATAAGCATCGGTTCCGTGCCCGGGAACGTAGGGATCGGCGGTGCCGGCCGGACCCGGCACAGGCAGCACAGCAGCGGGGCCGGGGGAATCTGGAGAACTCATCAGGCGTGTGCCTCAATCAGGTTTGTCGGGCGGATCGGTTGGTCTTCTGCGGGCAGTTACTTCAGGCGGGGAGCCGGAACTCCCGGGCCCGTCCAGGGGCTGACCGGGTTGCCCATCCAGTAAGTTGCGGCCGGGACCGTCTCGCCGCGCATTACCAGGGATGCCGGGCCCACGGTCCCACCCTTGCCGATCCGCGCCTGCGGCAGGATGACGCCGTGCGGTCCCATGGTGGCCCCGTCTTCGAGCGTAACAGTGTCGATGCTCATGATGCGGTCGTGGAAGAGGTGCGTCTGGACCACACAGCCGCGGTTAACTGTTGAGCTGTCACCCAGGGTGACGAGGTCAGCTTCAGGCAGCCAATAGCTCTCGCACCAGGCGCCGCGGCCGATTTTTGCGCCCAGGCCGCGGAGCCACCACACCAGTGCAGGTGTTCCCGTGGCTGCCCGGGCGAACCACGGCGCGGTGACCATCTCGATGAAGGTGTCCACCACCTCGTTGCGCCAAATGAACGAGCTCCATAAGGGATGTTCGCCCGGTTTGATTCTTCCGACCAGGAGCCATTTGGCAGCCACGGCGCTGCCTGCGGCTATCCCACCGGCAGCCAAAAGCACCAGCCCGCCGAGCGCGGCGGCCGCCGCGTAGCCCCAGAGGGCCGCGAGCCAATCGAACGTCACCATGACCCCCATGGCCAGGGCGACGGTCAGCATCACGGGCACGAAGCGGCACAGCTCCCACAGCGTCCGGGCCACCTTCAGCCTTGCGGGCGGCTGGAACGTCCGGGTGCTGTCCGACGCCACCGCTGTCCGCCGAAGCCTGACCGGAGGGCTGCCGAGCCAGGACGTACCGGACTTCGCCTTGTTGGGCGTTGCCGACAGGACTGCCACCAGGGAGTTCTTCGGCACGTTGCGCCCGGCCGCCGTCATTCCCGAGTTGCCAAGGAAGGAGCGTTTGCCGATTTTGGCAGGGGCGATCCGGATCCAGCCACCGCCCAGCTCATAGGAGGCCACCATGGTGTCGTCCGCAAGGAAGGCGCCCTCGCCCACGGTCGTCATTTTGGGCAGCAGGAGGACAGTGGAAGCCTCAACGTTCTTGCCGACCTTGGCGCCCAGCAGTCTCAGCCAGACAGGCGTGAAGAGGCTCGCATAGATCGGGAAGAGGAGGTCACGGGCCATGTCCAGGACCCGCTCCGTGGCCCAGACCTGCCAGCCGATGCGGCTGCGAACGCGGTAGTAGCCTTCCGCAAGGCCCGTGCCCAGCAGCCTCGTGGCTGCCAGGATCAGGAGCAGGTTCGTCAGGAACCAGGTGAGGGCAGCCAGCGGTAGCGCGGCCAGAAGCTGGGGCCAGGCACCGATCAGGGTGTCGCTTCCCCTGATGAACAGGAACACCACCAGCGCTGCGCATGCAGCTGAAGCGTACGGAATCATGGCCAGGACCGCCGAGGCCGCGGCGAAAGCGGCAAACCACAGCCTGCCGATCAGGGAGCTGGCAGGCTGGGCAGCGGGCCAGCCCTGTTTGGCCTTGCCGCGGCGCTCAGCGGGCGATCCCGCCACGACCTGGCCCGCTTTGACCTTCCCCAGAACGGCCGAGCCCGGTTCCACCTGGCCTCCGGCACCGATACTGGTCCCGGGCATGAGGGTGCTGCGGGCACCGACGGAAGCCTCTGCTCCCACGTGGACCCGGCCGATGTGCACGACGTCACCGTCGATCCACCACCCGGACAAGTCCACCTCGGGCTCGATGTTGCTGCCGTTGCCCAGTGAGAGGAAGCCGGTCACCGGGGGCAGGGAGTGCAGGTGGACGTTGACCCCTATCTTTGCCCCCAGCGCCCGTGCGTAATAGGGCACCCACGGAGCGCTGGCCAGGCTGATGGCGCTGGAGAGATCCTGGATCTGCTCGGCCAGCCAAAGCCGCAGGTGAACCCGTCCGGAGCGCGGATAGGTTCCGGGTGTCACGTTCCACAGCAGGAGGCGCGCAGCGGCAACCGCGATGGCCATCCGCCCCGCAGGACTGACAAAGACCAGCCAGGACGCCGCAACCCACCACCAGGAAAGGACCGGGGCAGCCGAGAAGCCGGCGAAGGCCGACAGCAGGTTGTTCGCGGCCATCAGGTATGTCAGCCAGCGCATGCCCACGAGAATGTGCAGCGGGATGCCCATGAGGGTCTGGAACACCTGTGACTTGAGGGCGGTGGGCCGCACCGGCCGCTCCGGGGCGGGCCCGGCGGCCATGCCGTCCGGCAGCGACTGGCGTGCGGTGTCAATCAGGGCGCCGACGCGCGGGGTGGCATAGATGTCCGCCACAGTGATGGTGGGGTAGCGGACACGGAGCGCCGAGACGAGCTGGGCTGCGGCCAACGATCCGCCGCCGTGGGCGAAGAAGTCCGCGTCAAGACTCGCCACCCTGCTTCCCAGGACTGCCGCCCATTGCTCCACAATCCACTGTGCGTCGTGCGGGAGGTTCAGCGGGGCGGCAGCGTCGTCCGCGCCGCCGGCCCCCGGCAAGGGCCACGGAAGCGCATGCCGGTCCACCTTCCCGCTGGTTTTGGTCGGCAGGCTGCCGACGACGGTCAGCAGCGGGATCAACGGCGCGGGGAGAACCGCAAGCAGCAGCTTTCGGGCCGCCGCGAGGTCAAGGACAGCATCACCGGAGGGGGCGAGATATCCCACCAGGACCTGGTTGCCGGCCGCCGTCGTGCGTACCGCGGCAGCGGCGCCCGCCACGTCCGGAAGCGACTGGAGCGCAGCGTCGATCTCGCCGAGCTCGATCCTGCGGCCGCCGAGCTTGACCTGTTCATCGGCCCGTCCGATAAAGATCAGGCCCGCACGTTCGTAGCGGACCAGGTCGCCTGAGCGGTAGGCGCGGTCCCACCCCAGTGCCGGCATGGGTGCATATTTTTCCGCGTCCTTCAGAGGATCGAGGTAGCGGGCCAGGCCCACGCCCCCGATGATGAGTTCACCGATTTCCCCTTCGGCGACGGGAACGTCGTCGGAAGCGACCACGGCGAGGTCCCAGCCGTCGAGAGGCAACCCGATCCTGACCGGACCGGTGCCGCCAAGGGGAGCAGCGCAGGCCACCACCGTCGCTTCGGTCGGCCCGTAGGTGTTCCACACCTCGCGGCCTTCCACGGCCAGGCGTTCAGCCAGTTCGGGCGGGCAAGCCTCCCCGCCGAAGATCAGCAGCCGCACATTCTCGAGTGCCTCCGCAGGCCACAATGCCGCGAGCGTGGGGACGGTGGAGACAACAGTGATGCCGTGGCTGATCAGCCACGGCCCGAGGTCCATGCCCGTGCGGACAAGTGCCCGGGGAGCCGGCACCAGGCAGGCTCCGTGGCGCCAGGCCAGCCACATCTCTTCGCACGAGGCGTCGAAGGCCACGGACAGCCCCGCGAGGACACGGTCCTGCGGCCCCACGGGCTCATCGCGCAGGAAAATCCTCGACTCGGCGTCGACGAAGGCCGCCGACGACCGGTGGCGGACGGCCACGCCCTTCGGCGTCCCCGTGGAACCTGACGTGAAGATGACCCAGGCGTCGTCGTCGGGAGTTGCCGTCCGGGGCTGGGGAAAAGGCCGGGGACGCTTCTGGTCGGTGACAATATCGCCGTTGGCCCGCACGATCCCGGCCACCCGGGCCTCGCCAAAGACCAGTTTGGCGCGCTCGTCCGGATCGTCGGCGTCGACCGGAACGTAGGCCGCCCCGATGAGCATGACCGCAAGGATGGAAATGTAGAGCTCGTTGGTGCCGGACGGGATCCGGACGCCGATCCTGTCACCTGCGCCCAGGCCGGCCGAATGAAGCCGGCGGGCGGTTGCCCGGACGGATGCCATCAGCTGCGCGTAACTGAGTGACTGCCGGCCGTCATCCAGGGCTGACGCGTCCGGAAACGTTGCCGCGGTGTCCTGCAGGATGTCCATCAGGGTCCGCTCCGGCGGCGCAGCGTGGGCACCGGGAAGCTGGGCTGCGTGCACCGTGGCAGGCGCAGCACCGCCCGCAGGGATGCCTAGGGTGCGGGTGGTCTGCGGAGGCTGCTCATTCACAGGTGGATTCTCTCCCGGCAAAGTGAACGGAAGGTGTCGCGGTTTACCGGGCGTTCACTTGCCAGTGGATCCGGGTGGCCGTTTAGGGAACAAGAAGTACTTTGCCCGTGGTGCGCCGGCCTTCGAGGTCCTCATGGGCCCGCCGGGCCTCGGCCAGGGGATAAGTGGCGCCGATCCGCACGCTGAGGCTGCCATCGGCCACGGCGCCAAAAATTTCGGTGGAGCGCCAGAGGCGTTCCTGCGGGTTGCCCAGGAAGTGGGCGAGCGAGGGCCGCGTGAGCGTCAGCGAACCACCCGCGTTGAGCCGCTGCGGATCCACCGGCGGGACCGCCCCTGAGGCTGCGCCGAACAAAACGAGCGAGCCGCGCGTGCGCAGGCTGGACAGTGAGCCGTCGAACGTGTCTTTCCCCACGCCGTCGTACACCACGTTCACCCCGTCGCCGTTGGTCAGCTCACGGACAGTGGCCGCGAACCCGTCATAGCGGAGCACCTCGTCGGCGCCGGCTTCCCGAGCCAGAGCTTCCTTCTCATCGGTGGAGACCGTGGTGATGACGCGGGCGCCGCGGGCCTTCAGGAGCTGGATCAGGAGCAGGCCGACGCCGCCGGCGCCCGCGTGCACCAGCACGCTGTGGCCCGGTTCAACCCGGAACGACGAGTTGATCAGGTAGTGGGCGGTCATGCCCTGCAGGGGGAGTGCCGCAGCCGTGAGGTCGTCCACGCCGTCGGGCACCGGCAGGGCCTTGGCCGCGTCAAGCACCGTGTATCCCGCATAGCACTTCGAGCCCTCGGCCGTGGCTACCCGGCTGCCCATCGCGAAGTCCTCGACTCCCTCGCCGACTTCCTCGACCGTGCCGGCAGCCTCCGAGCCCGGAGTGAAGGGAAAGGGCACCTTGTACATGCCGCCGCGCTGGTAGGTGTCAATGAAGTTGACGCCGGCAGCCGCCACCTTAATAAGCAGCTGGCCCGGACCGGGAACGGGGCGGTCGATCTCCGCGAAGTCCAGGACCTCGGGTCCGCCCGGCTGCTGGGCGACGATGGCGTGCGTCATGGAAGCTCTCCTTCCCGGGCCGGGACTTCCGGCGGCCGGATCCTCAGTCCATCCTAGGGACGTCAGGCGCCGCAGGCGAAGTCGGGCTTCATCCGGGGGTCCGGGCCGCGCCAACCTGGCGCTGGGGGCGGTCAGCGTTGCTGTGCCGGACTCGGCGACATTTCGGCGGCCTGGCGCAGTGCCTCGATCATGCTGCCCACCTCAACGATGCCCTTGCCGGCGATGTCGAAGGCGGTCCCGTGGTCCACCGAGGTGCGGATGACGGGCAGCCCGACCGTGATGTTGACGCCGGCCTCGATGCCGAGGACCTTGACCGGACCGTGGCCCTGATCGTGGTACATCGCGACGATGAGGTCGTAGTCGCCGCGGCCGGCGAGGAAGAAGGCGGTGTCGGCCGGCAGGGGGCCGCGGGCGTCGATGCCGTCGGCCTGGAGCTTTTCGATGGCGGGGGTGATCTTCTCCGCTTCTTCGCCGTAGCCGAACAGCCCGTTCTCGCCGGCGTGCGGGTTGATGGCGCAGACGCCGATCTTCGGGTTGGCGATGCCAGCGCGCTGCATGGCACCGTGGCCCCGGCGCACCGTCCGTTCCACCAGCCCGGGCTCAATCCTGTTGATGGCGTCGAGGAGACCGATGTGGGTGGTGACGTGGATGACCTTCACCTTCGGGGTCGAAAGCATCATCGACACTTCCTCGATGCCCATGAAGTGCGCCAACAGTTCCGTGTGCCCGGGGTAGATGTGCCCGGCCTTGTGCAGGGCGGCCTTGTTCAGCGGCGCGGTGCAGATGCCCTGCACCTGGCCGCTCATGCCCAGCTCGCAGGCGATCCTGATGTAGTGGTATGCGGCGTTGCCCGCCTCGGCGGACTCCTGGCCCCAAGGCAGGTCCCTGGACAGTAGCTTGGGGTCGATCACGTTGATGCGGCCGGCCTCAAAGACGGCTTCGCCCACGCTCGCGATCTCCACAATGTCGGCCTTGACGCCAAGCGCCTTGGCACCGAGCTGCAAACGGTAGGTGTCTCCGATGACCACCGGCCGGCAGTCGCGGTAGGCGTTCTCAGCAATGAGCGCGCCCACTGTCACTTCGGGGCCGACGCCGGCGCCGTCCCCCATGGTCACGGCGATGAACGGCCGGCGGTCCTGCTCAGTAATGTTCGCTACTGCGGATGTCATGTCTGCTCCAGATTGGTGGGAGGGCTTGTGGGGGTGTTCTCCGGCCGGACGTGCGTGAAGGGATACGCCCGGAGGTCTTTCATGGACTGGTACAGCTCGACGAGCGCGTGGCCGTCCCCGAAGCTGCCCGGTTTGGTGCCGACGAGTCTCCCGTCATCGGACAGGCTGACCACGGCCCCGTGCTGCGCGGACGCCAGCGGCGTCAACTGGCGGATGCCAAGGTCATCGAGCACCTCGCGGGCGGTTTCGCCGCCGGTGAGGATGAGGTCGGCGGTGCCGGCGGCATCTGCCGCCAGGCGACCGAGGCTGCGGACGATCGCGCCGGATTCCTGCGGATTCACGACGTCGGCGCTGACAGTCAGAGCGGTCGGCGTGTCGGCAACCAGGAGCTGCTTGGCCGAAAGGAGCCGCTGCGCCCAGGCTTCAGGATCCCGGAGTTCGGCGGGAGCTATCCGCAGTGCGCTGAACCCGGCGCTTTCCAGCTGCAGCAGCTGCGCAGCCGCCGCCGCGGAGGCGGAGCCGACGGCGGCAAGCACTCTTGGGGTGGAACGCGCCATTGCCTGATCTTGTCGCCGGGAAAGCTGGCTCTGCGTGTTTCGCGCAGATTTGTTGCCCAGTTTCGCACCCAGTTTCGTGGCCAGGAGGGCGGCGATGCCGCCTGTTCCGGCCAGCACGATCCGGCGGCCGGCGGCGGTGAACTCCAGGTCCAGCAGGGCGTCCGTGACGGCTTCCAGATCCGCCTCGGTCTCGCCGTCGGCAATCACCGTGGCCGGGCCCCCGGCTTGCAGGGCTTCAGCTATGAAGGCCGCCAGGCCGCCGGACCTCACAATGTCGAGGCCGGCCAGGGTGAGGGAGGAGCCCTCAGGCCGGTTCAGTACCTGTTCTACTGACGATGGCGGCGCGGCGTCCTCCGCCTTCCAGAGAGTCGTGAGGTCGAGGCGGATGCCGTCGGCAAACGGCTGGCCGCCCACCACGGTCCGCCGCAGCTGGGGGAGTGCACCCGCCACCACGACGTGGTAGCCCATGCCCGTCAGTGCGGCCAGTTCCGGGCCCACGTTGCCGCGCCACAGCGAATCCATCTTCTTGAACAGGGCCTGTGCACCGGCTGCCGTGGCACCGTCAAAGACTCCGGAAACGGCCGCTTCGGCTGCTTCCGGAGAAAGGGCCCGGGTATGCGTGTCAACCACGAGGACGTCCGGAGCGTCATTGTCGGCAACGCCTGAGTCCGCGGTGCCGGCCAGGAGGAGGCGCGTTCGAAGACCCTGGGTGGCAAAGCACTGTCCCACCTCGGCCGCGCCGGAAAAGTCATCCGCCTGAATAAGGACTGCGGTCACGTCGTCCTCCTTTCTTCTGTAGATCCGCTCTTGTAAAGATCCACCGACTGCGAACCGGCCGGGATGGGTCCCAGGCCGAGTCGTCGGTAGCACCATCATGGCACGATTGCGCGGAACGCGCCATAGTGCTTGCGCATTTCGCGCATGAGTGGCAGAGTGATCCATGTAACACGGCGCAGGCCAACCGGCCGCCAGCCGTCCCGTTCAACCGAGAGGTCAACGATGACCGTTCTTCCTCAGGGAAGTGAGATCTCACGGCGCCGCCTCCTGCAGTTCGGCGCAGCCGCCGGATTTCTCCTGGGCACAGGCTCCATCGCCGGGTGTGCCGGCCCCACGGGCCTGCCGGGTCCCAGCACCCTGACCCTGGCGCTCAACAGGTCCCTTGTCAGCCTGGACAACAAACTGAACCAGTTCGATGCGGCCGTCACCGTCCAGCGGGCTGTCCGGCAGGGACTCACGGCCATCGGGCCGGAAACCAAGCCGGTCCTCGTTCTCGCGGAAAGCTTCAAGATGACCAAGCCCACGCAGTGGACCGTCAAGCTCCGCGAGGGAGTCCGCTACTCCGACGGCACGCCGGTGGTCATCGAGGACATCGCCACGGCCCTGAAGATGTACCAGCAGGTGCAGGGATCCTTCGTCGCCGGGTTCTTCCCGGAGTTTCCCACCGTGGTGCCCGTTGACGAGCGGACCTTCCTGATGGAGTCCAAGAACCCCATCCCCATCCTGGATTCGCTCATGAGCATGATCCTGATCAGCCCGGCTGCGAAGAACAAGCCCGAAGAGCTCCAGGAGGGCGTTGGTTCCGGCCCCTACATGGTCACCAAGTTCAACCGCGGCGCCGGCACCTACAGCCTCAAGCGCAATGAGAACTACTGGGGCCCGGCGCCCAAGGTGGAGAACGTCGAGGTCCGGTTCCTCCCTGAGGAATCCAGCCGCGTGATCGCCCTGCGCAGCGGCGAGGTGGACGTCATCGACTCCATCACGCCGGACTCGCGCGAACAGCTGGCCGGGCTTCCCGGCGTCGTCCTTGCCGAAGCGTCGAGCCTTCGGCTGAACCAGATCTTCTACAACTTCCGCAAGCCCGCCAGCCACCCGCTGGCCGACGTCCGGGTCCGCGAGGCCCTCAGCTGGGCCGTCGACGGCGAGGCTCTGGTCAAGGACGTGCTGGTCGATTCGGTCAGCGCGGCCGAAGGCGTGGTGCCGTCGAGCCTCACCGGCTACTCGAAGACCGGCTCCTACACCTACGATCCGGAGAAGGCCAAGGCAACGCTGAAGAGCCTGGGCGCCACCGACCTGAACCTGAAGATCATCTGGGAAACCGGCGAGTTCGCGTCCGATACCTCCGTGATGGAGGCCCTTGTGGAAATGTTCGGCGCCGTGGGCGTGAAAACCCAGCTCCAGCAGTTCGAGCCCGGCGGCAACATCCTGGCCTGGCGCCAGGGCAAGCAGGGCGACTGGGACCTGCTGGGCAACGGCTTCAGCAGCCCCACCGGCCTGGCCATCACCATGATGCAGGGCATGTACGCCGGCACTGCCGAGAAGGAAAAGACCCGCGACACCTACCAGGGCTACGTGGTCCCGGAGGTGCAGGCCAAGATCCAGGCGGCGTCGTCCGAAGTGGATCCGGTGCGCCGGCAGCAGCTGCTCGCCACGGCGCAGAAGGCCATCTGGGATACCTGGCCGTGCGCCTGGGCGTTCGTGCCCAAGTCCGTGCTGGCACACCAGAAGCGCGTGGACGGCCTTTCACTGGCGCCCACCAACTCCTACCCACTTGTTGACGTCCGGCTGGAGGCCTGAGTCATGACGAACTACATCCTCAAACGGCTGGGCCAAGGCCTGCTGACCGTGTTCCTCACCGTTTCCACCGTCTTCATCCTTATCCGTCTGGCCCCCGGCGACCCTGCGGTCTCCTACGCCGGACCGCTGGCCACCACCGAGCAGCTGGCCAGGGTCCGCGAGCAGTTCGGACTGGACCGCCCCGTGCTGGAGCAGTACTGGATCTTCCTGCAGCAGCTGTTCACCGGCAACCTCGGCACCTCGTACTCCTTCCAGGCCCCGGCCCTCCAGGTGGTGGCCGAGCGGATGCCCTACACGCTGACGCTCGCCACGGCGTCGATCCTCCTCACCGCCGTGGTGGCCATCCCGCTGGGCGTGTGGATGTCCCGGCGGCCAGACACCAAAAGCGAGTTCGGCGTGAACGTCCTGACCATCGCAGGGCAGTCCATGCCCGACTTCTGGACCGGCATCATGCTCCTCACCGGATTCGCCGTCCTCATTCCGATCTTCCCGGCCTCCGGGTTCGCCACCTGGGGTGGGCTGGTCCTGCCCACCGTCACCATCGCCATCCTGCAGATCGCCCTGATCTCCCGGATGGTACGGCGGGAAATGACCACCAACTTCGCGGCCCCCTACCTCACCGTGGCCCGGTCCCGGGGAATCCGGAACTCGATCCTCACCTGGCGCTACGCCATGGGCAACTCAGCTATTCCGGTCTTCACCGCACTTGGTACCCGCTTCGCCGCCATGCTCAACGGCGTGGTGGTGGTGGAAGTGGTGTTCGCCTGGCCAGGCGTCGGTTCCTTGATCGTCCGTGCCCTCGAAACCCGCGACTACCCCCTGATCCAGGCAACAGTCCTCCTCACGGCCCTGCTGGCCGTAGGCGTCCAGCTGGTCATCGACCTCGCCTACCCGCTTCTTGATCCCCGCGTTCGTCTTGGAAAGGCGGCAGCAGCATGAGCCTCGACACCGCAGCACCGACCGCCGGCCTGCCTGACGGCACCCCGGAGCGCAAACCGTCCCCCAGCGCCGTCACCAAGGCGCTGATCGCGAAGGCCGGCGCCACCCGCCGTCGTAATTCCGCCAAATGGAAGATGCGGATCGGCGCCCTCTGCACGCTCCTGGTCATCATCCCCATCCTGCTGGCCCAGGTCCTGCCCCTGCCGGACGCCAACCACCAGGACCTCTCGGCCCGCCGGCTCCCGCCCCTGATGGACGGGCACCTGTTCGGCACCGACCAACTGGGGCGCGACCTGCTCTCCCGCGTCCTGCACGGCGGCCAGGTGTCACTGACCATCGGCGTCCTGGCCGTGGTGGTGTCCGGCGCGATCGGCATCATCCTTGGCGCGGCCGCCGGCTACTTCGGCGGCTGGGTGGACACCGTGGTGTCCCGCGTCCTCGAAGCCCAGATGTCCCTTCCGCTGCTGATGATGCTGCTGCTCGTGGTGGCCCTCTTCGGGCCGTCAATTCCTGTCATCACTGGCGTCATCGCCATCGCCCAATGGCCCGAAGTGGCCCGCCTAACCCGGTCCATGGTCCTCGTGGAACGCGAAAAACCGTACGTTTCGGCAGCCCGGATCCTGGGCCTGCACAGGATCCAGATCCTGATCCAGCACATCATCCCCAACGTCATCAAGCAGGCAACCCTTGTGGTGCTCCTGCTCCTGGCCCAGGCCGTGCTGCTCGAGAGCGCGCTCAGCTTCCTCGGCGCCGGCCCGCAGCGGCCGTTCGCCACCTGGGGCCGCATCATCTCCGACGGCCAGGACTACATCACCACCTCGTGGTGGATGGTCACTCTGCCAGGCCTTGTGATCGTGCTCATGGTGGTGGGCGTGAACCTGCTGGGTGACGGCCTCCGCGACCGTCCCCGCCGCAAGAAGAAGGGTGCCTGACATGAACGCACACACAGACGCAGGCCACACTGACTCCGGCCACAAGGAGCAGGCCCTGCTGGAGGTCCGTGACTTCCAGGTGGAGCTGATCACCGACGCCGGCATCATCCGTGCCGTGGACTCCGTGAGCTTCAGCATCCACCGGGGCGAGACCGTCACCATCATCGGTGAGTCCGGCTCCGGGAAATCGACGACGGCGATGGGCATCCTGCGGCTGCTGCCGGAGGACCTCGCTGTGCTGTCCGGATCGGTCAAGATCGACGGAGTGGACGTGATCGCCGAGCCCAAGGCCATCGAGAAGGTCCGCGGCAAGACGCTCGCGCTGATTCCCCAGGACCCCATGACCGCCCTGAGCCCGGTGCACTCGATCGGCAGCCAGCTCTCCGAAGCCATCAGGATCGCCGGTGCCGCCTCCACGGACAAGGGTGCCGTCCAGGCCCGGGCCATCCGCCTTCTGGAACAGGTCCACATCCCGACGCCGGAAAAGCAGCTCAAGAAGTACCCCCACCAACTCTCCGGCGGCATGCTCCAGCGCGTGCTGATCGCCATCGCCCTGGCCAGCGAACCGCAGCTCCTCGTGGCCGACGAGCCCACCTCCGCCTTGGACGTTACCGTGCAGGGCGGCATCCTGGACCTCCTGCTGGAGCTCCAGGAACAGCGCGGCATCGGCATCCTGATGATCACGCACGACCTCGGCGTGGCCCGGCTCATCTCGGACCGGATCCATGTGATGAAGGACGGTTCCTTCGTGGAATCCGGAGACGTCCAGCAGATCGTGGATCATCCCGCCACGGAGTACACCCGCGACCTGCTGGCCGCCGTGCCGGTCCTGGGTCCCTGGGACGAAACCCCAGGGCTTCCTGCCACCACCACAACGCCCGACGCCGCCCTGACCAACACTGGAGCCCGCCATGAGTAAGCCGTTCCTCTCCGTCGAAAACCTCGTGGTGGACTACCACGTGCCGGGCGGAACCTTTCGGGCGGTGGACGACGTCTCCTTCTCGGTGGAGAAGGGCAAGACGATCGCCGTCGTCGGTGAATCAGGCTGCGGCAAGTCGACCATCGCGAAGGCACTGATGCGGCTGGTGACGCCGGCCAGCGGCCGGATCGAGCTGGACGGAACGGACCTGGCCGCGCTCAGCGAGGCGAAGCTGCGCCCGCTCCGCTCCAAATTCCAGATGGTGTTCCAGGATCCCTACGGCTCCCTGGACCCGCACCTCACCGCGCAGGAAATTGTGGCCGAGCCGCTGAAGCTGCAGGGCGTCCGGTCCAAGGCCGAGCGGAACAAGGCCGCGGCGAAGCTCATCGACCAGGTGGGCCTGCCAGCAAATTCCCTGGACAAGCACCCCGCGGAATTCTCGGGCGGCCAGCGGCAGCGGATCGGCATCGCCCGCGCGCTGGCGTCCAAGCCCGAACTGCTGGTCTGTGACGAGGCTACCAGCGCGCTCGACGTCTCCGTCCAGGCCCAGGTACTCCGGCTGCTGAAGTCCATCCAGGACGAAACCGGCATCACCTACGTCTTCATCTCGCACAACCTTGGCGTGGTGCAGGAGATCAGCGATAGCGTCATGGTGATGCAGCGCGGCAAGCTCGTGGAAGCGGGAACCACCGCCTCGGTGCTCACCTCGCCGAAGGAGGACTACACCCGCCGGCTCCGCCGCGCGGCACTGGACCCGTCCACCATGCGCGGGCTCAAGCCGCGCCACCTTGTCTCGTCGCTGGCGCTGAAAACCAGCGCCTGAACTGAACTGAACCCGACCAAAACCGATACCGCAACCATGAGGAAGCAACACATGAGCAAGCAGCCAGCAGGCACCCCGGTGGACGGCCTGAAGCTACCCATCTCCCGGCTCGTCCTGGGCACCATGACCTTTGGTGATACGGCCGACGAGGCCACCGCAGGCCGCATGGTGGACGAGGCCCTCGACGCCGGCATCACCACGATTGACACCGCCAACGCCTATGTGGGCGGGGCCACCGAGGAAATGCTGGCCCGGCTCCTCAAGGACCGCCGGGAGAACATCATCCTCGCCTCCAAGGCGGGCATGCCCCACCCGGACCATGGCCAGCACTCGCCGCTGTCACCCGAGGGGCTGCGCAACAGCGTCGAGGGCAGCCTCCGGCGCCTCGGCGCGGACAGCATTGACCTGTTCTACCTGCACCAGCCGGACCGTGCCACGCCGTTGCACGACACCCTGCGCACCGTGGCCGAGCTCGCCGCCGAAGGCAAGATCGGCGCCCTGGGCGTCTCCAACTTCGCGGCCTGGCAGATCGCCGACGTCATCCATGTGGCCCGAGAGGTCGGCGCACCGCGGCCGGTGGTGGCGCAGCAGCTCTACAACCTCGTGGCCCGCCGTGTGGAGGAGGAATACCTCGAATTCGCCGCCACGCACGACGTCCACACCATGGTCTACAACCCCCTGGGCGGCGGCCTGCTCACCGGAAAGCACAGCTTCGAGTCCAAGCCCTCCGAGGGCCGTTTCGGCGACTCCAAGCTCGCTGCCATGTACACGCAGCGCTACTGGGACAAGCAGCTGTTCGAAGCTGTCAACGCGCTGGCAGGCATTGCGGAGAACGCCGGAGTCACTCTGGCGGAACTCTCGCTGCGCTGGCTCGCGTACCGGGACGGAGTGGGCTCCATGCTGCTCGGTGGATCCAAGGTGGAACAGCTCCGCGCCAATATCGCGGCCGTGGCCAAGGGCCCGCTGCCAGCCGACGTGTCCGAAGCCTGCGACGCCGTGGGCGCCGGGCTCCGCGGCCCCATGCCCGCCTACAACCGCTGACCGGGCCTGTATACAAATCCGGCCCTTATATATCCGGCCCGTAAACATCCGGCACCGCTCCACACACATGACTGAAGGTAGAAAAAGATGACATCGGAACTGGCCCTCGAATTCGCCCGTAAGATCCGCGCCCGTGAACAGGCGGTCGGCTACTGGGCCGTGCTGGATGCACCCGTGGCCACGGAGCGCATCGGCCGTCTGGGCTACGACTATGTGGCACTCGACGCGCAGCACGGCCTGCTCGGCTACTCGGGCGTGCTCAGCGGCCTCATGGCCATCGACGCCGGGCACACCGCCGTCGGCATGGTGCGCGTTGAGGACAACAACCTGACCGCGATCGGAAAGGCCCTGGACGCCGGCGCCGTCGGCGTGATCGTGCCGCTGGTGAACACGGCGGCGGACGCCGCCGCGGCAGTTGCTGCGGCCAAGTACCCGCCGATGGGCGGCCGCTCGTACGGGCCCATGCGCTCCGCCCTGCGGATCGGGCCGGTTCCGGCCGACGCCAACGCCGCCACCCTGGTATTCGCGATGATCGAGACGCCGGACGGCCTGAAAAACGTCAAGGAAATCTGCGCGACGCCCGGGCTCGACGGCATCTACGTGGGCCCGTCTGACCTGGCCATCGCCGTCGGCGGCGCGTACCCCGGCGACCCCGCGATCGACGCCGAGTTCAACGCCGCGCTGGAGACGATCGCCGAAGCGGCGGCCTCGGCTGGCGTGGCCGCCGGCATCCACACCGCCTCGGGCGACATCGCCGCCCAACGGCTCCGCCAGGGCTACACGTTCACCACGGTGGCCTCGGACCTGACCCACCTGGAACTGGCCGCCAAAGCCCACCTGGCCGCCGCAACCGCGAAGGACTGATCCATGTCCACGAGCCCCACGACGCCCACCCCCACGACGCCCACCCCCACGACGCCCACCCCCACGACGCACGGCACCGAGTACAGCTCCATCACCCCCGACGGCAGCGTCAGGCACGCCGACGGCGCGGACTTCGCTTACCTGCCCGCGCCCACCGTGCAAAGCCACGCCGCGAACCTCCTGACCCTGCCGGACGGGCGCCTGGGCTGTGTCTGGTTCGGCGGAACCCAGGAGGGCGTGCCGGACATCTCCATCTGGTTCTCCACGCTCGAACCGGGGAGCACGCAATGGTCCCCGGCGGAGCAGCTCTCCGACGACGGCACCCGGTCCGAGCAGAACCCCATCCTGTTCACCGCACCGGACGGCTCGCTGTGGCTGCTCTACACCGCGCAGAAGGCGGGCAACCAGGACACCGCCGAGGTCCGCCGTCGGACTTCCAAGGACAGCGGCCGGACGTGGGGTCCGGTGGAGACGCTGTTCCCGGCCAACGAAACCGGCGGCGTGTTCGTCCGGCAGCTGCCGGTGGTCCTGCCGTCGGGCCGGCTGATCATCCCGATCTTCCGCTGCATCACCACCCCGGGTGAAAAGTGGGTGGGCAATAGTGACGACAGCGCCGTCATGATTTCCGACGACGCCGGCGCCAGCTGGAGCGAGCACGTCCTGCCGGGGAGCCTGGGCTGCGTCCACATGAACATCCAGCCGGTGGCCGACGGTTCGCTGCTGGCGCTGTTCCGCAGCCGCTGGGCGGACTCGATCTACGAGTCCCGCTCCACCGATGACGGCACCACCTGGAGTGAACCGGTCCCCACCGAGCTGCCCAACAACAACTCCTCCATCCAGTTCACGGCACTGGCTGACGGCCGGCTGGCGCTGGTCTACAACCACGCCAGGGCGGAGGAGAACACCGAACGGCGGCTCTCGCTCTACGACGAGATCGACGACGACGGGCTGGCCGACGAACAGGGGCAACTCGCTGACGCACAGGTGGGACCGGCTGTGCAGGCCCGCGGTTCGGGTCCCGCCGATGCCGGGGAGCGGACGGCCTTCTGGGGCACGCCGCGCTCGCCGATGACGCTGGCGATTTCGGAGGACTCCGGCCGCAGCTGGCCCGTCCGGCGGAACCTGGATGTGGGCGACGGCTACTGCCTGTCCAACAACTCCCGGGACGGCCTGAACCGCGAGTACTCCTACCCGTCCATCCATCAGGGCCCGGACGGCGCGCTGAACATCGCCTACACGTACTTCCGCCAGGCCATCAAGTACGTGCGAGTGGACCCGCAGTGGGCCTACGAAGGGACCGCGACGCCCGGCGGGGACTCGTGAGCAGTCCGCAGGCTGAGCGGCACGCCGTCGTCACCGGCTGCAGTTCGGGCATCGGCACGGCCATCGCCGAGCGACTGCTGGCCGACGGCTGGACGGTCACCGGGTTGAGCCGCAGCGAGACTTCGCTGGGACCAGGGTTCCGGTGGCTGCGGGCAGACCTCTCGGACCCGGCGTCGCTGGCTGAAACCGTCGCCGGAGTCAGCCCTGTCGACGCCCTGGTGCATGCGGCCGGGTTCCAGCGGACCGCCGTCCTGGGCGACCTGGATCCGGAGGCGCTCGCCGGTATGTTCACGGTGCACGTGGCCGCCGCCAGCGCTCTGGCCAACATCGTCGTGCCGCGGATGCCGGCCGGCGGCCGCGTCCTGCTGATTGGCAGCAGAACGTCTACGGGTTCGCCCGGCAAAAGCCAGTACGCAGCCACCAAGGCGGCGCTGCTTGGCATGGGCCGCACCTGGGCGCAGGAACTGGCCCCGCGAGGCATCACCGTCAATGTCCTTTCTCCCGGCCCGACGGACACACCCATGCTCGACGATCCCGGCAGGTCGGCCACGCCGCCGAAACTCCCGGCCCTGGGCCGGCTGGTGGATCCGGAAGACGTTGCGGCACTGGCCGGTTTCCTGCTCGGGCCGCACGGCAAGTCCATTACCGGGCAGAACTATGTGATCTGCGGCGGCGCGTCTCTGTAGCAGGCCGGGCAGGCCTGCCCGTGGCATGATGACAGCGCGCCCTTCCCGAAGGAGAACGGAACATGACCACCGCCAAAGCCAGGCGAGAAGAGATCTACCACCTCGCCGTCACCACAGGGCTGGCCTCTGTGGAGGAGCTGTCGCGTCACTTCAACGTGACCGCCTCTACGATCCGCCGGGACCTGGCACAGCTGAACGAACAGGGGAAGCTCGCCAGGACCTACGGAGGGGCCGTTGCGCTGGGCGCGCATCCGGAACCATCGCTGCGTCAGCGTACCGGCGAGGCCTTCGAACAAAAGCAGGCAATTGCGGCCTGGGCCGCCGCGGAGGTTAAGGACGGCGAAAGCATACTGCTCGACGGCGGTTCTACTGTCGGCGCCCTCGCGCACGCCCTCCGGGAGCGGAACAACCTGACCGTGGCAACACCCGGCATCAACACACTGCAGGAACTCGCTGACTCGCCGGGCGTGCAGGTGGATTGCCTCGGCGGCAGACTCCGCGGCGTCAGCCAGACGTTCGTCGGTCCTCTCGCCGAAGCCGCGCTCGAACGCATGAGCTTCGACAGGGTCTTCCTGAGCGCAGATGCCGTGACGGCCGAGGACGGACTGTGCGAGGCAGACCATGCCCAGACCAGGCTCAAAGAACTCATGGCACGGCGCGGTGACACTGTCTATGTCCTTGCCGACTCCACCAAGCTGGGCAAAAGGCCCTTCCACGCCTGGGCGCGGATTCCCCTTCCCTGGACGCTGGTGACTGACAGCCACGCCGATGCATTCCAGATCCAGCTGTTCCGCAAAACGGGCGCCACCGTTCAGCTTGTGGACGTTGGCGACAACGGAGCCGCTGGCCCCGCCCCCGCGAAACGTGTCAGTTAGGGCCGCAGGCGCAGACGCGCACCACGGCCACATGAACCATCCATCGCAGAATCCGAGGTCCCTGAATGTGCATTCCCGATGAAATCACCACGCCGGAAGTGATGATCGATGTGGACGTGCTGGACCGCAACATCGCACGGATGGCCGCCGCCACCCGTGCCCGCGGAGTGAAGCTTCGCCCGCACGCCAAGACACACAAGATCCTCGAGGTAGCGGCCAGGCAACTCGCGGCAGGAGCAGTGGGGCTCACCGTGGCCACGATCGGCGAGGCGGAAGTCTTTGCCAACGGCGGGGTGAAGGACATCTTCATCGCCTACCCGCTGTGGGTAACCCAGGGTCAGGCAGAACGGCTGCGCCGCCTTTCGGCCCAAGCCCGCATCACCGTCGGTGTGGACTCTGCGGAGAGCGCGGCGTTCATGGGACAAAACCTCGGAACGGACGCCGGCAACATTGCCGTTCGCGTGGAGATCGACAGCGGACACCACCGAAGCGGAGTCCATCCTGACGAAGCCGCAGGCGTTGCCCGCGCGGCCGCGGACGCCGGGCTGGAGGTTGTCGGCGTCTTCACGTTTCCCGGCCACAGCTATGCGCCCGGGATGCCTGCGGCAGCGGCCCGGCAGGAGGATGAAGCGCTGATCCGGGCGGCCACGCGCATGGCGGCGGAGGGGTTCAACGTGTCAGAAATTAGCGGCGGCTCCACTCCGACCGCCTTGGTGGGAGGAGACACAGCAGCTACCGAACTGCGGCCGGGCGTCTACGTTTTCGGTGATGCCCAGCAGCTGGAGCTTGAGCGGTGCACGCCAGAGAGCATCGCGCTGACGGTTGCGAGTACGGTGGTCAGCCATCACAGGACGGGTCCAGGCGAGCCTGGGCGGTTCATCATGGATGCCGGCAGCAAGATCCTGGGGAGCGACCGCGCGGCGTGGGCCAGCGGCTACGGCCGCCTGCTCGACTATCCCGGTGCCAGGATCACGTCGCTGTCCGAACACCACGCCACGGTGGAGTGGCCCGACGGCACTCCAATGCCGGCGCTCGGACGGCGGCTCAGGGTGGTCCCCAACCACGTATGCCTGACCATCAACCTGGTGGACGAGGCGAGCCTGGTCAGCGGCGGGGTGTTCACTGGCCGGTGGACCGTTGCGGCCCGCGGCAAGAACACCTGAGGATGGCCGTGCCTCAGGGTGCGGTTCCTAGTAGCGCCGCGTGACCGTGGCCATGGGGCACTCAAAGCGGCGGCCGGCTGCAAGGCCCACGTCGTTGAGGTAGCGCACGATGATGCCGTAGGAGGCCGTCAGCGTGGTCTCGGTGAAGGGAATGCCGTGGGTGTCGCAGTACTGGCGCACGATCGCCGTCGCCTTGTGCAGCTGGGGCCGGGCCATGTCCGGGAAGAGGTGGTGCTCCACCTGGCGGTTCAGCCCGCCGAGAAGGATGTCCATGAAGCGGCCCCCGGAAATGTTCCGGGACGTGAGGACCTGACGGCTCAGGAAGTCCACCCGGCTGTCCGCCGGAAGAACCGGCATGCCCTTGTGGTTTGGCGCAAAGGAGGCACCCATGTAAAAGCCGAAGACGGCGAGCTGCACGCCGACGAAGGCGAAGGCCATCCCGAGCGGGAGGAAGGAAAACGCGAGCACGGGAAGGATGCTGAGCCTGACCAGCAGGATGGGCAGTTCCACCCAGCGGTGGGTGACCTTGGCGCGCCGGAAGATGAAGCGGACCGAATCGATCTGCAAGCCCAGGCCCACCAGGAACAGCAGCGGGAAGAAGAACCAGCCCTGTTTGCGCGTGAGGAACGAAAGCGGTCCCTGGCGGCCGGCAGCGGCTTCGGTGTGGAATGCGATGGCACCGGTGGCGATGTCGGGGTCCTTGGAGATGACATTCGGGTGGTTGTGGTGCGCCCCGTGCTTCTGCTCCCACCACGAGTAGCTGATTCCGGCCACAGACGTGGCAATCAGCCTGGCGGACCAGTCGTTGGCGCGCCGGGAGGCGAAAATCTGGCGGTGGCCTGCCTCATGGGCGAGGAAGCTCAGCTGTGTGCAGATGATGCCGAGAGCGGCAGCGATCAGGAGCTGGAACCAGCTCTGCCCGATCAGCGCGAAGCCGAACCAGGTGGCGGTCATGAGGACCACCAGGCTGGAGAAAACGGTGATGTAGAAGCCTTGGCGCCGTTCCAGCAGGCCGGCTGCGCGCACGGACTTAAGCAGGTCCGAGTAGCTTTGGGTCACCGGATTGGCTTGGCGGACCCGCGACTTCGGGCGCTCGGAAGTGATGGTGGGCGTCATGGACGGCTTGCCTCGTAACTGATTACGGGCAACGCTGCAGCCGACACTCGGCTGCGCGGTCAGGATCACCCTCTGTCAACCATACGCTGTTACGGCGCGCACCGAGGTCATGCATAAATATCAGGACCTATGCATACTCTTGCTGTATAGTCGTTCCCATGACTATTTCTGTTGCCGTCTCCGGCGCGAGCGGCTATGCCGGCGGCGAGGTGCTGCGCCTATTGTCCGGGCATCCCGACGTCACCATCGGTGCCATCACGGCGCACAGCAACGCCGGTTCCAGACTAGGCGAACTGCAGCCACATCTCCATGGCCTGGCGAGCAGGATTCTTGAGGACACCACAGTGGAGAACCTGTCCGGGCACGACGTCGTGTTCCTGGCGCTCCCGCACGGGGCGTCGGCGGAAATCGCTGCCCAGTTGCCTGAGGGCACCGTGGTGATCGACGCCGGAGCGGACCACCGCCTGGAGGACGCCGCCGCATGGGAGAAGTTCTACGGCTCGGCGCACGCCGGCACTTGGCCTTACGGACTTCCGGAACTGCCCGGCCAGCGCGAGAAGCTCAAGGGAGCCCGGCGGATCGCCGTTCCCGGCTGCTACCCGACGTCGGCCCTGCTGGCACTCACCCCTGGCTTCGCCGCCGGGCTGCTGCAGGGCGAGGACGTGGTCATCGTCGCCGCCTCGGGCACCTCGGGGGCAGGCAAGGCCGCCAAGGTAAACCTGATCGGCGCCGAGGTCATGGGGTCCATGAGCCCTTACGGCGTGGGCGGCGGCCACCGCCACACCCCGGAAATCGAACAGGGACTGTCAAACGCCGGGGGAGAGTCCGTGACGGTATCCTTCACGCCCACGCTGGCGCCGATGAGCCGGGGCATCCTGGCCACGGCCACGGCCAGGGTCAAGCCCGGCATTGGGGCCGAGGAGCTGCGTCGCGCCTGGGCCGAGGCCTACGACGACGAACCGTTCGTCCACCTGCTCCCGGAGGGTCAGTGGCCCTCCACCAAGTCCGTGCAGGGGTCCAACCACGCCGCCATGCAGCTGGCCTTCGACGAACACACCGGCCGCGTCATCGTCACCTGTGCCATCGACAATCTGACCAAGGGAACCGCAGGCGGAGCCGTGCAGTCCATGAATATTGCCCTCGGACTGGCGGAAACCGCCGGCCTCAACCTGCAGGGAGTTGCCCCGTGACTGTTACCGCACCCCAAGGATTCCGCGCCGCAGGCGTCAAAGCCGGCCTCAAGGCCTCCGGGAATCCGGACCTCGCGCTCGTGGTCAATGACGGCCCCTCCAAGGCAGCCGCGGCGGTTTTCACGTCGAACCGCGTGGCGGCCGCTCCCGTCCACTGGTCGCGCCAGGTGGTCTCCGACGGGCGGGTGGACGCCGTTGTCCTGAATTCGGGCGGCGCCAACGCCTGCACCGGGCCGCAGGGCTTCCAGAACACGCACACCACCGCGGAGAAAACGGCTGAAGTCCTCGGCATTTCGGCCACGGACGTGTTCGTCTGTTCCACCGGCCTGATCGGCGAGCAGCTGCCCATGGACAAGATCGTTCCGGGAATCGACGCCGCGGCGGCCGCCCTGAGCGCGGACGGCGGTGCGGACGCCGCAACGGCCATCATGACCACGGACACGGTTCCCAAGCAGGCAATCTTCACCGGCGTTGACGCCGAGGGAAACGAATTCACCATCGGCGGCATCGCCAAGGGCGCCGGTATGCTCGCGCCCGGGCTGGCCACCATGCTGGTGGTGCTCACCACTGACGCGGATGTCCAAGCTGAAATGCTCGACGTCGTCCTCCGAGACGCCACGCGCGTCACCTTCGACCGTGCTGACTCCGACGGCTGCATGTCCACCAACGACACCGTGGTGCTGCTGGCTTCCGGCGCCTCCGGCGCCGTGCCGTCCGCGGAGACCTTCGGCGACGGCCTCACCCAGGTGTGCGCCGAGCTGGCCCGCAAGCTGATCGGCGACGCAGAAGGTGCAAGCCACGACATCGCCATCCGGACCTTCAATGCCGCCAGCGAACGCGACGCCGAAACCGTCAGCCGCGCGGTGGGCAGGTCCAACCTCTTCAAGGCCGCCATCTTCGGCAAGGACCCGAACTGGGGCCGTGTCCTGTCCGCCGTCGGAACCACCGACGCCGCCTTCGAGCCGGACGAGCTCAACGTCTCCATGAACGGCATCCAGATCTGCCAGAACGGCAGCATCGGCCAGGACCGCAAGCTCGTGGACCTCGAACCGCGCGAGGTGCTCGTGGAGATCGACCTGCAGGCAGGCGGCGCGGAAGCCACCATCTGGACCAACGACCTCACGCACGACTACGTCCACGAAAACAGCGCGTACTCAAGCTAGATCCACCAGCCACCCCTGGAGAACAGCAGCATGAACACCCAGACCCGCGCGACCACGTCCATGAGTGACGCCCAGGACAAAGCCGGCACACTGATCGAGGCCCTGCCGTGGATCCAGCGCTTTGCCGGAACCACCATGGTGATCAAATACGGCGGCAACGCCATGGTCAACGACGAACTGCGCCGGGCCTTCGCCGAAGACGTCGTGTTCCTGCACCATGTGGGCATCCACCCCGTGGTGGTGCACGGCGGCGGCCCGCAGATCAACGCCATGCTCAGCCGCCTGGGCATCGAGTCCGAGTTCAAGGGCGGCCTGCGTGTCACCACCCCCGAAGCCATGGACGTGGTCCGCATGGTCCTCACCGGCCAGGTGGGACGCGAACTAGTGGGACTGATCAATTCCCACGGCCCGTACGCTGTGGGCATGTCCGGAGAGGACGGCGGTCTGCTGCGCGCCGTCCGCACCGGAACGGTCGTGGACGGCGAGGAAGTGGACCTGGGCCTCGTCGGCGAAGTCGTTGGTGTCAACCCGGAGGGTATCGTCGATATCCTCGCGGCAGGCCGGATCCCGGTGATTTCCACTGTCGCTCCGGAAATCATTGACGAGGACAGCAATGACGAAGGAGCTCGGCGGTTCCAGACCACCGGACAGGTGCTCAACGTCAATGCGGACACTGCGGCCGCTGCCGTCGCGTCGGCCCTTGGCGCCTCCAAGCTGGTGATCCTGACCGACGTCGAAGGCCTCTATGCCAACTGGCCGGACAGGTCATCGCTTATTTCGTCGCTGACGGCCTCGGAGCTGCGGGAGATGCTGCCGCGGCTGGAGTCCGGGATGATCCCCAAAATGGCTGCCTGCCTGAAGGCCGTCGATGAGGGTGTGGAGCGCGCGCACATTGTGGACGGGCGCCTCCCGCACTCCATGTTGCTGGAAACCTTCACCACCGCGGGCATTGGCACGCAGGTGGTACCGGACGAGGAAGTGAATGCATGAGCCAGATTGAAAAGTCCCCGGTGGTCGACCTGGTCGAGACCCGCGGCCACACGACCGGAGCCGAGTGGCTGAGCCGCTACTCGTCCTCGCTCATGGGAGTGTTCGGCACCCCTCAGCGTGTCCTGGTCCGCGGCGCCGGGTGCCTGGTCTGGGATGCCGACGGCAAGGAGTACCTGGACCTGCTCGGCGGCATCGCCGTGAATGCCATGGGCCACGCGCACCCGTTCGTGACGTCGGTGATCTCCAGCCAGCTTGCCACCCTGGGCCACGTCTCCAACTTCTTCACCAGCCCCACGCAGATCGCACTGGCCGAAAAACTGCTCGAACTGAGCAAGGCGCCGGCCGGTTCCAAGGTGTTCTTCGCGAACTCCGGAACGGAGGCCGTCGAGGCCGCGTTCAAGCTGGCCCGGCGGAACAACGGCTCCGGTACGGCCGGGAACGGAACGCCCCGGACCAAGATCATCGCGCTGGAGGGCGCCTTCCACGGCCGGACCATGGGCGCCCTCGCCCTGACCGCCAAGGAAGCGTACCGGGCGCCGTTCGAACCGTTGCCCGGCGGCGTGGTCCACATTCCGTTCGGCGACGTCGACGCCCTCGTGGAGGCGATCGATGAAACCACGGCGGCTGTCTTCCTCGAACCGATCCAGGGCGAGGCCGGCGTCCGCCCCCTGCCCGCCGGCTACCTGCGGGCCGCACGCGAAGCCACCACCAAGGCAGGCGCACTGCTGATCCTAGACGAAGTCCAGACCGGCATCGGACGCACCGGCAAATGGCTGGCCAGTGCAGACGCCGGCATCGTGCCGGACGCCGTCACCCTCGCCAAGGGCCTGGGCGGCGGGTTCCCCATCGGAGCGCTGGTCACGTTCGGCCCTGAAACGTCCGCGCTCCTGACGGCCGGGCAGCACGGCACCACGTTCGGCGGGAACCCGGTGGCTACGGCGGCCGCCCTGGCCACCCTGCACGCCATCGAAAACCAGCACGTCCTGGACAACGTCCGCAGCGTGGGGGAACACCTCCGCTCGAGGCTGGCCGGAATCGACGGCGTCACGGAAGTCCGCGGCGAAGGCCTCCTCATCGGCTTCGACCTGGACGCGGACGTAGCCCCCGCCGTCGTGACAGCCGGCCTGGATGCCGGGTTCATCATCAACAGCCCCGGTCCGCGGACCATCAGGCTGGCCCCGCCCCTGATCCTCACGGAAGAGCAGGCGGACCGTTTCCTGGCCGCCCTTCCTGACATCCTGCACACTGCAAAGGAAGCACAGTGACTTCACCAGCCACATCATCCGTCAAGATCCGCCACTTCCTGAAGGACACCGACCTGACTCCTGCCGAGCAGGCCGAGGTGCTGGACCTCGCCATGCGACTGAAGGCCGCGCCGTACAGCGCGCAGCCCTTCGCGGCAGAGGGCAGCGGCCGCCAGACGGTCGCCGTGATCTTCGACAAGACCTCCACCCGGACCCGGGTTTCCTTCGCCACCGGTGTGGCGGACATGGGTGGAAACGCCCTCATCATCAACCCCGGTGAGGCCCAGATCGGCCACAAGGAATCAGTGGAGGACACCGCCAAGGTGCTTGAGCGCATGGTCTCCACCATCGTGTGGCGCACGGGCGCCCACTCGGGCCTCGTCGCCATGGCGGAAAACTCCCGGGTGCCGGTCATCAATGCCCTCTGCGACGACTACCACCCGTGCCAGCTCCTGGCGGACCTGCTGGCCGTGAAGGAGCACAAGGGCGAGCTCAAGGGGCTCACCATGGCCTACCTTGGCGACGCCGCCAACAACATGGCCAATTCCTACCTGCTGGCCGGTGTCACCGCCGGAATGCACGTCCGCATCGCCGGGCCGGAAGGCTACCTGCCAGCCGCGGGCATCGTGTCGGCGGCCCAGGAGCGCGCCGCGGAAACCGGCGGCTCCGTCCTCGTCACGACGGACGCCGGGGAAGCCCTCAAGGGAGCGGACGTCGTCGCGACGGACACCTGGGTCTCCATGGGCCAGGAAGCCGAAAAGGAAGCCCGGCTGCAGCTTTTCCGCGAGTACTCCGTCGATGAGGCGGCTATGGCACAGGCGGCGGAAGACGCCGTCGTGCTTCACTGCCTTCCCGCGTACCGCGGCTACGAGATCTCGGCGGCCGTCATCGACGGCCCGCAGTCGATCGTCTGGGACGAGGCCGAAAACCGGCTCCACGCGCAGAAGGCGCTGATGGCCTGGCTCATGCACCGGTCGGGCCTGGCCGTTGTTGAGGGACTGCCGCCGGTGGCAGGGCAGGCCTAATTGTCAGTCCAGCCTCCGTCGCCGGGCGCGAGCCCGGCCACCAAGACAGCCCGCCAGGCGCGGATCACCGCGATCCTCACCGGCGAGTCCGTGCGCTCCCAGGCGGAGCTGGCGGCGCTGCTCGCGGACGACGGGGTGCAGGTCACGCAGGCAACCCTGTCGCGGGATCTCGTGGAGCTGGGCGCCGTCCGGGTCCGCGGTAAAGAAGGCGTCCTGGTCTACGCCGTGCCCGGCGAGGGCGGGGAGCGGGGGGCCAAGAGCGGAGTCAGCCAGGAAATCCTTGACGCACGGCTGGCGAGGCTGTGCGGCGAACTCCTGGTCACGGCCGAAGCGTCTGCCAACATTGCCGTGCTGCGCACGCCGCCCGGGGCCGCGAATTTCCTGGCCCTCGCGATCGACCATTCCGTGATGCCGTCCGTCCTGGGCACCATCGCGGGGGACGACACCGTGCTGCTGGTCGCCCGGGATCCGCAGGGCGGACCGGACCTTGCCGCCCGGTTTCTGCAGCTCGCGGAGGAAGCCGGCACCAGCCCGTAGCCGCCGGCCCGAAGCAGCAGCGACGTACAAAAATTGGGCCCGGCACAAGGGTGTGACAGGCTTTCATCAGACGAACAAATTCAACCAAACAACTAAGGAGCATGTGAAGTGACTGAGCGTATTGTTCTGGCCTACTCCGGTGGCCTGGATACTTCTGTAGCCATCGGCTGGATCGGTGAAGCCACCGGCGCCGAGGTCATCGCCGTAGCGGTCGACGTCGGACAGGGCGGCGAATCGCTGGAGACCATCCGCCAGCGCGCGCTGGGCTGCGGTGCCGTCGAAGCCTATGTGGCGGACGCGAGCGACGAGTTCGCCAACGAATACTGCGTGCCCACGCTGAAGGCCAACGCCCTCTACCAGGGCCACTACCCGCTGGTCTCCGCCATCTCCCGCCCGGTGATCGTCAAGCACCTGGTCAAGGCTGCCCGTGAATTCGGCGCCACCACCGTGGCCCACGGCTGTACCGGCAAGGGCAACGACCAGGTCCGCTTCGAAGTGGGCATCCAGACCCTCGGCCCGGACCTGAAGTGCATCGCGCCGGTCCGTGACCTTGCCCTGACCCGGGACAAGGCCATCGCCTTCGCCGAGGAAAAGGGACTGCCGATCGAGACCACCAAGAAGAACCCGTACTCGATCGACCAGAACGTCTGGGGACGCGCCGTCGAAACCGGCTACCTCGAGGACATCTGGAACGCCCCCACGAAGGACATCTACGACTACACCGCCACGCCGGAATTCCCGCCGGCCCCGGATGAGGTCACCATCTCCTTCGAAGCCGGCGTGCCGGTAGCGATCGACGGCGTCAAGGTCACCCCGCTGCAGGCCATCAAGGAACTCAACCGCCGCGCCGGCGCGCAGGGCGTGGGCCGCATCGACGTCGTCGAGGACCGCCTCGTGGGCATCAAGTCCCGCGAAATCTACGAGGCCCCTGGTGCCATGGCGCTGATCACCGCGCACAAGCACCTCGAAGACATCACCATCGAGCGCGAACAGGCACGCTTCAAGGCCACCGTTGGCCAGCGCTGGGCCGAGCTTGTGTACGACGGCCAGTGGTTCTCCCCGCTCAAGCGCTCCCTGGACGCCTTCATCGAGGACACCCAGAAGTATGTCTCCGGCGACATCCGCATGGTGCTGCACGGCGGCCAGGCGATCGTCAACGGCCGCCGCTCCGAGACCTCGCTTTACGACTTCGACCTCGCCACGTACGACACCGGCGACACCTTCGACCAGTCGATGGCCCGCGGCTTCATCGAACTGTGGGGCATGTCCGCCAAGGTTGCCTCCGGCCGCGACCTCCGCGTCGCCGGAAAGTAGCCCCTGTGGCTGAGCAGGAAACCACCAAATCGGAAGCAACGAACACTGGAGCCCTGTGGGGCGGCCGCTTTGCCGGCGGCCCCGCAGACGCCCTGGCAGCGCTGAGCAAGTCAACGCACTTTGACTGGCGCCTGGCCCGTTACGACATTGCCGGCTCGGTGGCGCACGCACGCGTGCTGCACAAGGCAGGCCTCCTGGACGATGCCGAGCTGGAGGGCATGCTCGCGGCCCTCAAGCAGCTGGACGCGGACGTCGCCTCCGGCGCCTACACGGCCGCGGAGTCCGACGAGGACGTGCACGGCTCGCTGGAACGGGGCCTGATCGAGCGCGCCGGCACCCAGCTGGGCGGCAAGCTCCGCGCCGGCCGGTCACGCAACGACCAGGTGGCCACCCTCGGCCGCATGTTCCTGCGCGACCACGCCCGGATCATTGCCCGAGGAGTCCTGGCCACCATCGATGCTCTCGTGGAGCAGGCCAAGGCGCACCGGGGCGTGGCCATGCCTGGCCGCACGCACCTCCAGCACGCGCAGCCGGTCCTGCTCAGCCACCATCTGCTGGCCCACGCCTGGGCGCTGCTGCGCGATGTCCAGCGGCTGCAGGACTGGGACAAACGCGCCGGCGTTTCGCCCTACGGCTCCGGCGCTCTTGCGGGCTCCTCGCTGGGCCTGGACCCGGAAGCTGTTGCTGCGGACTTGGGCTTCTTCTCGGCAACGCACAACTCGATCGACGGCACCGCCTCCCGCGATGTCTTCGCTGAGTTCGCCTGGGTGACCGCCATGATCGGCGTGGACCTCTCGCGTGTCTCGGAGGAAGTGATCCTGTGGGCCACGAAGGAGTTTTCCTTCGTCACGCTGCATGATTCCTACTCCACGGGCTCCTCGATCATGCCGCAGAAGAAGAACCCGGACGTGGCTGAACTGGCACGCGGCAAGGCCGGCCGGCTGATCGGCAACCTGACCGGGCTGCTGGCCACGCTCAAGGGACTGCCGCTCGCGTACAACCGCGACCTCCAAGAGGACAAAGAGCCGGTGTTCGACGCCGCCGACACGCTGGAGCTCCTGCTCCCGGCAGTCTCCGGCATGATCGCGACGCTGAAGTTCAACACCGAACGGATGGAGTCGCTGGCACCGCAGGGCTTCGCGCTGGCCACCGACATTGCCGAATGGCTGGTCCGCCAGGGCGTCCCGTTCCGCGAGGCGCATGAGCTCTCCGGCGCCGCGGTGAAGCAGGCCGAAGGCCGCGGCGTCGAGCTCTGGGACCTTACGGATGAGGAATACGCCGCCATCTCGGAGCACCTGACGCCGGAGGTCCGCACAGTCCTCAGCACCGAGGGTTCGCTCAACAGCCGCAACTCGCAGGGCGGCACGGCACCGGCCGCCGTCGAACGCCAGCTTGGTGCGCTGGAAGCCGAGCTCGCCGGTGTGCGGGAGTACGCCGGCTAACAGCCGCACGCTCTCTCACTTCCTGCAGCTTTTTGGGCAACGCTCTCTCACTTTCCTCAAGAAAGGGAGAGAGCGTTGCCGATTTTCCTGCGAAAAGTGAGAGAGCGTTGCGCGTTAACGAGCGAAAACTCCCCGCTACCATGGCGCCATGAGCGAATCCTTCCGCCGGCAATTGCGTGCCCTGCCGGATTTCCCCGAAAACCTTCCGGACTTTGATGCGGCTACTGCCCCCGCGGACCCGGCCGAGCTGTTCCGGAAGTGGCTGGCGGCTGCCCTGGATGCCGGGGAGCGGCAGCCGCATGCGTGCAGCCTGGCCACGGCGGATTCCGACGGCCAGCCGTCGTCCCGGATGCTGATCCTGAAAGACATCGACGACGACGGCTGGCACATCGCGACGTCCCGTACCTCACGCAAGGGGAGGGAACTATCGGCGAACCCCAGGGCCGCGCTGAACTTCTACTGGCCGCTGCAGGGCAGGCAGGTCCGTGTGGTTGGCCACGCGGTGGAGCTGTCCGCGGAGGCATCGGCGGCGGACTGGGACGCCCGGCCAGCGGCGGACGGCAGCCACAATCCGGACTGGCAGCTTTACGCCATCCAGCCTCTGGAGATCGAGTTCTGGCAGGCCCGGCACGACCGCAGGCACATCAGGCACTTCTACCGGCCGGCGGGGAACGCCGAGCTGCGTTAAGGCCGATTAACCGTCCGCTACGATTGCCGTATGACCGCAATCACACCTGAGACAGTACTCACGGAACTGCACAAAGCGGCCGACGCCGTTGCCTCCCAGGCGGCAAAACTCACCGCTGATGACGTCCCGGCGTCGTCGAAACTTCCGGGCTGGACACGGGGACATGTTCTGGCCCACATCACCGGGATCTCGAACGCGATGGCCCGACAGCTGGAGTTCGCCGCTCGCGGCGCTTCCGTGGAGTTGTACGACGGCGGCTACGAGGGCCGCACGAAGGCGATCGGGATGGCCGCGGGGCACAGCATCGATGAACACCGCGCCGACCTGGACGCCGCGCTGGAACGGGCGCTCCGGGCCTTCGACGCGCTGGATGCCGCCGGTTGGCAGGTCCCCATCGCCTACCGCGGGGGAGTGGTCTTCGACGGCGGCCGCGCCCTCTGGCGCGAACTCGTGATCCATGCCTCGGACCTCGGCACGGGTCCTGGCCCTGAAGCGTGGAGCAGGCTTTTCTGCGAGCATCTGTTCGACTTCCTGACGGCACGGGTTCCGGAGGGGCAGAAGTTTGTGCTCCAGCCGCTGGGCCTGCCGCCCGTGGCCATCGGAGCCGGCGGGCGTTCCACGGTGATCAGCGGGATGGTCACGGATATCGCTGCGTGGCTGGCCGGGCGCGAACCTTCGTTGGGCAGCCTGCGTGCCTCGGCAGCCGCCGACGGAGTGGACCTGCCGGAGCTGCTTCCTTGGCCCTCGGGAGTGCCGCACTAGCCGGATGCTGGACCCTTGCCCGCCCTATCGCATTTTTGTCAGGGGTCGCTGGCAGACTCTGGTTATGGACGGCAACCAGAAGCCAGTAGCGGCACCATGATTGACCAGTTGCGGGAGCTGGAGGATCTTAAGTCCGCGGCGGCTGCCACTCAGGCCCGGATCGCCGTCGCGTTTGAGCCCGCCGGTGACTCCGGCGATGCCGGCAGCGCGGCGTTCAGGGTCCGGAAATGCCACAGCCTCAAACCCGCCAGAGACGCGAACTCCGGCACCAAGCCAAGGCCCACAAACGCGCACGCCCCACCGGGCCGATAGCCGCCTAAGACCTAGGTCCGGGTGAGGGCCTCTTTTTCACGGGCCAGCAGGCTTTCCTTGATCCGCAGCCCCCACCGGAAACCGCCCAACGTGCCGTCGGTGCGGACCACACGGTGGCACGGCACGAAAAGGGCCGCAGCGTTGAAGGCGCACGCGCTGGCCGCGGCGCGGACCGCTTTGGCGTTGCCGGACAGCACCGCGTATTCGGTGTACGTCACCGGCGCGCCGGGGCTGACGGTGCGCAGCACATCCCAGGCATGGGCGCGGAACGGGCCTGACTTCTGCAGCACCGGCACGCTCATGGCCGGAACAGGATCCCCGGCGTAGAAGGCTTCCACCGCGGAGGAGATGGGGCCGAGGTCGTCCACGCTGTCGTACGCCACGGGCTGCAGCTCCGGATGGATCTGCCCGGTGAGTTCGCCCGAATCGGCGGTCCAGCCCGAAGCCAGCACAACGCCGTCGCGGGCGATGATCGTGAATGGGCCGTCCGGCGTGGTCATGGTGAGCAGCTGCGCATTCATGTCTGCGCCGTTGTGCTGAGATGTCATTTCAAAGCCTTCTTTGTGGTGGTTTTCGGCGCGGCCGCTGCGGCGCGCCAGAGGTGCATGGTGGCGTACGACCGCCACGGGCTGACTTCGCTGAAATCTGAGGACAGCGTGGAATCAGGCGAGGCGCCTTGAGTGGCGGACACCTGCCCGAGTGCCCGGATTCCATTGCGTACCGCGGCGTCGTTGGCCAGGAAGATATCCGGTGCGCCGATCACTCGCATCGCAACGTATCCCACTGTCCAGGGGCCCACGCCCGCCAAGGGAAGGAGATTCGCGCGAAGACCGGGCAGATCGTCCCCGTAGCCCAGGTCCAGGTCCCCGGAAGCAAGCGCCGCGGCGGTTGCCACAAGGGAGTCTATTCTCCGCCGCGGCCCGCGCAGCAGTCCTTGGCCGGCCAGTGCGATCTGCTCCGGCGTCGGGAACATCCTGTCCAAGCCTTCGCCGGGAGCGGTGCTCGGGCTGCCCGCGGCGGCCAGCTGGGTGAGGGCCGTCCTGGCCGCGGCCACCGTGATCTGCTGCCCGACCATGGCGCGGACCAGGAGCTCGTGCGGATCCAGGGCGCCGGGCATGCGGATGCCGGGAGTTTCGGCAACAGCCTCTGACAGCCGGGGATCGGTGCCGAGTGCTCCGTCAATGGCGAGGGGGTCGGCGTCGAGGTCGAAGAGCCGGCGGACCCTGCTCAGCAGGGCTGACAGGTCGCGCAGGTCCACCGCGCCGATGGTGAGCACCAGGGGCCGCCCAGGGGCGCCGGCGTCGTACTCGACCCTGAAGCGCGCGTCACCGTGCGGCAGCCGCAGCGAACGGGCATAGGACGACGGCGTGCCCGCCTCGATTCCGGGAATGGCGCGGACCGCAAGGAAGCCGAAGATGCCCGGGTCGAAGGGTTCACGGTAGGGAAGGTTCAGCGTGAGCGCGGTACTGGCAGCCGGCGACGGATGAATCCGCGCGGTGGCGCGCAGGGCGGTGGGGGTCATGTCGAACACCTCGCCCACGGTCTCATTGAACTGGCGAACGCTGCTGAACCCGGCCGCGAAAGCGATGTCCGCGAGTTTCATGGGCGTCGACACCAGCAGTGTTCGGGCGGTCTGTGCCTTGCTGGCCCGGGCGAGGGAGAGCGGCCCGGCGCCGAGCTCGTGGCTGAGGATTCTGTTCAGCTGCCGGGACGAATATCCCAGGCGTGCGGCCAGTCCTTCCACGCCGTCGCGGTTGATCACGCCGTCGTTGATGAGCCGCATGGCACGGCCCGCGATGTCCGAGCGCACGTTCCACGCAGGCGTTCCCGGCACTGCTTCCGGAAGGCAGCGCTTGCACGCGCGGTAGCCGGCGTCGTGGGCCGCAGCCGAGGTTTCGTAAAAGGTGACGTTCTCGGCTTTCGGCGTCCTGGCCGGGCACGAGGGCCTGCAATAGATTCCCGTGGTCCGCACCGCCGTATAGAACTGCCCGTCGAAACGGGTGTCCCGTGCGTCGATTGCACGGTAGCGCTGCAAGAAGTCCATGACTCCATCCTGCCAGCCGAAGCAGGACGCAGCTAGCGGAAATCGGACATCGCCGTGCGATAGTTTGCGCCCTCCCGTCGGTGGCGGGGGCACGGGTGGGTAAAGTCGGAGCATGACCGTCAGCAGCAGCCACCCCGCATCGGAGGACGAGGATCACGTGCGGGAATTCCTCACCGGCGATGCCCGCGAGGTAGCGCCCCTGCTCCTGGGCGCCGTCCTCACCCACCACAGCCCGGATGGTCCTGTGTCCGTGCGGATCACGGAACTCGAGGCCTACATGGGGCCCGGCGATTCGCTGCATCCCGATCCCGGGTCCCACACATTCCGCGGCCCCACGCGCCGGAACGCGCCGATGTTCGGCCCGGCCGGGCATCTTTATGTGTACTTCACATACGGCATGCACAGTTGCGCCAACATCGTCTGCGGGCCGTCCGGCCACGCCTCCGCCGTGCTGCTGCGTGCGGGAGAGATTGTGGACGGGCTGCCGCTTGCCTTGGCGAGGCGGCCGACGTCGAAATCGGCCAAGGACCTGGCCAGCGGACCTGCCCGCCTGGCCACCGCCCTCGGACTGACGACGGCGGACAGCGGCCGGGACGCGCTCACGCACCCGTTCAGCCTCGAACTTCCCCCGGCGCCGGTGGCCGGCGTAAGCGCCGGACCCAGAGTGGGCGTCGCCGGGGACGGCGGATCGCACGACTATCCCTGGCGTTTCTGGCTGACGGGGGACCCCACGGTTTCCCGCTATAAGGCGGCGAAGGTGCGTTCGGCCTAGTCCGTGACCGGCGGGGTTCAGTAACGCGGCGGCTCGGCAACACGTCGTAGGCTTGACGGGTGAACCAGAGCGAGCAGACCCCGGCCCCCAAATCCGTTCCCGTGGACCAGCTGATCACCCGGCTTTGCGCCACCGTGCCGGACTATCCGAAGCCGGGAATCGTGTTCAAGGACCTGACTCCCGTGTTCGCCGACGGCCGTGCGCTGCGGGCCGTCGTGGACTCCCTGGTGGAACCGTTCAAGGGCCAGTTCGATGCCGTGGCAGGCGTCGAGGCCCGCGGCTTCCTGCTTGCCGCCGCCGCAGCCTACGCCACGGGAACAGGGGTCATCACCGTGCGGAAAGCGGGCAAACTGCCCCGTGACGTCTACGCCGAGGATTACGCCCTGGAGTACGGAACCTCCACGCTTGAACTCCACAAGACGGACCTGCCCGCCGGCAGCCGGGTGCTGATCCTGGACGACGTCCTGGCCACCGGCGGAACACTCAGTGCAGCGGTGCGGCTCTTCGAACGCTGCGGTGTCCACGGGTCCGGCGTGGGAGTGGTCATGGAGCTGGGGGAGCTGCGCGGCCGCGCAGCCCTTGCCGGGCACCGCGTCCGCTCGCTGCTCCGCCTCTAGCAGCTCGTGTGAGCAGCCAGCGCTGGCGACAATTCTCTGAGGCGCCGGAAATACATGGCACCACGGGCGCGCTGACAAAAATGGTTGTAGAATGGACGGTCTGTCTTTTGCGATAGGGGAACGTTTAGATGCTCGACGCCGATTTGGCCCACGAACGGGACTATGTTGCCGGTCTGTACGCACGGCTTGATGAATTGCGCGAGGAAAAGCGCACCCAGCTGGCGCACGTGCGCCGTGCCGGCGCTGTGGGCACCATGCAGAACGTTTCAGAACGCGACGCCTTTGCTGCACTGTACGAAGACCGCCTGGCGCAACTCGACGCCGTCGACGACCGCCTCGTGTTCGGCCGGCTGGACCTCGACTCGGGCGAGGCGCAGTACATCGGCCGCATCGGCCTGACCACCGAGGACCTCCAGCGCCTCATGGTGGACTGGCGTGCGCCCGAAGCCGGGCACTTTTACCAGGCCACTGCCTTCGACCGCCAGGGTGTTCGCCGTCGCCGGCACCTGATCCTGCAGGGCCGCGAGGTCAAGGCCATCGAAGACGACGTCCTCGACGCGGACATGCTGGCAGACAACGACTCCCTGCAGGGTGAAGGTGCCCTGCTCGCTGCCCTGAACTCGAAGCGGACCGGCCGGATGTCGGACATCGTCGGCACCATCCAGTCCGAACAGGACCGCATCATCCGGTCCTCCATCTCCGGAGCCCTTGTCGTCCAGGGTGGTCCGGGAACGGGCAAAACCGCCGTTGCGCTCCACCGCGCCGCATACTTGCTGTACACGCACCGGGACAGGCTCAAGACCGCCGGCGTGCTGCTCGTGGGACCGTCGTCGTCGTTCATGAAGTACATCGAACGCGTCCTGCCCTCGCTCGGCGAGACCGGAGTGGTGATGGCGAGCGTTGGCCGGCTGATGCCGGGCATCAATGCCGTGCCCGAGCCGGAGGCGGACGTCGCTGCAATCAAGGGGCGGCTGGACATGGCCGACGTCGTCGCCAACGCCGTGGCAAACCGCCAGCGCATCCCCGCCGAAAACCGCATTCTGGAAGTGGACGGACGCAAGCTGGTCCTCACGCCGCGGCAGGTCCGGCGGGCCCGGGAGCGCGCCCGCTCCACCGGCAAGCCGCACAACGAGGCACGCGTTACCTTCGTCAAGATTTTGCTCCGGGAACTGACGGAGCAGATGACGGAACTGGTGGAAGCCGGCAACATCGGCAACAATGCCGACCGGTCCTACCTCGCCGAGGATGTGCGCTCCGCACGGGATGTCCGCGTGGCCCTGAACCTCTGCTGGATGCCGATGACGCCCGAAAAGCTTGTCAGTGAACTGCTGAGCAAACCCGCGATTTTGGAAGCCTGCACGCCCAAGCTGACCGCCAAGGAGCGCGAACTCCTGCTCCGGGCACCTGACGCCCGGTGGACCGAGGCCGACGTTCCCCTGCTCGACGAGGCAGCCGAACTCCTCGGCGAGCTCGATCCCGCCGCGGGCCGCGGACTGGCACAGCAGGAGCACGACCGCGCCCGCGATCTGGCAAACGCCCGGCAGACGCTCGTCAACATGGAGACGGCCGGCGTCGATGTCCTGGTCTCTGCCGAGGAACTGGTTGAGCAGAACGAGGAACGCGAGGCACGGCTGACCGCCGCCGAGCGTGCCACCAGCGACCGCACCTGGGCATTCGGCCATATCGTGGTCGACGAAGCCCAGGAACTTTCGCCCATGCAGTGGCGCCTCCTCGTCCGGCGCTGCCCGCTGAAGTCCTTCACCATCGTGGGGGACATTGCCCAGACCAGCTCCGTGGCCGGCGCGAATTCGTGGCAGGGTGCACTCGCTCCGATGTTCGGAGACCGCTGGCAGCTCGAAGAGCTCACGGTCAACTACCGGACACCGTCGCAGATCGCCGAGGCCGCAGCCCGGATGGCAAACGCCGCCGGGCTCGTGGTGTCCGCACCCAAGGCTGTCCGTGAGGGCCGTTGGTCGCCCGTCATCGACCGCGTGGAGCCGGGCGGCCTGGTGAGCCGGCTGGTGGAGGTGCTCCCGGAGGAGCTGGACGCGATCGACGGCGGCCTGCTGGCGGTGATTGCCGACGGCGATCTCCTGGCGGAAGCGACGTCAGCGCTGCGCGCGGCCTACGGCCGCCGCATCGGGACGGGCGCCGGCAGCTACGAACAGGACGTTGTGGTGATCAGTCCCAGGGAAGCCAAGGGCCTCGAGTTCGACGGCGTGGTGGTCCTTGAACCGTCCGTGATGCTGAATCATGAACACGGACGCGTGGGAGACCTCTATGTGGCGATGACCCGGCCCACCCAACGGCTCCGGCTCATCGCTGCTGACGGCATTCCGGCGGGCATCGAACGCTAGAAGTTGAAGAGAACGGCCCGGGCGCCTGACATCCGAACCTTCATCGGGGGCCAGGCGCCGCCGATCCTGCTAACTTAGAAGTCGTGTCACACCTAAACGACCTCGAATCCCAGCAGAACGACCCCAGCTTTGCCAACGTCTGGCAGGAGCTCAAATGGCGCGGCCTTGTCCACGTCTCCACCGACGAGGTGGAGCTGGAGAAACTCCTCGCAGGGGATGCGGTCACGTATTACTGCGGGTTCGACCCCACGGCGCCGAGCCTGCACCTGGGAAACCTGGTCCAGCTCCTCCTTATGAGGAGGCTGCAACTGGCCGGCCACAAGCCCCTGGGTCTCGTGGGCGGCTCCACCGGCCTGATCGGGGATCCGCGGCCGACGGCGGAACGCACCCTGAACACGAAGGACACCGTCACTGAGTGGGTGGGCTACCTGCAGGCCCAGGTCCGCAGGTTCCTCAGCTTCGAGGGCGGCAACGCTGCCCGCATGGTCAACAACCTCGACTGGACCGCGCCGCTGAGCGCGATCGACTTCCTGCGCGAGATCGGAAAGCACTTCCGTGTAGGCACCATGCTGCGCAAAGACGCTGTCGCGTCACGCCTCAGCTCGGACGAAGGCATCAGCTACACGGAGTTCAGCTACCAGATCCTGCAGGGGATGGACTACCTCCAGCTCCACCGCGACTACGGCTGTGTTCTGCAGACCGGCGGATCCGACCAGTGGGGCAACCTCACCAGCGGTACGGAACTCATCCGCAAGGTGGAGGGCAAGACCGTCCACGCGCTCGGCACCCCGCTCATCACCAACTCCGACGGCACCAAGTTCGGCAAGAGCGAGGGCAACGCCATCTGGCTGGACGCGGCCATGTGCAGCCCGTACACGTTCTACCAGTTCTGGCTGAACACGGCGGATGCCGATGTTGTGGACCGCCTTAAGGTCTTCACGTTCCTAGGCAGGGCAGAGATTGAGGCACTGGCGGAATCCATTGCTGAGCGTCCCTTCGCCCGGGAGGGCCAGCGCAAGCTTGCTTACGAAGTGACTTCGCTGGTTCACGGCGTCGACGCCACAGAAAAGGTCATCGCTGCGTCGGCCGCCGTGTTCGGCAACGGCGACCTCTCGTTGCTTGACGAGCAGACCCTCGCGGCCGCGACCGCCGAACTGCCTTCCGCGTCAGTGGACGGGGCGGGCCTGGGCATCATCGATCTCCTGGTTGCCTCAGGACTGTCGGAGAGCAAATCCGCTGCCCGCAGGACCGTCAGTGAGGGCGGCGCTTACGTCAACAATGCCAAGGTGTCAGATCCGGATGCTGTGATTCCTGCATCCGAGCTGCTTCACGGAAAGTACTTGCTGCTGCGCCGGGGAAAGAAGAACCTGGCCACCGTTCAGGTGTCAGGCGTCTAGCACTTCTGGCGCCGCAAAAACCCAATTGCACGCTCCTTCGCAGCCGATTTGCACGGCCGCGGGGGAGCGTGTAATGTTTTCTGAGTCGCCGCCGCTGAGTGGTGACAAACCCCCCTTCACTTGAGATGCGATTCTTCATGTGCAACGCACGAAATGAAGAAAAGCTTCCATTTGCTATGGGCGGATTCGTACCACCAAGTGAATATCGGGAAAACAACCCGGATTTGCAAAGTGAATATGAATGAAATAAGCTATAAACATCGCAGCGAAGAAATGCGAAACAAATGAAATTTGCGAATAGACTTGCGAATTGTTTCGAGAAGTATTCGAATGTGTCTGTTGTTTGAGAACTCAATAGTGTGCCAAGTTTGTTGATACCGGTTTATTTTATATGAATTGGTTGAATTGACCRGRYTGCGCCGCCCCTGTGGTGTGGTCTGGTTTTTACAGCTGGTTTCAAATTTTGTGCAGCTTGGTTCCGCGTTTTCCCGTGGTTCCTGGTTGTGTCTGTTTTTTTCAACGGAGAGTTTGATCCTGGCTCAGGATGAACGCTGGCGGCGTGCTTAACACATGCAAGTCGAACGATGATCCGGTGCTTGCAYCGGGGATTAGTGGCGAACGGGTGAGTAACACGTGAGTAACCTGCCCTTAACTCTGGGATAAG